>NZ_PQSS01000008.1 GCF_002920535.1 Streptomyces sp. Ru71 | reverse complement strand
GTTTCCAACTCTACCAGGCTTTTTCCGCCCCCCTGACCACCGTCCCGCAGGCATGCGGAAGGTGATCCCGGGATAGGATCTGACGAGTTGGGTTGCTGCTCGGGCGATGACGCTCGATCGCGTCGCTCAGCCCGTCGCAGGAGTACGACTGTACACGGAGCCGCGGAGCGGGTGCAAATCCGTGGGAGATGTGGTCTAGACCTCTATTCGGATCTCTCGTGCGGAACCGGTACTACCTATGACATACCCTGCTGCCCAGTGCGCCGTCCGGGACAGGCGAGACGGCCCTTTTGATCTCCACCCCTGGGAGGTTTCCCATGACCACCGTGACGTCCCCTCTTGCAGGACGTGCCATCGGACTGGCGGCCGTGCCGGATCCGGTCTTCTCCGGGGCCATGGTCGGCCCCGGTACCGCGATCGACCCCGACCGTGACGCCTCCGAGGCGGTCTCGCCGGTTGACGGAGTCATCGTCTCCCTGCACCCGCACGCCTTCGTGGTCGTCGACGAGAGCGGGCACGGCGTGCTCACTCACCTCGGCATCGACACCGTGCAGCTGAACGGCGAAGGCTTCGAGCTGCTCGTGAACAAGGGGGACACGGTCACGCGCGGCCAGGCCATCGTGCGCTGGAACCCCGCGCCGTGGAGGCCGCCGGCAAGTCCCCGGTGTGCCCCGTGGTCGCTCTGGAGGCCACGGCCGAGGCGCTCTCCGAGCTTCGTGAGGACGGCGAGCTGAAGACCGGCGACAGTCTCTTCGTCTGGAAGTGACGTCGGCGCCGTCCTGTGACGGCTGGTAGGACAACCACCGCGGCGGCGGGACCCGCCGCACTATCGGAGACGGGTGAGATGGAGACAACGCTGCGAGGCGTCGGCGTGAGCCACGGTGTGGCGATCGGCGAGGTTCGGCACATGGGAACGGCGGTCCTCGAACCGCCGGCCAAGCAGATCCCGGCGGAGGAAGCGGAGCGCGAACAGGGGCGTGCCCGCAAAGCCGTGGAGGCTGTGGCTGCCGACCTGATGGCGCGCGGCAATCTGGCGGGGGGCGAGGCCCAGGCCGTGCTTGAGGCGCAGGCCATGATGGCCCAGGACCCCGAGTTGATGGCGGACGTGGACCGTCGTATCGCGGTGGGGAGCACGGCCGAGCGCGCGGTGTACGACGCTTTCGCGGCGTACCGCGAGCTGCTGGCCGCGGCGGGCGAGTACCTCGCCGGCCGGGTGGCCGACCTCGACGATGTGCGGAACCGTATCGTCGCCCGTCTGCTCGGGGTGCCGATGCCGGGCGTGCCGGACAGCGACGAGCCGTATGTGCTGGTCGCCCGCGACCTCGCGCCCGCCGACACGGCGCTGCTGGATCCGACGCTGGTGCTGGGCTTCGTCACCGAGGAGGGCGGGCCGACCAGTCACAGTGCCATCCTGGCGCGTGCCCTCGGTGTGCCGGCCGTCGTCGCTCTGCCCGGTGCCGGTGAGCTGGCCGAGGGCACGGTGGTCGCGGTCGACGGCAGCACCGGTGAGATCTTCGTGAACCCGGGCGAGGACCGGAAGGCGCAGCTGCAGGCTGCCGCCGCCGAGCGCAAGGCCGCGCTGGCCGCCGCGACCGGTCCGGGCGCCACCGCCGACGGGCACAAGGTGCCGCTGCTCGCCAACATCGGCGGTCCGGCGGATGTGGCCGCCGCGGTAGAAGCCGGTGCCGAGGGCGTCGGGCTCTTCCGTACCGAGTTCCTGTTCCTGGACGACAACAAGAACGCGCCGTCCGAGGAGAAGCAGGTCGAGGCCTACCGTCAGGTCCTGGAGGCGTTCCCCGAGGGCCGTGTGGTCGTGCGGGTGCTGGACGCGGGTGCGGACAAGCCGCTGGACTTCCTCACCCCGGCCGACGAGCCGAACCCGGCGCTGGGTGTGCGGGGTCTGCGCACCCTGCTGGACCACCCCGAGGTGCTGCGCACGCAGCTGACGGCGCTGGCCAGGGCCGCTGAGGGGCTGCCGGTCTACCTTGAGGTCATGGCCCCGATGGTGGCCGACCGCACCGACGCCAAGGCGTTCGCCGACGCCTGCCGGGAGGCGGGTCTGCGGGCGAAGTTCGGCGCGATGGTCGAGATCCCGTCGGCCGCGCTGCGGGCGCGGTCGATCCTGCAGGAGGTCGAGTTCCTGTCGCTGGGGACGAACGACCTGGCGCAGTACACGTTCGCCGCGGACCGTCAGGTGGGTGCGGTGTCACGTCTGCAGGACCCGTGGCAGCCGGCGCTGCTCGACCTGGTGGCGCTGTCCGCCGAGGCGGCGAAGGCCGAGGGCAAGAGCTGTGGCGTCTGCGGTGAGGCCGCGTCCGACCCGCTGCTGGCGTGTGTGCTGACCGGTCTGGGTGTCACCTCCCTCTCCATGGGTGCGGCGTCCCTTCCTTATGTACGCGCGACCCTGGCGAAGTACACGCTCGCTCAGTGCGAGCGGGCCGCCGCGGCCGCGCGGGCAGCGGACAGTGCCGAGGAGGCGCGCAACGCGGCTCAGGCGGTGCTGTCCGGCGAGTAATCGCGTCGCGCGCACGCTTCGTGTCGTTGGAGGGGCGCTCCGCTTCGGGCGGGGCGCCCCTTCGCGTCGCTGTGGGGGGTCGTCAGCGTCGGTGGCGGTGGAGTGTGTCGTCGGCGCCGAGGTCGGGGGGCTCGCAGTAGTCGACGTCGGATTCCGGGGAGAGCAGATCGCCGGACTCGATGTCGGTGCAGTAGGCGTCGAAGACCTCGCCGGCGGTCAGCGGGTGCAGGGTGTTGTCGCGCAGGCGCCATCCGTAGATGCGGTCGGGGCTGCCGGGTGTGCTGGTGCGCATGACGAGGCCGCCGGGGCTGTCGGTGGCGAGGCCGAGGGCGAGGACGGTGGTGAACTCCAGGGCTTCGGCTTCGTCGAGTGGGGTGGTGCCGTCGGCGACCTGGTCGGCGTGGAGCACGGCGGTCAGGGTTTCTGGTGGGCCGGAGACGCTGCAGACGAGGTGCCGGTTGCCGGGTGAGGCGGTGTCGAGGACGCGCATGAGGAGGTCGGAGGCGTGTGCGAAGGCGGCGCGTCCGATGTCCTCGCCGCAGGAGGCGCAGCTGCCGAGGCGGGCGAGCAGGGTGGCGGCGTACTCCCAGGTGGCCTGACGGACGGCTTCGTCGACGAGGGCGGGGACGAGTTCGGTCAGCGGTTGTCCCTCGTACAGGACCGTGGGGCCGGTGGCGGCGAGTTCGGCGGTGAAGCGGGTCCGGCTCGCCGGGCTGTCGGGGTCCAGTTCGTGCCAGGTGCAGTAGGCGGCGTACTCCTCGGGGTCGAAGAGGGTGACCGTGGTGTGTCCGCCCTGGGTGGCGCGGGACCTGAGCAGGGCTTCCACTTCGCGCAGGTAGGCGGTGTGGTCGTCGAAGGTGAAGGTGCGGTAGCGCCGCATGGCGCGGAAGTCGTGTTCGTCGGTGAGCAGGCCGATGGTGCCGGCGATTTCGCGGCGAAGGACGCGTCGCATGGTCCGGCGGTCGGTGTGCGCCATGTTTCCCCCTGTGCGCAGTCGATCAGTGCTCACTCACAGTAACCGGGGGCACTGACAACGGGGTCCGGCTGAGCCGCTCGCGGACGAGCCGGTGCTGGATTGCGCAGGTCAGGGCGATGGTGGCGCCGAAGACGGTCCAGCCGGCGGGGCCGGTGGCGATGGCCGCGGTGACTGCGAGCGGGCCGGCGCTGCGCTGGGCGGCTTGGGCCAGGCCGTGCACGCCGAGGTAGGCGCCGAGGGCGCTGTCGGGGGCGAGGGCGACCGACAGTTCCCAGGAGACGGTGGCGTGGAGCATTTCGGCGACGGTGAACGCGACGGCCGCGGCGGTGAGCAGGGCGATGGCCGCCGGGGTGGTGTCGGTGGCGGAGAGCGCCAGGGCCAGGCCGCCCAGCGCGAAGGCGGCGGAGAGCGGGATCAGGAGTGCGCGGGCGGCGGCTGTCGTGGTGCCGAATCGGGCCAGGGGGACCTGGAGGGCGACGACCATGACGTTGTTGAGGACGAGCAGCAGCGGGGCCAGTCCGTGCGGGACGTTGCCGGTGTGGGCGATCCACAGGGGCAGCCCGACTTTGAAGATGGCGTCGTCGAGGGACAGGACGGTCTCGGTGGCGACGTAGGCGAGGTAGGTGCGGTCGCGCCAGGGGCTGCGGGGGGTGGTGGGTCGGGCCGGGGTCGTCGAGGTGGTGACGGTCCGCCGGGTGGAGGGGGGTTCGTTGCAGCGCAGGGTGAGCAGCGCGGAGAGCAGGAAGGACAGGGCGTCGCCGGTGAGCAGCCAGCGGTAGGCGGTGGTGGTGCCCAGGGCGAGGGCGGCTGCGGCGGCGAGGCCGCCGAGGGCCCAGCCGGCGTTGGCGAGGGTGCGGTGCAGGGCCTGGTACCGGACGCGGTCGGGGCCGGCGATGCGGGTGGCGTAGAGCTTGGTGAGGACGCTCGCGGCGCGATCGCCGAGGCTGCCGACGGCGGAGAAGACGAGCAGCGGGGCGAAGTGGTCGGTGGTGAGCAGGGCCAGGGAGGCCAGGGCGCGCACGAGCTGGACGGTGACGAGGACGCGGGTGACCGGGAACCGGTCGGCGAGCCGTCCGCCGAGGGGTGAGCCGGCGATGCCGACGGCTCCGGCCGCTGCGGCGAGGGTGCCGATCTGGGCGATGGACAGGTGGGCGACGTAGGTGAAGTACAGGACGGAGACGGAGGCCCACAGTCCGCTGCCGATGCGGTCGACGAGGGCGATGACGAGCATCGCGCGTCCGTCTCGTCCTCCGGGTATGCGTGCCTTGCCCGTGGCTGTGCGGTGCGTCCGGCGCACGGTTCCCCCTTGTCTCCAGTTATGTATTGGTACATAGTTACCAACGTGGCAACACAATATGGGATCGTCGGTACGACGGCCAAGGCAATTGCCGCGTCCGTGGAACGAGGCGTGGCCGAAGGGGCGTTGGCGCCGGGCGCGGCACTGCCGCCGGTGCGGCGGCTGGCGGACGAGCTGGGCGTGAGCCCGGGGACGGTCGCCACGGCGTACAAGGAGCTGCGGCAGCGGGGCATCGTGGTCACGCGCGGCCGGGGCGGCACCGTGGTGGCGCCCGCGCCGGCGGTCGCCTCACGTCGGCCGCCCAGGGTGCCGGAGGGCCTGCGTGACCTGGCGGGCGGGCACCCAGATCCGCGGCTGCTGCCGGCCCTCGTGCCCCCGTCACGCCTCTCCCCCGGCGCCCGTCCGCACCGTGCGACGCCCCGGCTGGCGCCTCTGGAGGAGGCCGTACGCGACTGGCTGCGGCCCGACGGGGTGCCCGTGGAGCAGGTGACGTTCGCCCATGGGGCGCTGGATCTGATCGGCCGGCTGCTGTCGGTGGAGCTGCGGCCCGGGGACGCCGTGGCGATGGAGGATCCTGGCTACCACCATCTGCTGGATCTGGTCGCGGCGCTCGGGCTGCGGACCGTCGCGGTGGCGGTGGACGACGAGGGGATGCGTCCCGACGCCCTGGAGGAGGCGCTGGGTGCGGGAGTTCGGGCGGTGGTGTGCAGTCCGCGGGCGCAGAATCCTTACGGCGGCTGCTTCTCCGCCGAGCGCAGGGACGCGCTCGCGCGGGTGCTGCGCGAGGCCGGCGATGTGCTCGTCGTCGAGAACGACCACGCCTCCGAGATCGCCGACGCGCCCCTGTGGACGCTCGCCGCATCCGGCCTCGCCCGGTGGGTGCACGTGCGCACGGTGAGCAAGTTCCTGGGCACGGATCTGCGCTGGGCGGCGGCGGCCTGCGATCCGGTGACGTCGGCCCGGCACGACGGGCGGCTGCTGCTGACGTCCGGCTGGGTGAGCCACCTTCTGCAGGACACCGTCCACCGGCTGCTGACCGACGACGGCACGCGCGCGTTGGTGACACGCGCGCGGGAGGCGTACGCACAGCGGCGGGAGGCCCTGAAGGCCGCGCTCGCGGAGCGGGGCATTCCCGCGCACGGCGCGAGCGGGATGAACGTCTGGGTGCCGGTGCGGGACGAGTCGGCGGTGGTGAACGGGCTGCGGTCGTACGGCTGGTGGGTCGCGGCCGGAGCCCGGTTCCGGCTGGCGGCGCCTCCGGGCGTGCGGATCTCGGTCGCCGGGCTGGAGGCAACCGAGGCGGTGCGGCTGGCCTCGGACTTCGCCGCCGTGCTGGGCGAGTCCGAGGCCACCTACGGAGGCTGACCCCCGGGGAGGCTCAGGCGCGCTTGCGGGCCAGGTCCTCGTAGAAGTGCAGCAGGCCGAGGTCGTCGATGGAGCCGGGGTTGACGGCCTTCTCCAAGGGAGTGCCCTGGAGGAGCCGCTTGACCGGGACCTCGATGCGCTTGCCGGTGAGGGTGTGCGGCACGCCGGGCACCTCGATGATCTCGTCGGGGAGGTGGCGCGGGGAGAGCTGCTCGCGGATGGTGCGCTTGATCCGGTCGGTGAGGGCGTCGTCGAGGACGGCACCCGGAGCCAGGTGCACGAACAGCGGCATCCAGTAGCCGCCGTCGGGCTGCTCGATGCCGATGACGAGGGACTCCTTGATCTCGGGCAGGCGCTCGACGGCCTCGTAGATGTCGGCGGAGCCCATGCGCACGCCCTGGCGGTTCAGGGTGGAGTCCGACCGGCCGTGGATGATCACCGAGCCGCGCGAGGTGAGCGTGATCCAGTCGCCGTGGCGCCAGACACCGGGGTAGGTGTCGAAGTAGCTGTCGTGGTAGCGGCTGCCGTCGGGGTCGTTCCAGAAGTGGATCGGCATGGACGGCATGGGGTTGGTGACGACCAGCTCGCCGACCTCGTCGGTCAGGGGCTTGCCGCTGGGGTCCCAGGACTGCAGATCGGTGCCCAGACAGGGGGCCTGGAGTTCGCCGATGTACACCGGGAGGGTCGGCACCGCGCCGGCGAAGCAGGAGCACACGTCCGTGCCGCCGCTGACGGAGGCGATCCACAGGTCGTCGCGCACCTCGTCGTGCAGCCAGCGGAAGCCGTCGGGCGGCAGCGGGGAGCCCGTGGTGGCCACGCAGCGCACCGTGGAGAGGTCGAAGTCGCGCGCCGGGTGCACGCCGGCCTTGCGGCAGGCCATGACGTAGGCGGCCGAGGTGCCGTAGAGGGTGGCGCCGGTGCGTTCGGCGACCCGCCACTGGGCGCCGGTGTCGGGGTAGCCGGGGCTGCCGTCGTAGAGCACGATCGTGGTGCCCGTCAGCAGGCCGGAGACGAGGAAGTTCCACATCATCCAGCCCGTCGAGGTGTACCAGAAGAAACGGTCCTCGGGGCCGAGGTCGCAGTGCAGGCCGAGCTGCTTGAGGTGCTCGACCAGGATGCCGCCCTGGGACTGGACGATGGCCTTGGGCAGGCCGGTCGTGCCGGAGGAGTACAGCACCCACAGCGGGTGGTCGAAGGGCACCTGCTCGAAGACCGGTTCGACGTCGGCCGCGGTCAGCGCCGACCACTCCAGGGCGCCCTCGGGGGCCGGCGTGCCCAGCAGCGGGATGTGCACCACCGCGCGCAGCGTGGGCAGCTCGCGGCGCAGTTCGGCGACGATCTCGCGGCGGTCGTGCTCCTTGCCGCCGTAGCGGTAGCCGTCGACCGTGAACAGGACGACCGGTTCGACCTGCTGGAAGCGGTCCAGGACGCTGCGGGCGCCGAAGTCGGGGGCGCAGGAGGTCCATACGGCGCCGACGGCGGCCGTCGCGAGCAGGGCGACGACGGCCTGCGGGATGTTCGGCAGGTAGCCGCTGACGCGGTCCCCGGGGCGTACACCGAGGGCGCGCAGTTCGGCGGCGAGGGAGCCGACCTGGCGGCGCAGTTCGGCCCAGCTGACCGGGCGGGGCTCGTGCGTCTCGTCGACGTGGAGCAGCGCCGGGGCGTCGGGGCGGTCGGCGGCGGCGCGCAGGGCGTGTTCGGCGTAGTTGAGGGTCGCGCCGGGGAACCATTGGGCCCCGGGCATGGCGCGGTCGCCGAGCACACGCGTGTACGGCGTCGAGAACCGTACGTCGAACCACTGCGTGACGGCCGTCCAGAAGGACTCCAGGTCGTCGACGGACCAGCGCTGCAGCGCGGGGTAGCCGCCCTCGGCCGGTGCGCCGTGGTGCTCGGCTGCCCAGGCCTGGAACCTGGTCACCTGAGCCTGGGCGATGCGCTCCGGATCCGGCTGCCAGAGGGGTTGCGGGTTCACGGTCGTCATTGGGGTGCTCCCGGGCTGTGCGCTTCGTGTGCGTCCTCCGCGCACGGGCTGGGGTGTGCGCGTGACGCGGCTGACACGGACGATGCCATGTGATCGACTGCAGCACCAGGGCTCACCGCACATAGTTCGTGTCGTGAAGATGTGGTCCGATCACGGGTGAACGGCAGTTGAACGACACCCGCGCGTGGGGCCGTCAATGGCAGGGTGAGCAGCATGGACGGTCGTGACCTGGTGCGTTCGGTGAAGCTGGTCGGTGCGGTGGGGGCGGCCCAGGCCGTGCGGACCGTGCGGGCCGCCTGGCGCCGGAGGCGGACCGACGCCGCCGGGCTGCCGCGTCCGGCGGCCGAGCGGGCACGGATGCCCGGCACCATCGAGGAGGTGGAGCCCGGTCCGGGCGGGGGCGTCATCCGGTTCGGCCGCTCCGAGCTGCGCATCCTGGTCGCGGTCAACGGGGCCGCCTTCTGGGCCTGGGACGGGGCCGCCGCCGAGCCGTCGTACGCCCTGGCGGGCCGCTGCCCGGAACCCGATCCGCGGGCGTCGCTGGAGCCCGACAAGGAGGGCGGCTGGCGGGTGGTGGCCGAGCGGGTGACGGTCGCCGTCTCGCGGCACGGCGCGGTGGAGATCCGCACGCCCGGCGGTGTGACGCTGCGCCGCGATCTTCCGCCCCGGTGGTGGGAGCCGGCCGACGGCGGTCCGGGACGCTGGATGGTCCGCTCGGAGGTGGCCCCGGAGGCGCGGTTCTTCGGCCTCGGCGGACGGGCGGGCGGTCCCCGCCTGCGCGACGGCACCTACCGCCTGTGGAACACCGATCCGGGTCACGCCTTCTCCCCGGGAGACGACCCGCTGTACATCACCATGCCGGTGCAGATGGTGGTGGCGGACGCGGGGACGCATCTGCTGTTCCACGACAACTCCTGGGACGGCACCGTGACCCTGCGCGAGGGCGAGGAAGGGGCCGGCTCGGGCCACGACCGGGCGGGGACCAGCGAGCTGCGCATGCAGGGCGGCCCGCTGCGCTGCTGGGTGATGGTGGGCACCCCCGCGCGCGTGCTGCTCGCCTGGGCCTCGCTGACCGGGGCGCCCGCGCTTCCGCCGCGGTGGGCGCTGGGCCATCAGCACGCGCGGTGGGGTTTCGGCAGCGAGGGAGAGGTGCGGCGGATCGTCGCGGGCTACCGGGAGCGCGGTCTGCCGCTCGACGCCGTCCACCTCGACATCGACCACTACGACGCGCACCAGGTGTTCACCGTCGACCGGGAGCGCTTCCCCGCGCTGCCCAGGCTCGCAGAGGAGCTGCGCCGGGACGGGATCCGGCTGGTGTCGATCGTGGACCCGGCGGTCAGGGCGGCGCCGGGCAACGCCGTGTACGACGGCGGCACGGACCTGGACGCGTTCGTACGGGACGCTTCGGGGCGGCTCGTCGAGGGGGTGGTGTGGCCCGGGGACGCGGTGTTCCCGGACTTCACGCACGCGCGTGTGCGCAAGTGGTGGGGCGGCCTGTACGCGGAGCGGCTGGCGCAGGGGTTCGCGGGTTTCTGGCACGACATGAACGAGCCGACCTCGTTCACCGCGTTCGGCGAGTCGACCCTGCCGCGGTCGGCCCGGCACTGCCTGGAGGGACGCGGCGGCGATCACCGGGAGGCGCACAACGTCTACGGCCTGAGCATGGCGCGGGCCGCGTACGAGGGCCTGCGGGAGCTGTCGCCCCGGGAGCGGCCGTTCCTGTTCTCCCGCTCGGGATGGGCCGGGATGCAGCGCTACGGCGGCACCTGGTCCGGGGACGTCGCCACCGGCTGGCCCGGGCTGCGGGCGTCGCTGTCGCTGGTGCTCGGCCTCGGGCTGTGCGGGGTGCCGTACTCGGGCCCGGACATCGGCGGGTTCGACGGCAGCCCGTCGCCCGAGCTGTTTCTGCGGTGGTTCCAGCTGGGCGCGTACCTGCCGCTGTTCCGTACGCACGCGAGCCGGGACGCCGGGCGCCGGGAGCCGTGGGAGTTCGGGGCCGAGGTGCTGGAGCACGCGCGCGTGGCGCTCGTGGAGCGCCGGCGGCTGCTGCCGTACTTCGTCACCCTGGCGCATCTGGCCCGGCGCACCGGGGCTCCCTATGTGCGGCCCCTGTGGTGGGGCGCCCCGGAGGACCGGGCGCTGCGCGAGTGCGAGGACGCCTTCCTGCTGGGTGACTGTCTGCTGGTGGCGCCGGTGCTCGCGCCGGGGGCGGACCGGCGGGCGGTGCGGCTGCCCCGCGGTCGCTGGTACGACACGGCCACGGGACAGGCGTACGAGGGGCCGGGGCAGGTGCTGGTCGAGGCGCCGCTGTCGCGGATCCCGGTCCTGGCACGCGCGGGTGCGGTGATTCCGGTGCGTGGGGACGACGGAGGGCCGGAGCTGGAGGTGTGGGCGCCGGCGCCGGGCCGTGCCGGGGGCGGGCTGGTGGTGGCGGACGCGGGCGACGGCTGGGAGGAGCCGGAGATCGAGCACTACGTCACCCGGTGGGACGGCTCGCGCGTGGTCGTGGGGCTGCAGGGCCCGGACGGGCCGCGTGAGCCGTCCCTGCCGGTCCGGGTGCGGGGGCTCGCCGGGCGCTGAGGCCGCAACGCGACGGTCAGACGTAGCGGCCCTCGAACCACGCCCGTACGGCGGCCGTGTGCAGCGGGAAGGCGAGTTGCTCCGGGCGGCGCAGGAGTTCCCAGCCCTGGGTCTCGTCCGTGGCCGCCGACGCGGGAAGACCGTGGACGGGGCGTTCCGGCAGGAGTCCGAACAGCAGCAGATGGCCGTCGGGAGAGCTCATGGCGTCGACGAGGCGGACGTCGCGGCTCGCGGCGTCGATGCCCGTCTCCTCCTTCAGCTCGCGGACGACGGCCTGCCGCCAGTCCTCGCGGTCGTCGACGTAGCCGCCGGGCAGGGCGATGCCCCCGCGCGCGGGATCGACGGTTCGGGTGATCACGACCAGGGCGGTGCCCTGGGTGTCGTAGACGGGCTGGAGGGCGACCGCCACCGGCAGGGGGTTGCGGTAGGCGACGGTGCCGCAGCCGGGGCAGGTGCGCGGCCAGCCGGTGACGCCCTCTCCATAGGGCGTGCCGCAGCTCGAACAGTGGGAGCCGGGACCGGAGTTGGAAGTGGAGTGCTGGATTTCGGACACGCGCGGACTGTATCCGATCGGAGAGGGCGCCGACTTCAGGCGGTTGGCCGTGCCTTGGTGAGCGACTTGGCGGAGACCGGGAAGTCGAAGTAGGTGTCCGGATAGGGCTCCGGCTTGTAGGTGTAGTGCCACCATTCCTCGGCCAGGTTCACGAAACCGAGGTGCTCCAGGGTGTCCTTGAGCAGCAGTCGGTTGGCGCGCTGTTCGCCCTGGACACGCGGATCCAGGGTGTGCGAAAGAGTGTCGAAGCAGTCGAATCCGGTCCCCATGTCGAGGGAGTTGTCCGGAAAGCGATCCTTCTTGGGGGCGTAACAGGGCACGAGCGGTTGCCCGGGGACGTAGGGATGCGTCGGCCTGGCGGGCAGCCGCACGACCGTGAGGTCCATGGTGGAGCCGCGGCTGTGGCCGGACTTCTCCGCGATGTAACCGTCGGCGAACAGCCGGGTCTTGTCGACGTCCGGGTAGAACTCGGCCTTCATGCGCTGGTCGTCGAGGTCCTTGGCCCAGCGGACGAAGTGGTCGACGGCGCGCTGCGGCCGGTAGCAGTCGTACACCTTGAGGCTGTACCCCTCGCGCAGCAGCTGCTGCTGCGCCTTGTGCAGTGCCTGGGCGGCGGGCCGGGTGAGGATGCACATCGGCTGCTCGTAGCCGTCGATGCGCTCGCCGACGAAGTTGTGCGGGGTGAAGTAGCGCATCTCCTGGATGATCGTCGGGTCCACGGATCTGAGGGCGACGAAGTCGGCGGGGGCCTTGGGCTCGGTGGACGCCCGGGCCGTGGCGGAGGCGAGGGTCGCGGTCAGCAGGGCGGTGAGCGCGATGATCAGCGCCCGCACGGGGCGGTGCAGTCGTGTCATGTCCCTTGCATCTACCAGGTCCGGACGGCCGCCGGGGGCCGAACGCGTGCATCGCGCACTGACCGGGTGAGAGCGGGCCGGAGCTTCTACGCTGTGTGATCGCGCCGGAATCCTGCGTGAACGTCTCATGAACTGGGCCTGGGCGGGCTCCCACGGCGCCATCATGCTCCCGTGCACTCCTGGACGGATACTCTCCGCTTCGCCTTCCAGCCGGTGGTCAACCTCACCACGGGCGGGGTCGCGGCACTGGAGATCCTCGCCCGACCGGAGGCCGGTGACATCCTGGCCGAGGCACGCCGCGACCCCGAACTGGACGGCAGGCTCGCGGTGCTGGCCTTCCGCGCGGCCGTGCGCAAGGAGACCCTGCTGCCGCTGCATGTGAACGTGTTCGCCGGGACCCTGGCCGACCTGGGCGGACTGTCCGCGCTGCACGACGCCGTGCGTGAGGCGGGACGGCTGCCGTGGGAGGTCACCGTCGACATCGTCCCGCCGTACACGCACGTGCCGCAGCGGGCCCTGCTGGAGGCCGTGACCGTGCTGCGCCGCCAGGGCTTCCGGATCAGCGCCGACGGGGTCGGCGACGGGGACGTGCCGCTGCGACTGCTCACCGACCTTAGCCCCGAGCTGGTCAAGCTCGACGCGTCGCTGCTGGCGCGGCCCGCCGCCGTACGCGCCATGCGGACGCTGTGCGACGAACTGGGCGCCCTGCTGGCCGTCGAGGGCGTGGAGACCGAGTCGCAGTGCACGGCCGCGCTGGCGGCCGGGGCGCAGCTGGCGCAGGGCGAGCTGTTCGCACCGCCCGCCCGGCTGCCCGCCGCGGACGTATACGTTCCGCCCCGCTCCCCCGGCGTCGTCCCGGTGCCCCGCTCAGGGCCGTCGGTACGGCAGTTCGTGCGGCCGGCCGCGCTGCTGCCCGCGCACGCCTCCGCCGGGCAGGTGCGGGCCCTGCTGACCGGCTCGCCCGACGTGTCCGGGGTGCTGCTGGTGGACGCGGCCGGGGTGCCGGTGCGGTCGGTGCACCGCTCGCGGTTCCTGCTGACCATGTCCGGGCGGTACGGCCACGCCCTGTACGCCGACCGGCCGGCGGCCAAGCTCGGGGACCCGCCGCGGACGGTGGGGGTCGACGCCACCGCCTGGGAGGTGCTGGACGTGGTGGCGGTCGGCGGCCGGGACCGCACCTCCGACGACGTCGCCGTCGTCGACGGCCGCGGGCGGTGCGTGGGCGTCGTGCGCCTGGCGGATCTGGTGCGGGCGCTCGCGGAGAGCCGTGTGGAGGAGGCCGCCGGGCTCAATCCGCTGACCCGGCTGCCGGGGTCGGACGCGATCACCGGTGAGGTGGACCGCCGGATCGCGGGGGGCCGGGCGTTCGCGTTGAGCTGGCTGGACGTCGACCACTTCAAGCAGGTCAACGACGGGGCCGGGTTCGCGGCGGGCGACGAGCTGATCCGCGCGGTGGGGCGGACGCTGGAACTGGCCGCGTCCGGGGCGACGCGGGTGGGGCACATCGGCGGGGACGACTTCCTGGTGCTCAGCGATCCCGACGGCCTCGGCGAACTGGCCTCGGCCGTGCTGGATGTCCCCTGGGCGGCCGGCGGCCTGCCGGTCACGCTGTCCCTGGCCACGGTCGTGTGCGGGCCGGGGAGCGTCCACGACCACCGGCAGGCGGCGGCTTCGCTCGCGCCCCTGAAGAAGGCCGCGAAGGCGCTGCGCGGCGCCAGCTGGGTGCTGGCCCGAGCGGGAGCGCCCGGCCATGAGGTGCTGCGGGGCTCTGAGGGGGCTTCAGTGGCTTCCTGAGGGGCTGTGGGACCTTGCGGAGGGTCAAAGTTCGGCCGGGGCCCGTCCGGGCGCTCCGGGGGGATTCTGCGGGGCTTTGGGAGGCTGAAGGTCACCCACATCCCGCGGGCCTGTTCGAACGGGTGGGCGATCTCTCTGTGTGAGGGGTCCGATGCACGCGGTCGCTCGCCTTGACGCTCCCTGAGCACGGGGGAAGACTTCCCGGTGTCAGCCGACATCGCCGTACATTCTCGGCGTATCACGCACGTGCCGCGTGGGCTCTCTGCGTACCAGGCCTGTCTCGGGGCGGGTCGGCTGCGATGGCAACGCTCGTCACGGACGGACGCCGGACGGGGCGCCGCAGGCTCCCCGCCCACGACCTGAGCGGCCACGGAAAGCGCACCCTGCACGGAGCACCGAGGTTGATCATCGGCCGGACCCGGGAGCCGCCATGAGCAGCGCAGCCACCGCACCTTTGATCGGAGCGACTCCTGGTCCCGGCGCCGGCCCGCTGACGGCAGGACACGCGCGGGCCTCGTCCACCACCCAGCCTGTCGAGCCGAAGCCCAAGGGGTAGCCATGACGGACAACGCCGAGAAGTATGTAGCCGCCATCGACCAGGGCACCACGTCGAGCCGCTGCATCATCTTCAACCACTCGGGCGAGATCGTCGCCGTGGACCAGCGCGAGCACCGCCAGATCTTCCCCAAGCCTGGTTGGGTCGAGCACGACGCCACCGAGATCTGGTCGAAGGTGCAGGCCGTGGTCGCCGGCGCGGTCGCCAAGGCCGGGCTGCGCGCGGACCAGCTTAGCGCGCTCGGCATCACCAACCAGCGCGAGACGACGGTCCTGTGGGACCGCGCCACGGGCAAGCCCGTGCACAACGCCATCGTCTGGCAGGACACCCGGACCGCCGGGCTCTGCCGGGAACTGGGGGGATCCGACGGCCAGGACCGCTTCCGCGAGCAGACCGGACTGCCGCTGGCGAGCTATTTCTCGGGCCCGAAGGCCGCCTGGCTGCTCGACAACGTGCCCGACCTGCGGGCCCGCGCCGAGAGCGGTGAGATCGCGTTCGGCACCATCGACTCCTGGCTCATCTGGAACCTCACCGGCGGCACGGACGGCGGGCGGCACGTCACCGACGTGACCAACGCCGGGCGCACCATGCTGATGAACCTCGAAACGCTCCAGTGGGAGCCCTCCATCCTGTCCGCGATGAACGTGCCGGAAGCGGTGCTGCCCGAGATCCGGTCCTCCTCGGAGGTGTACGGCACGGCCGTCGGCCAGCTCGCGGGCGTACCCGTGGCGTCCGCGCTGGGCGACCAGCAGGCGGCCGTGTTCGGGCAGGCCTGCTACGACGTGGGCACGGCGAAGAACACCTACGGCACGGGCAGCTTCCTGCTGCTCAACACCGGCAACCGGCCGGTGCCGTCCAAGAGCGGACTGCTGACGACGATGGGCTACAAGATCGGGGACGAGGCGCCGGTCTACTGCCTGGAGGGGGCCATCGCGATAACGGGCGCGCTGGTGCAGTGGTTCCGCGACCAGCTCGGCATCATCCGTACGGCTGACGAGATCGAGCCGCTCGCGGCGAGTGTGGAGGACAACGGCGGCGCGTACATCGTCCCCGCGTTCTCCGGACTGTTCGCCCCGTACTGGCGCTCGGACGCGCGGGGCGTGGTCACCGGCCTGACCCGGTACGTGACCAAGGCTCACCTCGCCCGCGCGGTGCTGGAGGCCACGAGCTGGCAGACGCGTGAGGTCGTCGACGCCATGTACCAGGACTCCGGTGTGGAGATCACCAGCCTGAAGGTCGACGGCGGCATGACCAAGAACAACCTGCTCATGCAGCACCAGGCCGACGTTCTCGGGGTGCCGGTGATCCGGCCCAGGGTCTCCGAGACCACCTGCCTGGGCGCGGCCTACGCCGCCGGCCTGGCCACCGGGGTGTGGAACGACCTGGACGAGCTGAAGGCGCACTGGCAGAAGGACGCCGAGTGGACGCCGTCGATGGAGGACTCGGTGCGCGAGCGGGAGTACCACAACTGGCGCAAGGCGGTCGAGAAGAGCTTCGGCTGGCTGGAGGAC
Organism: Streptomyces sp. Ru71; assembly: GCF_002920535.1. Lineage (GTDB taxonomy): Bacteria > Actinomycetota > Actinomycetes > Streptomycetales > Streptomycetaceae > Streptomyces. The sequence goes on along the minus strand of NZ_PQSS01000008.1, from coordinate 145,848 downwards.
GGTGACGGCGCCTAGGCACAAGCGCGTGGCGCAGCGCCCGGGCACGCGCGCGTAGGCGTGCACGGGACCGCGGCTCGTACCCCGGTCGGCGGGGGTACGAGCCGCACCCGTGCGTCAGGTGGTGACGGCCTGGCGCTGCTCCGCCGCGTACGCCATGGCGTGCTGGACCACGCCGATCAGCACGTCCCTGACCGACGCGCGGTCGCGTGCGTCGCACAGCACCAGGGGGACGTGGTCGTCCAGGTCGAGGGCCGCGCGGACGTCCTCGGCGGGGTAGCGTGCGGCGCCCTCGAAGCAGTTCACGCCGACCACGAACGGGATGGCGCGGCGCTCGAAGTAGTCGATCGCCGCGAAGCAGTCCTCCAGGCGGCGGGTGTCGGCGAGGACGACCGCGCCGAGCGCGCCTTCCGACAACTCGTCCCACATGAACCAGAACCGTTCCTGGCCGGGGGTGCCGAAGAGGTAGAGCACGAGGTCCTCGCGGAGCGTGATGCGCCCGAAGTCCATCGCGACGGTGGTGGTGTGCTTGCTTTCCACGCCGCGGGTGTCGTCGACGGGCCGTCCCACCTCGGTGAGCAGTTCCTCGGTGCGCAGCGGTCTGATCTCGCTGACCGCGCCGACCAGGGTGGTCTTGCCCACGCCGAAGCCGCCGGCCACGAGGATCTTGAGCGTGACGGGCTCGACCGGGGGCTTGCCGCGTTCAGAGCGCCCGAAGATCATCGGTCTCTTCTCCTGCTCGATGGTTCGTTCGGATGGGACGGAGGGGTGCCGTAGCCCCCGCCGCCGGGGGTCTCGATGACGAGAACGTCGCCGGGTGCGACGTCGGCCGAGTCGCTGCCGCGCAGTTCGGTCACGGTGCCGTCGGCGCGTTCGATGCGGTTGGCGCCCAGGGCGCCCGGCTCACCTCCCGCCATCCCGTAGGGCGGCACCCTGCGGTGCTGGGACAGCGTGGAGACGGTCATGGGGGCGCCGAAGCGGATGCGGCGCACCGCGCCGTCACCGCCGCGCCACTGTCCGGCGCCGCCGCTGCCGTGCCGGACCGCGAACTCCTCCAGCCGCACCGGAAGCCGCCACTCCAGCACTTCCGGGTCGGTCAGCCGGGAGTTCGTCATATGGGTCTGGACGACGCTCGCGCCGGGGAAGCCGTCGCCGGCGCCGGACCCGGAGGCGACGGTCTCGTAGTACTGGTGCCGGTCGTTGCCGAAGGTGACGTTGTTCATCGTGCCGGACCCCTCGGCCTGCACGCCCAGCGCCGCGTACAGCGCGCCGGTGATGGCCTGGGAGGTCTCCACGTTGCCCGCGACCACGGCGGCGGGCGGCTCGGGCGCGAGCATGGAGCCGGGCGGCACGACGATCCTCAGCGGCCGCAGGCAGCCGTCGTTGAGCGGGATGTCGTCGGCGACGAGGGTGCGGAAGACGTACAGGACGGCCGCGTTGACGACCGAGAAGGGCGCGTTGAAGTTGGTGTCCAGCTGGGCGGAGGTGCCGGTGAAGTCGATGGTGGCCGAGCGCTGTTCGCGGTCCACGCGCACGCGTACCCGGATGACCGCGCCGGAGTCGGTCTCGTAGGCGTACTCGCCGTCGTCCAGGGCATCGATCACCCGGCGGACGGCTTCCTCCGCGTTGTCCTGGACGTGTCTCATGTACGCCTGGACGACGTCGAGGCCGTAGGTGTCGATCATGCGGCCGACCTCTTCGACACCCTTGTGGTTGGCGGCGATCTGGGCGCGCAGGTCGGCGAGGTTGGTCCCGGGGTTGCGGGAGGGGAAGGGCGCGTCGGTGAGCAGGCGCCGTGTCTCCTCCTCGCGGAAGCGGCCGCCCTCGGTGAGCAGCCAGTTGTCGAAGAGGACCCCTTCCTCCTCGATGGTCCGGCTGTTGGCGGGCATGGAGCCCGGCGCGATGCCGCCGATCTCCGCGTGGTGGCCCCGGGAGGCGACGTGGAAGAGGACGCGCTCACCCTCCGTGTCGAAGACGGGGGTGATCACCGTGACGTCGGGCAGGTGGGTGCCGCCGTGGTACGGGTCGTTGACGGCGTAGGTGTCCCCGGGCCGCATCAGCGCGCCGCGGCGCCGGATGACCTCCTTGACGCTGGTGCCCATCGAGCCCAGGTGGACGGGGATGTGCGGGGCATTGGCCACCAGGTTTCCGTCGGGGTCGAACAGGGCGCAGGAGAAGTCCAGGCGCTCCTTGATGTTGACGGACTGGGCCGTGGACTCCAGGCGGGCGCCCATCTGCTCCGCGATGGACATGAACAGGTTGTTGAAGATCTCCAGCAGAACCGGGTCGGCTTTTGTGTCGGCTTCGGAACTCTGCGTGACCGCGACGCGTTCCATGACCAGATGCCCGTCGTCGCGGGCGGCGGCCCGCCAGCCGTCGTCGACGACGGTGGTCGCGCCGGCCTCCGTGATGATCGCGGGGCCGGTGACGGCGCGGCCGGGAGGCAGGTGCTCGCGGCGGTGCAGGGGTACGTCGCGCCAGGCGCCGCCCGTGTGCAGGCGGACGGTCTCGGGCGCGGCGGGACGGCCTTCGTACGGGGCGAGGGCGGACAGATCGGGGGGTTCGGTGATGCCGGTGGCTTCGACGGAGAGGGCTTCGACGACGATCGGGCGGTCGAGCGTGAAGGAGTACGTGGCGCGATGACGTTCTTCGAACGCCTGCCGCATGCGGTGCGGCTCGGTCAGCTCGACGGTGAGGGTGGTGTCGGTGCCGTCGTAGCGCAGCTGGGCGCGGCGGCTGACGCGGATGCGGTCCTCGGGCACCTCCTCGGCGAGGAGTTCGGCCCGGGCGGCGGCCTCAAGCTCGTCTGCCGTGCGGTGCACGCCGGGCATGGCGGAGGGTTCGAGCGGGGCCTCGACCGACTGCTCGCGCATGGCGGTGGTGTCGGCGAGGCCGATGCCGAGGGCGGACAGGAGGCCGGCCATGGGCGGGACGAGCACGGTGCGGATGCCGAGGGAGTCGGCGACCATGCAGGCGTGCTGCCCGCCCGCGCCACCGAAGGTGGTGAGGGTGTAGCGGGTGACGTCGTGGCCCTTCTGCACGGAGATCCGCTTGACGGCGTTGGCGATGTTGGCCACGGCGATCTGCAGGTAGCCCTCGGCGACCTGCTCGGGGGTGCGGTCGTCGCCGGTGTCGTCGCGGATCCTCCGGGCGAGCGCGGTGAAGCCGTCACGCACGACGCCGGCGTCCAGAGGCTGGTCGCCGTCCGGGCCGAAGACCTCGGGGAAGTGCGCGGGCTGGATACGGCCGAGCATGACGTTGGCGTCCGTCACGGCGAGGGGTCCGCCGGCGCGGTAGCAGGCCGGGCCGGGGTCCGCGCCCGCCGAGTCCGGCCCTACGCGGTAGCGGGAGCCGTCGAAGTGCAGGACGGAGCCGCCGCCGGCCGCGACGGTGTGGATGTCGAGCATGGGGGCGCGCAGCCGGACCCCGGCGATCTGTGTGGTGAAGACCCGCTCGTAGGCGCCGGCGAAGTGGGAGACGTCGGTGGAGGTGCCGCCCATGTCGAAGCCGATGACCCGGTCGAAACCGGCCAGCTGCGACATGCGGGCCATGCCGACGATGCCGCCCGCGGGACCCGACAGGATGGCGTCCTTGCCGCGGAACTGCCCGGCCTCCGCGAGGCCGCCGTTGGACTGCATGAACATCAGCCGGACGCCCGTCAGTTCGTCGCCGACATGCTGGACGTACCGGCGCAGCACGGGCGAGAGGTAGGCGTCGACGACGGCGGTGTCCCCGCGCGGGACGATCTTCATCAGCGGGCTGACCCCGCTGGACAGCGAGATCTGCGGGAAGCCGATGCGCGCGGCCAGCGCGCCGACGGCCTGTTCGTGGGCCGGGTGGAGATGGCTGTGCAGACAGACCACGGCCACGGCGCGGATCCCGTCGTCGTACGCCTGCTCAAGGGGTCCGGCGAGAGCGTCCAGATCGGGGGCGCGCAGCACGGTTCCGTCGGCGGCCATGCGTTCGTCGACCTCGACGACCCGCTCGTAGAGCGACTCCGGGAGCTCGATGCGGCGGGCGAAGATGCGGGGGCGGTTCTGGTAGGCGATGCGCAGGGCGTCGCGGAACCCTCGGGTGATCACCAGCAGGGTGCGTTCGCCTTTGCGTTCGAGCAGGGCGTTGGTGGCGACCGTGGTGCCCATGCGTACGGCCTCCACCGGATCCGTGGAGCCGGCGAGCAGCGCGCGCACCCCGGCGACGGCTGCGTCACCGTGGCGTGTGGGGCTGTCCGAGAGCAGCTTGTGCGTCAGCAGACGGCCGTCCGGGCGGCGCGCGACGATGTCGGTGAAGGTGCCGCCCCGGTCGACCCAGAACTGCCAGCCCGTCATGTCCTCACCCCGCTTCCGCGCTGTTCACAGCGCTCGCAGGCCGTTGATCACGTCGCGCAGAATACTCTCGTCCGGCAGTTCGGCCGGGGGGACCGGCCGGTTCACATGGACGAGTTCGGCGGCCACGAGATCGCCGACGAGGACCCGGACCACGCCGATGGGCAGATCGAGTTCGGCGGCCAGCTCGGCCACCGACTGCGGAGCGGTGCGGCAGAGCTCGACGATGTGCACGTGCTCCGGGGAGAGCGTGGGATCGGCTTCCGGGTCGTGCGCGTCCGGTTCCGTGACGACCACCGCGATCAGGTCGAGGCGGTGCTGGGCCGCACTGGTGGTGCGGCCGCGCGTCATGGCGTACGGGCGGACGACCGGTCCGGCGTCCTCGTCGAACCAGCGGCTGCTTGCCTGACCGTCTGCGCTCATGACCTCTCACTACCCGCCGGAGGGCAGATCGGTGCGCGGCGCGGTGCCCAGATGCACTCCGACGCGCTTGACGAGGAGGGTCATCTCGTAGGCGACCTGACCGACGTCCGAGTCGGCGTCCGACAGCACGGCGAGGCAGCTGCCGTCGCCCGCGGCGGTGACGAAGAGGAAGGCGTCGTCGAGTTCCACCACGGTCTGGCGTACGTTGCCGGCCTCGAAGTGCCGGCCGACGCCCTTGGCGAGGCTGTGGAAACCCGAGGCGACGGCGGCGAGGTGCTCGCTGTCCTCCCTGGTCAGATCCTTGGACACGCCTGTCGGCAGGCCGTCGCCCGAGAGCACGATGGCCTTGCGGATGCTCGCGACCCGGTCCACGAGGTCGTCGAGCAGCCAGTTGAGCTCCCCGTTGGTGTGCGTGCGGCCGGTCGGCTGCGGTGCGGTCATCGACCGTCCCCCTTAGTCGTTCCCTGTGGTGCTGTGCCGCGCTGGGCGTCGTCGCCCGCGGCGTTCTCCTCGCGGCCGCGCTGCCAGCCGCGCTGGAGCGAGGCCATACGGCTGCGTACTTCGTCCGCGTCCCGGTCCGCGGGCTCGCTCGCCGTGGCCGGGGTGTCGCGGACGGGTGCCTTGAGCTGGGGTGCCAGGTTGGCCTGGCGCACCCTGCGGGGCAGCGGGCCCAGGCCGGCGCCGGGCGGTGCGGCCTCGGCGGCGGGCGGGGCGGTCCGGGTGGTGTCCGTGCCGCCGGGCGGGGTGAGGTCGCCTTCGGGGGCGCGGTCACCGGCCGAGGTGTCCTCCGGCGGCGTCGGGGAGAGCGGTTCGGCCGGCCGCCGGTCGTCCGTGCCGCGGCGGTGCGGGGCGGGGCCGCCCCGCCGACGGGTCGGCAGCGGCGCCAGGTTCTCCCCGCCGGACGAGGTGCGCCGCGGCTGCCGGGGCTCCGCCTCGGCGTCGGACGACGGGCGCCGCCCCGGCCGGGGCGGCGGCTCCTCGTCCGGCTCGTCCCGTCGCGGACGCCGCTCGCCGACCGGGCGGCCGTGCGAGCTGACCAGCTTGGGCGTGTGGCGTCGGGGCAACGGCACGGGGCCGGCGCCGGCGGCCCGGTCGTCCGCGTCGGAGCCGTCCAGGGCGGGGCGGGAGACGCGGTTGCCGCGCAGCGACCCGCGGTGCTCGTCGGCGGCACCGTCGGGACCGTCCAGCGACCCGGTCAGGGAGCGGCGAGGCCGGAAGAGACCGCCGCTTTCGCTGTCCGCGTCGAGGATGTCGGGCAGGTCGCCGAGCGCGTCCAGATCGACGGGGGCGTCCAGCTCGACCGGTCCGTCCAGCAGGGAGGCGGGCAGGCCCGGCAGCTGCGCGGACCCCTGGGTCAGGGCGGCCTTGCGCCCGCCGGCCGCCTTGGCCTCCTTGGCGGCGTGCGGGCGGTCGAGGCGGAAGCCGATGCCGTTGGTGTCGGGGACGTCGTCGCTCAGCAACGCGTCGGGGATGAAGACCACCGCGGTGGTGCCGCCGTAGGGGGACGGCTGAAGGGAGACCCGGACGTTCTGGCGCTGGGCGAGGCGGCTGACCACGAACAGACCGAGCCGGTCGGTGTCCGACAGTTCGAACTCGGGTGTCTCGGCGAGGCGCAGGTTGGCGTCCAGCAGGGCCTCGCCCGTCATGCCCAGGCCCCGGTCGTGGATCTCCAGGGTGAAGCCGTTGGCGACCCGCTCGCCGACGACCTGGACGGCGGTGTGCGGAGGCGAGAAGACGGTGGCGTTCTCCAGGAGCTCGGCCACCAGGTGGGTGAGGTCGGCGACGGCCGGGCCGGTGACGGCGACCCGGGGCAGGCGGCGCACCTCGATGCGCTCGTAGTCCTCCACCTCCGCGACGGCGGCCCGGACCACGTCCATGAGCTGGACGGGTTTGCGCCACTGCCGGGAGGGCGCGGCGCCGGAGAGGATCACCAGGCCCTCGGCGTGCCGGCGCATGCGGGTGGTCAGATGGTCGAGGCGGAAGAGGTCGGCGAGTTCCTCGGTGTCCTCGGTCCTGCGCTCCATGGTGTCGAGCAGGGTGAGCTGCTTGTGCAGCAGGACCTGGCTGCGGCGGGCGAGGTTGACGAACACCTCGGAGACGCCGGCCCGCAGCTCGGCCTGCTTGACGGCGGCCTCGACGGCGGCGCGCTGCAGGGTGTTGAGGGCCTGGCCGACCTCGCCGATCTCGTTCTTGTCGTACTCCAGGCGCGGAACCTCGGTCTCCACGTCGACCTGTTCGCCCGCCGACAGGCGCCGCATCACACTGGGCAGCCGGACGCCGGACGCCTCGTGCGCCTCCATGCGCAGCTGGCGCAGGTCGCGGACGAGGGTGCGCCCGATGCGCACCGACAGCAGCAGCGACAGCAGCAGGGCGACAAGGCCGAGCGCGGCGGCGAAGACGGCCTTGACGATGACGTTCATGGCGACGGGGCGGACCCGGTCCTGGTAGCGGTCGCTCACCTGGTCGTCGAGGGCGCCGAGTTCCTGGAGCACGTTTCCGGCGGTGGTGTCCCAGTTCCTGGCGGTGACACCGCGGGGCATGTCTCCGGGGGTCGCGGAGGCGACGGACTGCTCGGCGGTGCGCAGCGGTGCCGTGGTGGCGTTCTTCCAGAAGCGTTCGTAGCGCTCGCGCTCGGAGGCGGGCAGCTGCGGCAGGCTGACCTCGTAGAGGACCTCCCGCTGGGCGACGAGTTCGGAGACGTGGCGCAGCTCGGCGCGGCTGATCCTCCCGACCACCAGGGCGGATCCTAGGAGGGCGTCCTCGCGGGAGAGCAGCTCGCGGGCCCGGGCGGTGCTGACGAGGGCCCGGTACTCCTTGTCCATCTCGACGCTGTCGACCACGTCGAGTTTGGACAGCAGCGCGTAGCACGGGTCGACCAGGCGGTTGTAGAGGTCGTAGGCCTGGGAGCGGGTGACGGTGCCCTGTTCGACGCTGTGACGCAGCGAGTCGATGCCGTCGAAGGCGTCGAGGATCGCGGTGACGCCCTCGCCGTCGTCCGTGTCGAGGTCCTCGCGCAGATCGGAGTCGGCGGCGTTGCGGCGTACCTCGGCGACGGCCTTGTCGGTGGCGGTGCGGGTGCGCCGCAGTGCGGACAGCGCGTCGGCGGCGCGCGGGTCGGCGAGGTAGACGAGGGTCTGCCGGCGCTCCTGCTGCAGGACACGGGCGGTGTCCTCGACGGGGTAGCCGATGTTCTCCATCACGGAGGACACGCTGAACAGCCGGCTGGCCTCCCGTCCGGTGAGCACCGTGGCGAAGCCCCATATCGCGGTCAGGGACAGCAGCGGCACGAGAAGCAGCGCCACGATCTTCCGGCGGATCGACTTCCCGCGAAAGCGCATGGCCTCCCCCAGCTCAACCCCCACCGGCAGGGGGTACACATGTGCGTCAACAAACGGCGCGAGCCTACTACCGACGCACAGGTAACTCGAAGAGCCGTCCGGAACCTGAACTTCCGTACTGGTGGCACGACATGGGGAGGTGTCCGGGCAATGCGGGAGATTGTCGCCTGGGTTCGGCGGTGCGAGGCGGACTCGGCCTGTGTACCCCAAGGGGTGAACTGGCCGAATTCTTTCGTGTCGTGGGAATCTTCGGACGGTCCCGTTCGTCCTTCTCTACGGGAAATGGGGGCGGAAGGGGTCACAGGAGCCGCATCCCGTCTCTCGGCGGCATGAAACAGCGCAAGCCGGGCAGCCAGTGGAGAGCCGGACGTCTTCCGGCACCGGGTGGTCCGACCGGCAGTGGGGAGGGGCACGTTGATGGGCACGGCGGAGCGGGGCCAGGCGCCTGGGGACGTCGCGGCGGAACGCTCGACGGCGCGGCGGGACGCTCAGCGGCCGGATCTCGACATTCCAGCCGGTGGGGAGCCGACCGGGCGAGCCACACCCCAAGAACGGCCGGTTTACCGGCCGTTGTGGGTCGAGGAGCCCGCGCGACGGCGGCGGCTGCCCGATCCGGTGCGTACGGCCGCCGTGCGGGCGGTACTGATCATCGCCGTGACGCTGATACAGGCCGTGGTGGCCTTCCTGTGCACGATGGCCGGGTCCTGGCTCGCCTTCCCGATGGTGCTCAGCAGCCTCGCCAGTACGGTGGTGGCCACCTGGGGCGCCGTCGATGTGTGGGTGACGCGCCAGGTGTGGAACCAGCGCAACGGCGTGGTGTCGGCGCCGAGCAGCTCCGCGCGGGCGCTGCGCCGCGAGCGGCGCCGGACCCGGCGGGAGATGCGTGCCGCCGAGCGGAGCCAGGGGCGAATACGGCGGCGCGGGGGCGCCGGGCAGCTGTCCCACCCGTGACGCCGCTCCGCACCACCGGGCGCGTACCTAGGAAGTGGCCGGCGTCGGGCGCTTGTACATCCGGGTCGCCGTGATCTCGCTGTGCGCCGCCTCCCCGGCGGGGATCTGCTGCGGCAGCCCCGGCCGCAGATGTTCCTCGACGCTGATGTACTTCAGGCCCGCCCGCAGGTCGGCGTCGTTGCGCAACCGGATGACCAGCGGGAACTCCGCGAGGGCGGTGGTGTCGAACAGGCCGGTGGTGTACAGCAGCTGCACGCCGAGCGCGTCGGACACGGCCCGCTGGAGCTCCAGCAGGTAGGTGGCGTTGGCGCGGCCGATGGGGTTGTCGAGGAACAGCGTGCCGGCGTGCCGGTGCTTGTCCCGGCCCCGGTCGTTGGAGCGCAGCGCGGCCATCGTGCAGTACAGCGCGATCGCGGCGGTGAGCAGCTGGCCGCCGGAGAACACGTCGCCCATCTGCCCGACGGGCACCCGCTCGGCGCGCAGCACGGCGTCCGGCTTGAGGATCTCCACGGCGACGCCCTTGGGCTGAAGGGCGGCCGCCACCCCGCGCAGCAGCAGGGACATGCCGTCGCGGCGCAGGTCGGAGTTCTTCTTCACCGCCGCACGGGTGGCCTCGTCGACGACCTCGCCGAGCCGCTCGGTGAGGGTGGCCTGGTCGGGTTCCTCGAAGCGGATGCGCAGGAACTCCTGACCGGACCACTCGCCGAGCCCTTCGGGCAGCCGGGACAGCCTCTGGGCCGAGCGCAGGGTGGCCAGCGCGGACTCCACCAGTCCGCGCAGCCGGTCCACGATGGAGTCGCGGTTGCGCTCCAGCTGGGCCAGCTCGTCGGTGAGGACGCGCAGGCGGGGCGCGAAGGCGTCGGCCCACTTCTGGGCGTGCTCGGGCAGCGCGGAGGCGGGCAGCTCGCGGATCTGCTGCCGGGCCGGGGTGCGGACCTGCTCGTAGCGGGTGGAGTTGGCGTGCCGGACGAGGACGTCGCTCGCCTCGCGGACGGACGCCTCGGCGGCGGACAGGTCGGCGGCGCAGCCGCGCAGCGAGCGGCGGGTCTCGGCGGCGGCCTGGCGGGCCTCCTCCAGGGTGCCGGGGTAGGGCTCGGGCTCCTCCTGCTCCTCGTCGCTCGCGTGCTCGCGCAGCAGGTCGCGGAGCATCGCGGCGAGTTCCTCGAAGCCGCCGACGGCGTCCTCGGCGGCGCGGTGGGCCTGGAGCAGCTCGGCGTGCGCGTCGCGGGCCTGGGCCAGCGCCTCGGTATGGGAGGCGAGTTCGGCGGTGGCCGTGCGCAGCAGGGCCTGGGCGTGGTCGGCGTCGCGCGGGATCAGTTCCTCGGGCAGTTCGGTGTGGGCCTCGCCGTCCTCGGGGGCGTGGCGTTCGGCCTCGCCGCGCAGCCGGCCGAGCTGTTCGCTGGCGTTGGACATGCGGGTCTCCAGGAGCTGCACCAGCTCCTCCGCGCGGGCGGCGGCCGCCTGCCGGGACGGCCCGTCGGAGCCGTCGGGGGACTGCAGGAGCTGCTCGGCGCGGGTGCGTACCTTGTTGCTGAGCCGGTCCAGTTCGGCGCGGGCGGCGCTCTCGTCGCTCTCGGCGCGGGCCTGCTCGGCGCGCAGGTCGGCGCCGACACCGACCTTCTCGTACACCTGGGAGGCGGCCCGGTAGGCCTCGCGCAGGGCGGGCAGGGACGACTTGGGCGCGTCCCCGTCGCTCTCCGGTACGTCGTCGGGGGCGCCGGCGATCTCGGAGCGCTCGGCGCGCAGTGCGCGGGCGGTGCGGCGGGCGTCGTCGGCGGCGCGCTGGGCGGCGCGGCGGTCCTCGTCGGCGGCGCGGGCCCGCTCCAGACAGGCCTGGGCGCGGGCCTCGGACTCGGTGGCCTCGTCGGCGAGTTCACGCAGGCGGGCCTGCCAGCCGGCGCGTTCGCGGAGCCGGAAGGCGAGTCCGGCCAGGGCGTCGGCGGCGCGGCGGGCCTTCTGCGCGGCCTCCTGCCGCTCGTCGCGGACGCGGACCGCCTCGGCGGCCGTCTCCTCGGCCTCGGCGCGGGCGGTGCGGGCCTCGGCCAGCTCGGCCTCGGTCTCCTCGGCGAACGCGCGCGCCTCGCGGGCGGTCTCGGCGAGTTCGACCAGCCGGCCGGGCGGGCAGCCGGTGCGCCAGGAGGCGAGCCGGGCCGCCAGCTCGCGGTCCTTGCCGAGGCGGGCGGCGAGCGCACGGATCTCCTCGTCGCGCTCGGTGGCCCGGGCGCGCAGCGCCTGGCGTTCCTCGTCGGCGGCGTGCTCGTCGTGCATGGCCGGGTTCGGCGGCACGAGGAACACGTCCCCGGTGTCCGATTCCGCTGCCGGGGTCGGGGCGAGCAGCGCGGCGGCCGTGCCGACGGCGACGGCGGAGCGGGGCAGCAGGGCCGCGTCGCCGAGCGCCTGGCGGGCGCGGGCGTGCGAGTCGGGGTCGGTGATGATCACGCCGTCGACCAGTTCGGGCCGGGCGGCCAGCACGCGCGCGTGGTCGGCGGGGTCGACGGCCTGGGCGAGGTAGCGCCAGCCGGGCAGCGCGGGGATGCCGTGCTCGCCGAGGAACTCGACGGTGGCGAGGACGTCCGGGCCGGGCGGCAGCAGCCCGCCGTCGCCGAGCGCGCCGAGGATGCGGGCGTCGTCGGCGGCGGCGGTGCGCAGCTCGAACAGCTGGCGTTCGGCGGAGGAGACGGCGTCGTCGAGGAGTTCGCGCAGTTCGTCGGCGCAGCGGTCGAGCTCCTCCGGCGTGAGGGCGCCGCGCCCGCCGTCGTCGTCGCCCTGCCGGGGCTGCGGGATGGCGGAGCGCGTGTCGGTCAGGCCGAGCAGCTCGGCGAGCCGTTCCTCGCGGGCCAGTGCCTCGGCGGTGCGGCGCTCGCCGTCGTAGGAGCGTTCGGCGGCGGTGGCGGCGTCGGCGGCGCGGGCTGCGGTCAGTTCGGCGCGGGTCTCGGCGGCGGCCGCCTCGCGCGCGTGCTCGGTGGCCCGGCGGGCGGCCTCACGGGCGGTGTCCCAGGCGGCCACGGCGGTCTTCTCGGCGTCGCTGGCAGCGAGGGCGGCACGCGCCGGGTCGGCGTCGGGTGTGCTGTCGTCGAGCCAGCCGGCGCGCACGGCCTCGGCGGTCTCCTGCTCGACCTCGGTCAGGCGCTGGCGCAGATGCCCGGCCTCGCTGCGGGCGCGCTGGGCTTCGGTGGCGGCGGAGGTGGAGTCCCGGTAGGCCGCGTCGCTGACCTCCTGGAGTTGAGCGGAGCGCTCCTCCTCCTCGTTGGCGAGGGTCTCGGCGCTCTCGGCGGCCGCGTGCAGGGCCCGCACGAGGTCCACGGCGGCCTTGGTGCGGGCGGCCAGCGCGGGAGCCGCGTCGCGTTCGGCCTCCTGGATGGCGGCGGACACCCGGGCGACCCGGTCGGCGGCGGCGCGGTGCCGCAGCACGGCCTCGGCGGCCTGCCAGGCGGCGTGCAGGGTGCGGGCGTCGGCCAGCTCCCGCTTCTGCGCGGCGGCGGCCTTCTCGGCGGCGGCGAGCGCCAGCGAGGCGTGGCGGTAGGCGAGTTCGGCCGCGATGAGGGCGCTGTGCTCGCGGGCGGACTCGGCGTGGGTGACGGCGTAGGCGGCGGCCGTGACCCGCTGGGCGAGGTCGGTGGCGCGGGCGCGCTCCTGCACCGCCCGCGCCGTCAGCCGGCGGGCCAGGGTCCGGGTGCGTCGCTCGGCGCCGGTGTGGACGTCACGCGCGCGTGCGCGGGCGTCGGCGGCTTCGACGATCCGGCCGAGCAGGTCGACGGAGCCGGCGGTGAAGTCGCGTTCGGCGATCAGCTCCGCGCGCCGGCCGAGCTTGTTGCCGAAGCCGCCGACCAGGTCGGCGAGCCCGTCGGTGTCGCGGGTGTCGGTGACCGCGCGCAGCAGCAGGTCGGTGAAGTCGGAGTCCTTCTTCACCGCGAACAGGCCGGCCGCCTCGCCCTCGTCGGCGTTCATCTCCCGCTGGTAGCGGAAGAGTTCGGGGTCCAGGCCGAGGTCGCCGAGGTGCTCGGTCCAGCGTTCGTGGATCTCCTCCCAGTGCACCTCAAGGTGCGGGTACGCCTTGCCGGCCTCGGTGAGCGCGTCGCGGAAGCCCTTCATGGTGCGGCGGCGGCCCTGCGCCCCGGACTGCCCCTCGGCGGGCGGACGCATGGCGGTGGCCTCGGCGACCGGCAGGTTGTCCAGGGTGAGGCCGGGGCCGGGCCGGAAGGAGTACCAGGCCTCGGCGAACTTGCGCGGGTCGTTGGAGACCTGACGCCCGCGCCATTCGCTGACCTTGCCGACGACGACGCACTCGCCGGTCTGCACGTGCTGCCACTCCAGCGCGACGTGTCCGCAGTCGTCGGCGAGCAGGAACTTGCGCAGCACACCGGAGCTGGCGCCGCCCAGGGTGTTGCGGTGGCCGGGCAGCATCACCGAGAAGATCAGCTTGAGCAGGACGGACTTGCCGCCGCCGTTCTCCAGGAAGAGCACGCCGGCCGGTGCGGGGCGGCGCGGCGGGCCGACCGGCTCCTCCTCGAAGAACTCCGCCTGGGTGGGCGCGGGATCGGGCACCGGCTCGCCGACGCCCCGCAGGTCAAGCACGGTGTCGGCGTAGCGCGCACCGGCGGGACCGATGGAGTAGAGGCGGACCCGGGACAGCTCGTACATGGCGGACTCTCGTCAGTCTTCGAAAAACGGTGCGGTGGTTCGGCGCGGCTCAGGAGTGGAACGGCAGACCGGCGTCGGCCACCAGGTCCAAGTCGTCGGTGTCCTCGGCCGGCAGCAGGGTCGGCGTGCCGTCGGTGACCGGGACGACGCCCAGCTCCAGCAGTTCGGCCATGGCGGCGCTGCCCGCCATGTCGCGCACCTGGAGCTGGTAGCGGGCCGTGGTGCGGTAGGTGCCGCCGTGGTCGTCGCCGGTGCGCTGCAGGAACCCGGAGTCGGTGAGGAACGCGACGGCCTTGGCGACGATGCCGGTGGTCGAACCGGCGAGCCTGCGGGCGTCCTTGGTGGCGCCGGTGGCGCTGCGTCTGGCCCAGATCCGCCAGGCGGCCTCCAGACCGGGCGCGTCGGTGGCCGGGTCGGTGTTCTCGCCCTGTTCGGCGGCCCGCTCCTCCAGGCGGCGGCAGGCCTGCCGGACGAAGGCGTCGACGCCGTTGACGCTGACGCGGCCGATGTAGCCGTCGTCGGCGAGGTCCTCGGGGCGCGGGAAGGCGAGGGCGGCGACGGCGAGGTGGGCGAGGCCGTGCAGGAAGCGGTCGCCGGAGTCGGCGGAGGCGCGACGCGCGTAGTCGCCCATGCGGACGGCGAACACCGAGTCCTCGGCGGCGGTCACGGCCATGCCGGCGCGGGGGGAGACCTCCAGCACCACCAGGCCGAGCCCGGCGGCGACGGCGTCGGCGAGCCGGGCGAACGGCGGGTCCTCCCGGTAGCGGCGCAGCAGGTCGGCGTACTCCTGGTCGCGGGCGGGCTGCAGCTTGGGCTGCAGGCCGAAGGAGACCAGCCGGGCCGCGTCGGCGGCGTCGGCGGGGGTGACGGCGGCGGCCGCCGGCGCGGGTCCGGCTTCCGGCTCACTCCACTCGACGTGCTCGGTCACGGCTGTCGCTCCTTGTCGTGCGGGTCGCGGTCGCGCGAGTCGTGCGGATCGTGCGCGTCGCGTGGGTCGTGCGGGTACTGGCTCATGCTGCTTCCGTCCGGTCCGCGGCCATCCCCGCCGCGTCCAGCAGGGCCGTGCCGACGATGAGGTCGGCGCCGCCGAACTCCGGATCGTCCAGTTCGGTGCCGTCGTCGACGGCGAACAGCAGCTTCTGCTCGCCCTGCCGGTAGGCGGTGCCGACCGGCGGGCTGGCCGCGTGGACCGCGAGCAGGGCGACCAGATACGGAAGGTCGGGGTCCTTGCCGCGGGCCTCGGCGAGCAGGCCGGACAGCCGCCGGGGCGCGTCGTGCGGCAGGTCGAGCAACTCCTGTGCGGCGGCCATCTGCTCCTCGCTGAACCGGCTGTCGTCCGGGGTGGCGACGAGGTCGGGCTCGGGCATCTCGGCGCCGAGGTGCTCCCGCTCGACGGGCGGGGTGAGCAGTATGTCGACCAGGTCGCCGACCCGGACGGCCACCGGGGTGCGCAGGCCGGTGCCGCGCCGGAAGAACGCGTCCGTCACCCGTGTGGCCTGCTCCAGCGGGAGCGGCAGGGTGGGTGCGAGGAGGTGGCCGTACAGGTCGAGGCCGGAGGTCGTCAGCGGTGTGGCGAAGGCCTGCCGGTCCTGCTCGGCGCGGAAGAGGGGGCCGGCCTCCAGCAGGCGGGACTGGAGCTGGGTGTGCCGGCGGATGCAGTCCTTGACGATGTCGACGAGTTCGGCGGCACGCCGCTTGTGCTCGGGCTCCTCGGACTCGTCACGGGCCTTGCGGATGTTGGTGAGGATCGCGTTCTCGTGGCGGTAGCGCTCGGCGACGTGGTCGAGGGCCTCGGCGATCATGTCGGGTACCGCGTTGAGCCAGTCCACCGCGCGGACGTTGCGCCGGGTGGCGTCCAGGGCGCGGCGCAGGGTCTCGGAGTACTGCACGGTCCGGTAGCGGGCCTGCTCCGCGGCGAGCTGCGCGTCGGCGAGCCGGCCGCGGCTGATCAGCACCTCCAGCTTGACCTCGGCCGCGATCTGGGCGCTGGTGACGTCGGTGTCGAGGGCGCCGACCAGGACGTTGACTGCCTCGTCGGTGGTGCGCAGGTACACCGTGCCGCCGGGGCCGGGGACCTCCTCGATCAGCTTGAAGTCGTAGTCGCGGCGGACGTAGGAGCCGTCGGCGGCGAAGGTGCCGTAGACCGCGCGGAAGCCGCGGTCGACGCTGCCGACGTTGATCAGGTTCTCCAGCACCCAGCGGGCCACCCGCTCGTGCTCGGCACTCGGCCGCCGCGGGGCCTGGGCGGCGATGCGCGGGATGAGGCGGGCGACGATCTGGTCGTGGTCGGCGCCCGTGTCGAAGTCCATGTTCAGTGTGACGAGGTCGATGGCGGCCAGGGCGATCTCCGCCATGCCGTACACCGAGTACTCACCGGCGAGGTTGGCCTTGCGCGCGTCGAGGTCGTGGATCGGCGCGGTGCACGCGAGCGCGCGCAGCCGCCGCGCCAGCCCCTCGTCGGCGGCCGGGCCCGGTGCGGGGCGCGGCCCCGCGCTGAGCTGGGGCGGAGCGGTGTCCGTCGATGCTGGCGAAGTCACGGTGCACAGACTAGGTCCTTGGTCTGACAACAGCCCAAACGAGCGGCTCCGCCGGATTGTCCGCGTGGGTTTGGGTGGGCTTGTGCGGTCTTGCGGGTGCGGGTCGTGGTGGGTTGCTCGCGCAGTTCCCCACGCCCCTGGGGGGTTGCACAGCCGTCAGCCCGTGGCTGGGTTCCCCGCGCCCCTGGGTGGCCGCACAGCCGTCAGCCCGTGAGGGGGCCCTCGTCTCCGACCCGTCGGCGGTAGACCTCGACCACTCGGTCCAGCGAGTCCTGCAGGTACACCGCGAGCAGCTGTTCCGCCGCGTCCCGGTCGCCGTCCTGCAGCGTCCGCAGGATCTGCCGGTTTCGCGCCAGGTACGGCTCGTGCAGTTGCCGGGGATCGTCCACCACGTGGAACGCCAGGCGGAGTTCCGCGAAGACGCTGCGCATCACCTCGTCGGTGCGTTCGCTGCCGGCCAGGGCGACCAGCTCCTGGTGGAAGTGGATGTTGGCGGTGCCCAGCGTTTTCCAGTCGTTCTCGGCACTGGCCCGCTCGCCCTCCGCGACGGCGGCGGCGAGGCCGTCGAGGGCGTAGGGAGGTTCGCCGAGACCGCGCACGACCGCGCACTCCACCAACGCGCGCGTGCGGTAGATGTCCTCCACGTCCTCGACGGTCAGGACCCGGACGAACACGCCCCGGTTGAGCTCGTGGACGAGCAGCCGTTCGTGCGTGAGCAGCCGGAACGCCTCGCGCAGTGTGTTGCGCGACACACCGAGCGCGCCTCCGATGCTGTCCTCCGACAGCCGGGTGCCGGGCGGGAAGAAGCCGTCGGCGATGCGGCTCCTGAGGATGTCCGAGACCCGCTCGGCCGTGCTGGTACGGCCCAGGAGGGCGCGGTCGTCGGCCAGTGACGCCAGCTGCTCTGCCATGCCCGGAATTCAATCGCAGATACAAGGACGAGACAACGTGGGTATTGAAGGATCGTTGAACGATCCTCTACGGTCCTGGGCACGCTCTTCCCTCCGCTCCCCCGTCACCCCTCAGCGAGGTGTCCATGAGCACGACCCCTCCACGGCAGGCAGCGACCACCGACCCCCGCTCCGCCGCGACGGAACCCGGCGCCGCGGACGGCGCGTTCGGCTGGCTGCGCGACCTCGGCCCGCGCGGCCGGCGTGCCTTCGCGGGCGCGTTCGGCGGCTATGCGCTGGACTCCTACGACTACTTCACGCTCCCGTTGAGCATGGTCGCGCTGGCCGCGTACTTCGGCCTGGACAGCGGCCAGACCGGCCTGTTCACCACGGTCACCCTCGTCGTCTCCGCGGTCGGCGGCGCCCTCGCGGGCGTGCTCGCGGACCGCGTGGGCCGGGTACGGGCGCTGCTGCTCACCGTGATCACCTACGCGGTCTTCACGGTCGCCTGCGGCTTCGCGCCGAACTTCGAGACGCTGCTGGTCTTCCGCGCCCTGCAGGGGCTCGGCTTCGGCGGCGAGTGGGCCGTCGGCGCGATCCTGGTCGCCGAGTACGCGAGCGCCCGGCACCGCGGCCGCACGCTCGGCGCGGTGCAGAGCGCCTGGGCGGCCGGCTGGGCGCTGGCCGCGGTCGTCTACACGCTGGTGTTCTCGTTCGTCGACGACGACCTCGCCTGGCGTGTGATGTTCTGGACCGGCGCGCTGCCCGCCCTGCTCGTGGTCTGGGTACGGCGCCGGGTGCACGACGCGCCGGAAGCCGTCGCCGCCCGCGAACACAGCACCGAGAAGGGCTCGTTCGCGGCCATCTTCAAGCCGGGTCTGCTGCGCACCACCGTCTTCGCCGGCCTGCTGTCGACCGGCGTGCAGGGCGGCTACTACACGCTGGCGACCTGGGTGCCGACCTATCTGAAGTCCGATCGCGGCCTGTCGGTCGTCGGCACCGGCGGCTACCTGACCTTCCTGATCTCCGGCGCCTTCACCGGCTACCTCACCGGCGGCTATCTGACGGACCGGCTGGGTCGGCGGCGCAACATCTGGCTGTTCGCGCTGCTGTCGGCGGTCTGCGTGGTGGCCTACGCGAACATCCCGAGCGGCGCCGACACCCTGCTGCTGGTGCTCGGCTTCCCGCTCGGGTTCTGCATGTCGGCCATCTTCAGCGGCTTCGGCTCGTATTTGAGCGAGCTGTACCCGACGGCGGTGCGCGGCACCGGCCAGGGCTTCACGTACAACACCGGCCGGGCCGTGGGCGCCGTCTTCCCGACCACGGTCGGCTTCCTGGCCGACAGCTGGGGCGTGGGCGGCGCGCTGGTCTTCGGCGCGATCGGTTACGGGCTGGCCGCCCTGGCGCTGCTGGGTCTTCCGGAGACGCGTGGGAAGGAACTGGTGTGAACCGTACGGACGACAGCGCGGCCCTCGCCGTGGCCGCCGACGACCGCCCCGTCACCCTCGTCGACCCGCACGCGCACGCGTGGAGCCCCGCCGCCGCGCGCGCCCGCTTCCGGGAGGGGCTGACCGGACCGACCGCGGGTGTCGCCGCCGGCCGCACCCAGGTGAACCTCATCTCGGTCCCGGCCGACTGGGCGTACGAGACACTGCTGTTCTGCACCCGCAATCCCAAGCCGTGTCCGGTGCTCGACGTCACCGACGCGGGGTCCTGGACGACCGCGCTCGCCGACGGCGCCGATCTGCGCACCGATCTGCCGCGCTACCGGGTGTGGGAGCACGGGCGGCTGGTGGACGAGCCGACCGACGTGCGCGCGTACTGGCGCGAGGACCTGGTGTCGTTCCTCATCGGGTGCAGCTTCACCTTCGAGTGGGCGCTGACCGAGGCCGGTGTGCCGCTGCGTCACATCGAGCAGGGCCGCAACGTGCCGATGTACACGACCAGTTGGCGATGCCGTCCGGCGGGGCGGCTGCACGGCCCGTTGGTGGTGTCGATGCGCCCGGTGCCGCCGCAGCACCTGACGGCGGCGATCCGGGAGACCCGGCTGCTGCCGGCGGTGCACGGCGGCCCCGTACACTGCGGCGATCCGTCGGCGCTCGGCATCGACGACCTCGGCCGCCCCGACTTCGGCGACCCGGTGGAGACGGCACCGGACGACATCCCGGTGTTCTGGGCCTGCGGCGTGACCCCGCAGGCCGCGGTGATGGCCTCCCGGCCGCCCTTCGCCCTCACCCACGCACCGGGGCAGATGTTCCTCACCGACGCCCGCGACGAGCAGTACCGCGTGGCCTGACCATCCCAGGAAGAACCCATGACCTCGATCGATCTGAACGCCGACCTCGGCGAGGGCTTCGGCCGCTGGCAGCTGACCGATGACGAGCGCCTGCTGTCCGTCGTCACCAGCGCCAACGTGGCCTGCGGCTTCCACGCGGGGGACGCGGCCACCATGCGCAGGGTGTGCGAGCTGGCGGCCGAGCGCGGGGTGCGGATCGGCGCCCAGGTCTCCTACCGGGACCTGGCCGGGTTCGGGCGGCGCGCGATGGACGTGCCGCCCGCCGAACTGGCCGCCGAGGTGGCGTACCAGATCGGCGCCCTGGAGGTGTTCGCGCGGGCCGCCGGGGCGCGCGTGGCCTACGTCAAGCCGCACGGCGCGCTGTACAACCGGGTGGTGCGCGACGAGGAGCAGGCGCAGGCGGTCGTCGACGGGGTGCTCCTCGCCGACACCACACTGCCGGTGCTGGGGCTGCCCGGCTCGAAGCTGCTGGACATGGCGGACAAGGCCGGACTACCCGTCGTCACGGAGGCGTTCGCGGACCGCGCGTACACCGACGAGGCCACCTTGGTGCCGCGCGGCCGGGACGGCGCGGTGATCACCGATGCGGAGGCGGTGGTGGAGCGGTCCATGAGCATCGCCCGCTCCGGGACGGTCACCGCGCACTCCGGGTCGCGGATCGAGGTACGCGCGCGTTCCCTGTGCCTGCACGGCGACACACCGGGCGCGGTGGAGCTGGCCCGCCGGGTGCGCCGGCGTCTTCAGGAGGCCGGTGTGCGGGTGGAGGCGTTCGCGTGAGGGCGCTGCCCGTGGGCGACGACGCCCTGCTGATCGACGTGGCGTCCGGGCAGGATGCCGAGGCGCTGCACGCCGAACTGGTGCGCCGGCGTGCCGAGGGGCTGCTGAGCGTGCGGGAGATCGTCCCGGCCGCCCGTACCGTGCTCCTGGACGGCCTGTCCGATCCGGGGCGGCTGGCCGCCGAGCTGACCGCCGCCGACGTTCCGCCCGCGCCCGCACGCGCGCGTGACGCCGTCGAGATCCCGGTGCGCTACGACGGCCCGGACCTGGCGGAGGTCGCGGCGCACTGGGGTGTCTCCCCGCGGGAGGCGGCCCGGATCCACGCGGCTACCGAGTTCCGGGTGGCGTTCTGCGGATTCGCCCCCGGCTTCGGCTACCTCACCGGCCTGCCGTCCCGCTACGACGTGCCGCGCCGGGCCACTCCGCGCACGGCCGTCCCGGCCGGTTCGGTGGCGCTGGCCGGGCCGTACACCGGGGTCTACCCGCGCTCCTCCCCCGGCGGCTGGCAGCTGATCGGCACCACGGACACCGTGCTGTGGGACCACACGCGCGTACCGGCCGCGCTGCTCGCGCCGGGCACGCGGGTGCGGTTCGTGCCGGAGGGCCGGGTGGGCGCCGTATGACGGATCGTGCGCTCGTCGTCGTACGCGCGGGTGCGCTGACGACCGTGCAGGACCGGGGGCGTCCCGGCTACGCGCATCTCGGGGTGCCGCGCTCCGGGGCACTCGACCCGCCCGCCGCCGAGCTGGTCAACCGGCTGGCCGGCAATCCGCCGGACGCGGCCGTCCTGGAGACGACCCTGAGCGGTTGCGCCCTGCGACCGCGCTCCGCGGTCACCGTGGCCGTCGGCGGCGCCCCGTGCCGGGTCAGCGTGGACGGGCGGCCGGCCGCCTGGGCCGCGCCGGTGCGGGTGCCCGCGGGTGCGCTGCTGGACGTGGGCCCGGCGGTGCGCGGGGTGCGCTCTTATGTGGCCGTCTCCGGTGGCTTCGCCGTCGACCCGGTGCTCGGCAGCCGCTCCACCGACCTGCTGTCGGGGCTCGGCCCGGATCCGCTCACGGACGGCACGGTGCTCCCGCTGGGGCCGGAGCCGGACCCGGTGACGGCGTACCCGCGCGTGGACGTCGCCCCGCAGCCCTGCCCGCCGGACGAACTGGTGCTGCGGGTCACCCTGGGCCCGCGCGACGACTGGTTCACGGCCGAGGCGGTGCGCGCCTTCACCACGCGCGCGTACCGGGTGTCGGCGGCCGGCAACCGCATCGGCCTGCGCACCGAGGGAGTGGCCCTGGAGCGCGCCCGGCCGGGCGAACTGCCCAGCGAGGGCATGGTCCTGGGCGCCGTCCAGGTGCCGCCCGACGGGCGTCCGGTGGTCTTCCTCGCCGACCATCCGACCACCGGCGGCTACCCGGTGATCGGCGTGGTCCGCACCGCTGACCTCCCGGCGGCGGCGCAGGCCGTGCCCGGGACACCGGTGCGGTTCGTGGCGGTGCGCCGACGGTAGGGCGCCCGGACGATATGCCGTCGGCCGGGCGCCCGGGCGCCGACCGGCTGGGCGCCCGCACGACGGGCCGCCGGCAAGGCGCCCGGACGGTACGCCCGCCGGCCGGGCGCCCGCACGGCTTCCTGGGGAGGTGTCCCTAAGCCGCCTCCTCCACCTCCCCCACCGACAGCGCGGTCAGGGCCGCCGAGACCGCCGCCGACGTGCGCAGGTCGAGGCGGGCGCTGATGCCCCGGGCCCGGTGGTGCAGTTCGTCGGCGGCGAGGGTGAGCAGCTGGGGCAGCAGGTCGGTGCAGCGCCGGGCCACCCAGCCGGTGCCGGCGGTGGCCAGCCACCACAGGCTCGCAGTCCGGGTGGGCGCCGGGAACTCCGGCTCGGGCGAGGGCGCGGGCCCGCTCGCCAGTCCCGCCCGGGCCAGCAGGGCGTGGCAGCGCACGGCGAGCTGCCGGTGCCCGCGCTCGCCGGGGTGCAGACGGTCCGCGCTCCACATCGCGCGGTCGGCGATCCACTCCCCGCTGTCGGCGTGCAGGTGCAGGGCGCCGTACCGGCCGGACAGGGCGTGCACGACGGCGTTGACGGCGCGCTGGCGCCGGGCCAGCGGCCGGGCGAGGGCCCCGGGCAGGCCGAGCATCGCGCCCGGGTCGGGCAGGCAGGCGGTCAGCACCGTCGCACCCCGCCGGGTGAGGGCGCCGTACACCGTGTCGAGGCGTGCGGCGACCTCATGGATGTCGAAGGTGCAGCGGAGGGTGTCGTTGACGCCGATCAGGACCGACACCAGGTCGGGGCGCAGCGCGAGGGCGGCCGGCAGCTGTTTCTCCAGCACGTCACGCGTCTGCGCCCCGCTGACCGCGAGGTTGGTGAACTCCACCTCGGATGCGGCCAGCGAGGGCGCGAGCAGGGCGGCCCAGCCGCGCCACCCGCCCTCGACGGGATCGCCCACGCCCTCGGTCAGCGAGTCGCCGAGCGCCACGAACCGCACGGGTCTCATGCCACGCCCTCCGGCACACCGGCCCGCGGCGCGAGCGGCACGTCGTGCGCGGCGAGGAAGGAGTCCACGGCACGCTGCCAGCCGAAGCACTCCGCACGCGCGCGTGCCGCCGCCCGCCGCTCCCGCTCGGGGCGGGCCAGCAGCAGCTCCACGGCGTCCGCGAACCCCTCGCCGTGGTCGCCCGCGACGGCCCCCGCCGGCCCGACGACCTCCGGCAGCGCCGAGGACGCGCTCACAGCCACCGGGGTGCCGCAGGCCAGCGTCTCCAGAGCGGCGAGCCCGAACGTCTCGGCGGGTCCCGGCGCCAGGGACACGTCGGCGGACGCCTGGAGGGCGGCCAGCTCCCGGCGGTCGGCGACGTGTCCCAGGAAGGTGACGGGCAACTCCCGCTCCCTGGCCCGCTGTTCGAGCCGCGTCCGCAGCGGGCCGTCGCCGGCGACCACCAGCGCCGCCCGGCGTCCGCGCGCCAGCAGCACCTCCAGGGCGTCCAGGGCGGTGCCGGGGCGCTTCTCCACGGACAGCCGGGAGCACATGAGCAGCAGCGTCTCGCTCCCGCGCGCGTGGAGGGCCCGCACGCCCGCGTCCCGCAGTGCGGGGTGCCGTTCGACGAGGTCGACGCCGAGTGGAGCGCGTACGACGTTGCGGGCGCCGATCCGTACGAACTCGCGCTCGGCGAACTCGGTCGTGCAGACCACGCGCGCGTACGTGTGCGCCGTACGGACGTTGAGCGCGTCGGCGGCACGCCGGGCGGCGCCCTCGGGCAGGCCCCAGGTGCGCAGCACGCCGTCGGCGGACTCGTGCGACACCATCACGGCCGGCACCCGCGCGCGGCGTGCCCATTTCCCGGTCCACCTCAGCGTCGTACGGTCGGACACCTCCAGCCGGTCGGGGGCCAGTTCCTCAAGGAGCCGGGCCACCCGCCGCTTGTCGGTGAGGACGCGGTAACCGCCGGTTCCGGGCAGCACGGGCCCCGGCACGGTGATGACACGGCCCTGCTCGGTCTCCTGGTCGCTCTCGTGCTCGCCGGGGATCACGAGGACGGGTTCGTGTCCGGCCGCCCGGTAGCCCTTGCCGAGCTCGCGCAGGGCGGTGCGCAGCCCGCCGGAGGCAGGGGTGACGAAGTTGGCGAGCCGGACGATCCGCAGGCCGCTCATGCCGCCACCACCGGCCTGCGGGTGGCCAGCACGTCGGCGTAGTGGCCGATCAGCTGGTCCCCGACGGCCGCCCAGGTGCGGCCCTCGACCATGGCACGCCCGGCGGCGCCGAAGGCGGTGCGCAGGCCGGGGCCGGCGGCCAGGGCGCGAACCCCCTCCCGTACGGCCGTGGCGTCGCCGGCCGGGAAGAGCAGCCCGGTGTGCCCGTGGGCGACCAGGTCGAGCGGGCCGCCGGCAGCCGGTGCGAGGACGGGCACGCCGCTGGCCATGGCCTCCTGCACGGTCTGGCAGAAGGTCTCGAAGGGTCCGGTGTGAGCGAAGACGTCGAGGGAGGCGAAGATCCGGGCGAGGTCGTCGCCGGTGCGGCGGCCCAGGAAGACGGCGCCGGGGAGCGCCTCCTGCAGCCCGGGGCGGCTGGGCCCGTCGCCCACGACGACGACCCGCACGCCGTCCAAGCCGCACACGCCGGCGAGCAGCTCGACCTGCTTCTCGGGGGCGAGCCGGCCGACGTAGCCGACGATCACCTCGCCGTTCGGCGCGAGTTCGCGGCGCAGTGCCTCGTCGCGGCGGTCGGGCCGGAAGCGCTCGGTGTCCACGCCACGCGGCCACAGCCGCAGCCGGGGCACGCCGTGGCCCTCCAGGTCGCGCAGGGCGGCGGTGGACGGGGCGAGGGTGAGGTCGGCCGCGGCGTGCACGGAGCGGATGCGGCGCCAGGCGGCGGCCTCGCCGGCGCCCATGTAGGTGCGGGCGTAGCCGGCCAGGTCGGTCTGGTAGACGGCGACGGCCGGAATGCCGAGCCGGGCGGCGGCGGCCATGCCGCGCACGCCGAGGACGAAGGGGCTGGCCAGGTGGACCAGGTCGGCGCGGTGCTCGACGAG
Source organism: Streptomyces sp. Ru71 (assembly GCF_002920535.1). GTDB lineage: Bacteria > Actinomycetota > Actinomycetes > Streptomycetales > Streptomycetaceae > Streptomyces. The sequence continues at coordinate 121,158 of NZ_PQSS01000008.1, read as the reverse complement.
CGCGGCGGCCAGGCGCCTGCTGGGGAGGGCGACGCGGACCTGGGGGTAGCCGGGGAGCGGGAGGGAGGGGACGTGGACGACGGGGCAGGGGACGGAGTCGTCGGGCTTGGTCCCCGGGGCGGGGGCGGGCGCGACGACGAGCGGGGCGTGACCGCGATCGACGAGGTGCCGCGCGGTCTGGAGCGCGCAGTGGGCCACGCCGTTCACGTCGGGGGGAAAGGATTCGGTCACGATGACGACACGCATAGGGGTGTTGTCGCCGCGCCGGACGTGGCCGCGTCAACGTGGATCTTTCCGGCCGGGGAACGTCCTGTGAGCGTTGCGCTGCGGACCCGAGGAGGTCGAATACCGGCCATGCCCGGACGACGCCCGGGTCACCCGGAGTTCACCCGCGCGGGCGACACACCGCCTCGGCGTCAGTGCCCGCGGGCATCACACACAGTCCCCGCGCCGACCCCCGCGGCACCCCACAGCGCCCCCACACCAGCCGCACCCGGCACCACAGCGCCTCGCCGGCCCCCACCGGCGCCACACAGCGCCCCCACACCGCCCCCGTCGACCGCGCGACCCCGGCGTCCCGCTCACCGCCCGGCTCGCGCGCCCGTCTCGTCAGGCGGCAGAGGCGTCCGGGCCGATCCGGCTGCGGACCGCCGTCTGGACCTCGTCCTCCTCGGCCGGATCCGCGGCCAGCCGGCGCAGGCGCTCCACCACGCGCGCGTCGCCGGTCTCGGCGTGCCGGGCGGCGATCTCGCGGGTGGTCTCCTCGCAGTCCCACAGGCACTCGACGGCGAAGCCGGTGGCGAAGGAGGGGTCGGTGGCGGCGAGGGCGCGGGCGCAGCGGCCGCGCAGATGGGAGGAGGCCGTCTCCCGGTAGACGTGCCGCAGGACGGGTGCGGCGCAGCCGATGCCGAGGCGTCCGGCGCCGTCGACGAGGGTCCACAGGGTCGGCGCGTCGCAGCCCTCGCCCCGTACGGCCTCGCGCAGCGCGCCGAGGACGAGGTCGCTGTCCTGGGCGCCGCCCCGGCAGGCGAGGACGCGTCCGGCGGCGGCGCCGAGCGCGTCGGGCCGGCGGGCCCAGCCGCGGGCCCGGTCGACGGCGGCATCGCTGCGCATGCGTTCGAAGGCGTCGAGTGCCGCCTCGACGACGGGTGCGGTGCCGCCCGCCACGGCCGCTTCGATCAGGTCGAGGGCGTCGGGGTCGTCGCTCTCGGCGAGGTAGCGCAGGGCGGTGCACCGGGCTCCCTCGGTGCCGTCCTGGGCCGCGCGCACGATCTCCGGACGGTCCTCCGGGCCGGCGACGGCGGTGAGGCAGCGGGCGGCGGGGACATGGAGGGCGGCGCCGCGTTCGACGCCCTGCTGGGCCCACTCCAGTACGGCGCGCACGCTCCAGCCGGGCCGGGGTCCGGTGGGCCGCATCTGCCGCTGCCAGCGGTCGAAGCAGCCGGCCTCGTGGGCGGCACGCACGCGTGCGGCGATGTCCTCGCGGGTGTCCTCGGCCCACAGCCGCCAGGGCCGGGGTTCGAAGGCGTCGCGTACGGCGGTGGCCAGCGCGGCCTCGCCCTCGGCGTCGGTGCCGAAGCGGGCGAGCACGGGCGCGGCCAGGGCGCGCAGCCCGGCGTCGTCGTCGCGCAGGGCGAGCTCGTCCAGGGCCCAGGCCCAGTTGGAGCCGGTGGCGGCGTACCGGCGCAGCAGTTCCAGGGCGTCGCGCCTGCCGTAGGAGGCGAGGTGGCCGAGGACGGCCAGGGCCAGGCCGGTGCGGGACTCCTCGGCGTCGAAGGCGTCCTCGACGTCGAAGAGGTGGGCCTCGATCTCCTCCAGGTCGCCGTGCAGGTCGAGGAAGAGACGGGCGTAGTAAAGGGAGCGGTTCTCCACCTGCCAGTCGTGGCGGGGGTCGCGCAGCACGCAGTGGTTCAGCGCCGCGAGCGCCTCGGAGCGGGGGGAGGTGAGCGCGTGCAGCGTGCCGTCGCCGCGGCCCCGCTGCAGCAGGCCGAGCAGCGTACCGCTGGGCGCTATGACCGGATCGAACATGGGAAACAGCCTCACATCAAGCGTCGACGCAACCGGGGACGTGCACTACCTGGCCGCGTGACAACACGTCGGGGCGCCCGCCGTTTCCTGCTTGCTGTAAGCCATTTTCCTCTGCCTCTCGTCAGTGGCCCTCGCGGACCGCATCACGGTCCGCGCGGTGCGGCAACACCTGCCCAGCCATCGCGTCCGTGAATCACGACGTCATGATGACCCGGCGGTTCTGCCCACCGCGACCGAAATTTCCGGCGGCCTGTTACCGCCTCCCCCGTGGTCGGTGATCTATCTGGTCAAAGTTTCGATTCCCGCTGGTCAGAGCGGGTGTGCCGAGCGGGTGCGCTCAGGACGCGCCGAACAGGGCGAGCAGGTCGCTCTTGCCGAACATGCGCGCCGTGTCGACGGCCGACGGGGTGCCCGCGGCCGGGTCGGCACCGCCCTCCAGGAGGGCCTTGATGACACCCTCCTCGCCCTTGAAGACGGCACCGGCGAGCGGGGTCTGCCCGCGGTCGTTGGCGCGGTCGGCCTCGGCGCCGCGCTCCAGCAGCGCGCGGACGGTCTCTGCGTGGCCGTGGTAGGCGGCGAGCATCACGAGGGTGTCGCCGCGGTCGTTGGTGAGGTTGGCCGGAACGCCCGCGTCGACATAGGCCACGAGCGCCTCCGTCTGCCCCTGCCGGGCCAGATCGAAGATCTTGGTCGCCAGCTCCACGACCTCGGGGTCGGGGGCTTCAGTCATCGGCCGGACCGCCTCTCACTGCGTTGTTGGGGACTGTTGTCGCACTGCGGGGAGCAGCGTACGGCCGCGAGCGGTCGGCCGTACGAGTGAATCGCCAGGGTACTGGCTCGTCGGTCACATGTCGGGCGCCGTCGACGGCAAAGATCACCGACATACCTGTTCGACGCCAATTGTCCTGCTCGGACAGCGCAGCCGACGCTCCGCCGAGTGGGGGAAAACGCCGGAATTTCCCCCATTTGCACCTTTAATCGTATAGATACATCCTGTGAGCCTGGAAGTACTCATGGTGACTGTCCCCACCGAACACCAGGAGAGCCCAAATGATCCTGTCCATGTCAGGCGTCGTCCTGCTCGGCATCGTCGTGTTCATCTTCTTCCGCAAGGACGGCCTCAAGGCGTCGCACGCGCTGATCTCGGCGCTGTTCGGCTTCTACCTGGCCAGTACGGCGATCGCGCCGAGCATCAAGGCAGGCGGCGAGAGCCTGGCCAGTCTCCTCGGCGGCATCAGGTTCTGACGCCGTCCTCCCCGTCCGTACGCATCACAAGGAGGCAGCAGTGGCCCGGCGCCCCCTCCCCCGCATCCTGAGCACAGGCAGCGCGCAGATCGCCCGGAGCCGGGAGCTGGCCCGGACGGCGGCGGACAGCGCCACCGACGTCCTCCATCCGCTGATCACGATCACCCGCGGACTGCGCCGGCTGGCCTCGGCCGGGCGGCGCAGATGGGCCGACACCCCGAAGGACAAGCGCGGCCAGCTGCTGTTCCTGGTGGCCGCGGTGATCCTGGGCGTGGCCCTGGTGCCGTACGGCCTGCTGCTCGCCGTCATCACCCTGATGGCGGCGGCAGCCTGGCAGGGCCGCGACCGCACGCCCCCGGCGCCCGAAGGACCGGACGAGTCGCAGACGCAACGACTGAAGGCGCTGTACGAGGCACTGGTGCCCTACTTCTCCACCGCCGAGGACCCCGCGCCGCTGTACGCGCACGGCGGCGAGTGGGAGAAGGCCTTCCCCGCGCACGAGTTCGACGAAGCGGGCCGCATCACCCATCTCCAGATCCGCTACCCGGCGTACTTCCCCGACGGCCGGGCGGAGGCACGCGCGCGTGTCGAGCAGCTGCTGACCGCCAAGTCGGGCCGTGGCCGCGAGTACCACTTCGCGTGGGACGAGGAGGGCAACGAGCTGACGGTGACCGTCCTCGCGCCGCTGCCCACCGACATCGCCGCCCAGCGGTTCGTCACGACACCGGGCGAGACCGTCCTCGGCTTCACCGACTCCCTCCAGGTGCAACGGACCCTCCCGCTCTCCTTCGGCGAGGACCGGCGCGACATGCCGCCGGTCGTCTGGCGCACCGGCTTCCGCTCCACCGAGCCGCACCTGCTGGCCATGGGCCAGCCCGGCAGCGGCACCTCCACCCTGCTGCGCTCGATCGCGCTCCAGGCCCTGCAGTACGGCGACGTCCTGATCGTCGACGGCGGCAGCACCGGCGAGTACGCGTGCCTGACCGGCCGGGACGGGGTGCTGGCCGTCGAGTGCGGGCTGAGCGGGGCGCTGGCCAGCCTGGAGTGGGCGGCCACCGAGACCGAGCGCCGGCTGATCGCCGCCAACCGGGCCCGCCAGGAGGGCCACCCGCCGCCGGACGACACCCGGCGCCCGCTGTGGATCCTGCTCGACCGGCCGACCGCGTTCGCGCCGCTGGCCGTCGCCGACGGCCGCAAGGACCCGCAGGCCCTGCTGCAGGTGCCGCTGCGGCACGGCCGCGCGGCGAACGTGACCGTGGTGATCGCCGAGCAGTTCGACGCCGTGGACGCCCTGAGCGACCCGGTGCGGCAGCACACCCGCGCGCGTGTCGTCCTCGGACCGGCCACGGTCGCCCAGCTGGAGGCCGTCCTGGGGGTACCGCCGTGCACCACGCCGACCGCCCATGTCCCGCCCGGCCGCGGCTACGCCCGCCTGGGCAGCGGTCCGGTGCACCGCCTGCAGGTCCCGGCGACGCCCGACCCGTACGACGACGCGACGAGCGACGCGCACCGGCAGGCCGTACTGGAGCTGCTGCCGCCGCGCACCACTCCCGCGGACGGCGAGAAGGTCCCCATGGACAAGCTCCCCGAGGAGCCGCTGACCACGGAGGCCGCGGTGGTGGAACAGGCGTAACCGTCCCCGCCATGCCCCTGCGATCCCCCGCGGCGACCGAGGCCCCGCTCACGCCACACGCGTGTGCGGCGCCTCGGTCGCGTTCCGGACCAGGACCATCGCGCCTCACGCCACACGCGTGTGCGGCGCCTCGGTCACGACCATCACACCTCACGCCACGAACGTGCGCGGCGCCTCCGTGCCCGCTGTTCCGCCGTCGGCCACCAGCCGGGCCGCGGCCGCCAGGCGCACCGCCGCCTCCTCCGCGACCGCGCCGCCCACGGTGAACGGCAGCCGCACGAACCCCTCGAAGGCCCCGTCGACCCCGAAGCGCGGCCCGGACGGCACCCGCACGCCGACCCGCTCCCCCGCCTCGGCGAGCCGCGACCCGGACAGTCCCCCGGCCCGCACCCACAGCGTCAGCCCGCCGCGGGGCACCTCGAACTCCCAGTCCGGCAGCTCCCGCCGCACCGCGGCGACCAGGGCGTCCCGGTTCTCCCGTGCCTGGGCACGCCGCAGGAGCACGGCCTCCTCCCAGCCGCCGGTGCTGAACAGCCAGTTCACCGCGAGCTGCTCCAGCACGGGGGTGCCCAGGTCGGCGTAGGCGCGGGCGGCGACAAGGCTGCGGATCACGTCGGGGGCGGCCCGCACCCAGCCGATACGCATCCCGGCCCAGAACGCCTTGCTGGCCGAGCCGACGGTGATCACGGTCGAGCCCGCGGGGTCGAAGCCGCAGACCGGGCGCGGCATGGCGCCCGCGAGGTCGTCGTCGAGCCACAGCTCGGTCATCGTCTCGTCGGCGATGAGCACGGTCCCCGCCGAGCGGGCCGCCTCCACCAGCCGCCGCCGCTGGTCCTCGTCGGCGAGCGCGCCGGTGGGGTTGTGGAAGTCGGCGACGACATAGGCGATGCGCGGCGCGGCCTCGCGCAGCACCTGCCGCCAGCGGTCCAGGTCCCAGCCCGTGAGGCCCTCGGCCATGGCGACCGGGACGAGCCGGGCGCCCGCCTCGCGCATCAGCTGCAGGATGTTGGCGTACGACGGCGACTCCACGGCGATGCGCTCGCCCCGCCCGCCGAAGAGATGGCAGATGGCGTCGATGGCGCCCATCGCGCCGGTCGTCACCATGATCTGCTCCGGCATGGTCGGGATGCCCCGCGCGGTGTACCGCTCGGCGATCATCGACCGCAGCGCGGGCAGCCCGGCCGGATAGTCGCCGTGAGTGTGGGCGTACGGCGGCAGCTCCTCCAGGGCGCCCTGCACCGCGCGGGTCAGCCACGGCTCGGGCGCGGGCAGCGCGGCACAGCCGAGGTCGATCATCGACCCCAGGGCCTCGGGCGGCAGCGGCTCCAGTCCGCGTGCGGGCAGCGGGTTGCCGGCCGGTACGGCGGTCCAGCTCCCGGCGCCGCGCCGGGACTCCAGGAAGCCCTCGCTGCGCAGGGCCTCGTACGCCGCCGCCACCGTCGTACGGCTGACGGAGAGGGCGAGGGCCAGCTCCCGTTCGGCGGGCAGCCGGGCCGCCACCGGGACGCGGCCCTCCAGGACGAGCAGCCGGATGCCGTCGGCGAGCGAGCGGTAGGCCGGGGGCCGGCGGGTGCCGGGGCCCGCCGGGCGGTCCTGCTGCGACTTGAGCAGCCGGGCGAGCTGTGCCGCGCCCACCGCAGAAGTCCACTGGGCCATGCCGATCAGTCCACCTTCCCCGAATTGGCCATGGATGGCTTTTCTCCTCAAGCCACAGAGTGTCATGCGTCAGGCCACTCACACCACCCAGGGGGGACACCCGTGTCCACACCACGCCGGCTGACCCGGCGGCTGATCCAGCTCTACGTCGGTCTCACCCTCTACGGCGTCAGCTCCGCGCTCCTCGTCCGCGCCGGGCTCGGCATGGAACCGTGGAACGTCCTGCACGAGGGCCTGGCCGAACTGACCGGTCTGACCATCGGCGTGGTGTCGATCGTCGTGGGCGCGGCGGTGCTGCTGCTGTGGATCCCGCTGCGCCAGCGGCCGGGCCTGGGCACGGTCTCCAACGTCTTCGTCGTCGGCGTCGCCATGGACGGCACCCTCGCCGCGGTCCCGGACGCACATGCCCTGACCGTGCGCGTGCCGCTGCTGCTCGGCGGCATCGTGCTGAACGGCGTCGCGACCGGCCTGTACATCTCCGCCCGGTTCGGCCCGGGCCCGCGCGACGGGCTGATGACCGGCCTGCACCGGCGCACGGGCCGCTCGATCCGGCTGATGCGCACCGTGGTGGAGGTGACGGTGGTGGCCACCGGGTTCGCCCTGGGCGGCACCGTCGGCATCGGCACCCTGCTGTACGCGGTGTCCATCGGCCCGCTCGCCCAGCTCTTCCTGCGGGTGTTCGCCGTCCCGCAGGCATCCGAGGGCAGCACGGTCGTTGCCACGGGGTCACCCGCACGGGCGATACTGCGACGGTGACGACCCTCATACGCCACCCGTACCTCGACCACCCGGGTCCGCTCGCCTTCGCGCACCGCGGCGGCGCCGCCGACGGCCTGGAGAACACCATGGCGCAGTTCCGGCGGGCGGTCGAGGCCGGCTACCGGTACATCGAGACCGATGTGCACGCCACGAAGGACGGCCGGCTCGTCGCGTTCCACGACGCCACGCTGGACCGGGTGACGGACGGCGCGGGCCGGATCGCGGACCTGCCGTGGACGCAGGTGCGCGAGGCGCGGGTGGCGGGCAAGGAGCCGGTGCCGCTCTTCGACGAGCTGCTGGAGACCTTCCCCGAGGTGCGCTGGAACGTCGACGTGAAGGCCGAGTCGGCCCTGCACCCGTTCCTGAACCTGATCGCCCGGGCGAACGCCTGGGACCGCATCTGCCTGGGCTCGTTCTCGGAGGCGCGCGTGATGCGCGCCCAGCGGCTGGCCGGCCCGAAGCTCGCCACCTCCTACGGCACCCGGGGCGTGCTCAACCTGCGGCTGCGCTCCTGGGGCGTGCCGGCCGCGCTGCGCCGCTCGGCGGTCGCCGCGCAGGTGCCGGAGGTGCAGTCCGGGATCCAGGTGGTGGACCGGCGCTTCGTACGCTTCGCCCACGCGCACGGGCTGCAGGTGCACGTGTGGACGGTCAACGAACCCGAGCGCATGCACCGGCTCCTGGACCTCGGGGTCGATGGCATCATGACCGATCACATCGACACACTGCGCAAGGTCATGGAGGAGCGCGGCGTCTGGGTCTGACCGGCCCGGCGTCCCACCGGGCCCGCGCGGCACCTTCAGCGGGGAAGCGAGGGCACGGGTGGACATCGACACCGTGCGCACGGCGGAGGCGGACGACGCCGCGGGCCGCAGGCGCGAGCAGCGCGGCTGGTACTTCTACGACTGGGCCTGCTCGGTCTATTCGACGAGCGTGCTCACCGTGTTCCTGGGCCCCTATCTGACCTCCGTCGCCAAGGCGGCCGCGGACGCCGACGGCTACGTCCATCCCCTGGGCGTCCCGGTCCGGGCCGGCTCCTTCTTCGCCTACGCGGTGTCGCTGTCGGTGATCGTGGCGGTGCTGGTGATGCCTGTGGTGGGCGCCGCCGCCGACCGCACCGGCCGCAAGAAGCCGCTGCTGGCGGCCGCCGCGTACGTGGGGGCCGCGGCGACGACCGGGATGTTCTTCCTCTCGGGTGAGCGCTATCTGCTCGGCGGGGTGCTGCTGGTGGTCGCGAACGCCGCCCAGTCGGTGGCGATGATGCTCTACAACTCCTATCTGCCGCAGATCGCGCCGCCCGAGGAACGCGACGCGGTCTCCTCGCGCGGCTGGGCCTTCGGCTACGCGGCCGGCTCGTTGGTGCTGATCGCCGACCTGGTCCTCTATCTGGCCCACGACAGCTTCGGCGTCTCCGAGGCCACGGCCGTGCGGATCTGCCTGGCCTCGGCCGGGCTGTGGTGGGGCGCGTTCACGCTGGTCCCGCTCAACCGGCTGCGCGAACGCCGTTCCGTGCGGCGCGAGGCGGCCCTGCCGGGGATGCGGCAGCTCGCGGCGACGGTCCGCGACATGCGCCGCCATCCGCTGACCCTGGCCTTCCTGCTGGCGTACCTCGTCTACAACGACGGCATCCAGACGGTGATCTCGCAGGCCTCGGTGTACGGGTCGGAGGAACTGGGTCTCGGTCAGTCCACTCTTATCGGGGCGGTCCTGCTGGTGCAGGGGCTGGCGGTGGCCGGCGCCCTGGCGATGGGCCGGCTGGCCCGGACGTACGGGGCGAAGCGGACGATCCTCGGCTCGCTGATCGCCTGGACGCTCACCCTCGGCGCCGGGTACTTCCTGCCGGCCGGGGCGCCGGTGTGGTTCTTCGTGCTGGCGGCCGGGATCGGTCTGGTCCTCGGCGGCAGCCAGGCGCTGTCCCGCTCCCTGTTCTCCCACCTCGTGCCGCCGGGCAAGGAGGCCGAGTACTTCTCGGCGTACGAGCTGAGCGACCGCGGGATGAGCTGGCTGGGCCCGCTGCTGTTCGGCCTCACCTACCAGGTCACCGGCAGCTACCGGGACGCGATCATCTCGCTGGTGGCGTTCTTCGCGATCGGCTTCGTGCTCCTCGCCCGGGTGCCGGTGCGGCGGGCGATCGGCGACGCGGGCAACCCGGTTCCCGAGAGGATTTAGCACTCGGGATGAAAGGGCGGTAGTGTACGCGTTTGGCCTGCCAGGCGTACCGTTACTGCGCGTCAAAGGCGACGAGGCGCTAGGTGACATCTCCGATCAGACGTGACAAACCGGGCGTCGGTGGGTACTGCACTGGTTGACAAGGCTGCGGCACGACGGCGACGCATGACCCGGAACGGGACATCGGAACGGGAATCTTTACCGCCGACCGGACGTTGACCGGATGACGACGACAGCGACACCTGTCCTGTGGGCGACAAGCCCGGGAGGCACGATTCATGAGTGAGCGAGCTCTTCGCGGCACGCGCCTCGTGGTGACCAGCTACGAGACGGACCGCGGCATCGACCTGGCCCCGCGCCAGGCCGTGGAGTACGCATGCGAGAAGGGCCATCGATTCGAGATGCCCTTCTCGGTCGAGGCGGAGATCCCGCCGGAGTGGGAGTGCAAGGTCTGCGGAGCCCAGGCACTCCTCGTGGATGGCGACGGCCCTGAGGAGAAGAAGGCCAAGCCCGCGCGTACGCATTGGGACATGCTGATGGAGCGGCGGACCCGTGAGGAACTCGAAGAGGTCCTTGAGGAGCGGCTCGCCGTTCTGCGGTCCGGTGCGATGAACCTCGCGGTTCATCCCCGGGACAGCCGCAAGTCCGCGTAGTCCCTGCGGGGCTCGGCCGGAACACAGCGCGCGTTACTGACCGCGGGCGCCGTACGTACTGCACGTACGGCGCCCGCGGTCTTTTGTCGGCGCTCAGCGCGACGGCCTGGCTCGGCTCCGCGCCGGGCTCCGCTCAGGTCCGCGGCGCCCTCCGCTCAGCGCGTCAGCGGGGGGCGCGGGCCGCTCGGGGTGTCGTCCCGCTCGTCGGGGTGGATGACCTCGCCCTGGACGATCTTGCCGTCGGGGCGGTGGATGCGTGCCTGCTGGAAGGCGTCGCCCAGGCCGCCCGCGCCGGCGGCGCGCAGGGTGCGGTCCATCGTGCGCTCCGCGTAGCGGCCGACGGCCTTCTGGACCGGCGGGAGGAGCAGGAGCAGGCCCACCGCGTCCGAGACCAGGCCCGGGATCATCAGCAGCAGGCCCGCCAGCATCAGGAAGCCGTTGCCGCCGCCCCGCGCCGGGGAGCCGCCCCGCTGGACGGCCTCGTTGAGGTTCTCAAAGGCCCGCCGCCCCGCCCGCTTCACCACCGCCGCGCCGCCGAGGAACCCGGCGAGCAGCAGCAGGAAGACCACGAACCCGCTGGACGCCCCGGCCACGACGGACAGCAGCCAGATCTCCAGCACCAGCCAGGCGGCGATCCCGAGCGGCAGGAAGGTGCGCAGCCGGGAGCGGCGCGGCCGGGCGGAGGAGGAGGAAGAGGTCGGAGCGCCAGTCGTCATGTCTCCAGTGTGCCTGGCCCCGGCTCAGCTCCGGATAAGCGGCTGATCAGCGCTTGCCGTCCGCCTGCGGCTTGCCCGGCTTGGCCTTCCCCGTCAGCTTCCCCACGCGCTCCCCCACGCCCCAGGCGGTGACCCGCCACAGCGCCTCGACGAGGATGTCGCGGCTCATCTTGGAGTCGCCGAGCTCCCGCTCGACGAAGGTGATGGGGACCTCGACGACGTGGTAGCCGGCCTTGATCGCGCGGCGTGCCAGGTCGACCTGGAAGCAGTAGCCCTGGGAGGCGACCTCGTCCAGGCCCAGGCCCTCCAGCGTCTCGCGGCGGAAGGCGCGGTAGCCGCCGGTGATGTCCCTCAGCGGCAGGTCCAGCGCGAGCCGGGAGTACAGGCTGCCGCCGCGGGAGATGAACTCGCGGGACTTCGGCCAGTTCACCACGCGGCCGCCCGGCACCCAGCGCGAGCCGAGGACCAGGTCGGCGCTCTTGAGCGCGGTGAGCAGGCGGGGCAGCTCCTCGGGCTGGTGGGAGCCGTCGGCGTCCATCTCGACGAGCACGCCGTAGCCGTGCTCCAGGCCCCAGCGGAAGCCCGCCAGGTAGGCGGCTCCGAGGCCCTCCTTGCCCTTGCGGTGCAGCACGTGCACGTGGTCGTCCCCGGCGGCCAGCTCGTCCGCGAGCTTGCCGGTGCCGTCCGGGCTGTTGTCGTCGGCCACGAGAACGTGCGCCTCGGGAACCGCCTGCCGCACCCGGCCGACGATGCTCTTGATGTTCTCCGCCTCGTTGTAGGTCGGAATGATCACCAAGGCCGTGCCGAGCGGACCGAACTTCCTCCCCTGGGCCTTGGCCTCGAAAGTCCCGTCGCCGTCGTTCACTGCTGCCCCTTCATGTCCGTACGCAGAGGACCACCATAGTGGCCGCGGCCTGCGATGACGTGACAGGACGTACGTAAGGTGGTGTCCAAAAGGGAAACACGGGGTAGGAGATATGGTTTTCGGCTCGTCCGCACGCGCGTGTGCGGCGGATGGGGGCCCGGTGCCCTTCGGGCCGGCCTGGGATCCGCCGGCTGCGGATCGACCGAGAGCCGTTGTCTACTGAGCACCCGGGCCCCACCCGGGTCACACCTCCCCGGGGCGCCTGAACGTTCCCTCGTCGGCGCCGCGCTGAGCCTGGCTCCCAGTGGCGGTGCCCCGATCCGGTGCTCCGTCCCTGACCCAGCGGCGCTGCGTCGAGTGCCTGAACGTTCCCCGCTCCGGGCGTCCGGTGGTGGACTCCGCCGAACCTACCGGCCCCGGTGCGCCGCCTGTCAACAGCCGTTCGACCTGCGGCGACGGCCTCAACGCGCAGGTCAGCCCAGGGTCCGGGGCGGCCGGTCGAGGACCCCGGTCCGCCGGCCGGCCGCCCCGGATCACTCGCCCGGCCCTACGCGTCCGGCCGCAGGTACACCGTGCGGCCGCCAACCACCGTGCGCAGGCAGACCGGCAGGTCGCGGCCCGGTGTGAGGTCGGGCAGACCCGGGGTGCCGGAGCGCGGGTCGGTGGACCAGCGGGCGACGCGGTCGTCGGGGGCCTGAACGACGAGGGCGCCGGTGCGCCACACGGCGTAGTCCGCGGGCGCTCCCGGCACCAGCACGCCCGCGTCGTCGCGTCCGACGGCACGCCAGCCGCCGCGGGTGTGGGCGGTGAAGGCGGCGCGGACGGAGACGCGGTGCTCCGGGGTGCGATGGAAGGCGGCGGCGCGGACCGTGCCCCACGGGTCGAGCGGGGTGACCGGGCTGTCGGAGCCGAACGCCAGCGGCACGCCGGCGCGCAGCAGGGCGGCGAAGGGGTTCAGCGTCCGCGCCCGCTCAGCGCCCAGCCGCTCGGCGTACATGCCGTCCTCGCCGCCCCACAGCGCGTCGAAGGCCGGCTGCACGGAGGCGGTCAGGCCCAGCTCGGCGAAGGCGGCGATGCTCTCCGGGGTGAGCATCTCGGCGTGCTCCACGCGGTGGCGCGCGGCGCGCACACGGGCCAGGCCGACCTTCTCCGCGGCGGCGCGCACGCCCTCGACCACGGCGGCCACGGCGGCGTCCCCGATGGCGTGGAAGCCCGCCTGGAGGCCCGCCTCGGTGCAGGCGACGACATGGGCGGCGACCGCGTCGGCGTCGAGGTAGGCGGTGCCGGTGTGGGCGGCGTCGGCGTACGGCTCGTGCAGGCACGCGGTGTGCGAGCCGAGCGCCCCGTCGACGAAGAGGTCCCCGGCGGCGCCGATCGCGCCCAGTTCCCGCGCCTTGACGACGTCCGCCTCCGCCCAGTAGCCGACGACCCGCGGGCCCGGCTCCTCGGCGGCGAGCCGCAGCAGGCCCGTGAAGTCGTCCTCGGAGGAGATCTCCGGGCCGCCGCACTCGTGGACGGAGCCGATGCCGAGGGAGGCGGCGTGGGCGAGGGCCGCGCGCTGGGCCTCGGTGCGCTGCCCGGGCGTGATCGCGCCGAAGGCGGTGGCGCGTACGGCGTGGTGGGCGTCGGCGGTCAGCGGCCCGTCCACGACGCCGAGGCGGGGGGTCAGCTCCAGCAGGGCGGTGGTGACGACCGCCGAGTGGACGTCGATCCGGGACAGGTACAGCGGGCGCCCGCCGGTCGCCTCGTCCAGCTCCGCGCGCGTGGGCGGGCGGCCGTCGGTCCAGCGGGCGGCGTCCCAGCCGTGCCCGAGCAGCACCCGGTCGTGCGGGCGGGCCGCGGCGAACTCCCGTACGGCGGTCAGGGCGGCCGCCAGCGAGGGCGCGTCGGACAGGTCGAGGCCGGTGAGCGCGAGACCGGTGGCCGTGGTGTGCACATGCGCGTCGGTGAACGCGGGGGTGACCAGCGCGCCGTCGAGGTCTATCACCTCGTCGACGCCGTCCGCGAAGGCGTCGGCCGCGCCCTCGGAGCCGACCCAGGCGACCTGGCCGCGTTCGACGACCATGGCGGTGGCGAAGGGGTCGGCGGGGCTGTGGACCTCGCCGCGGCGGAGCAGGACGGTCTTCGGGTCGGGGGTGCGCTCACTCATGGGGAACAGTCTCGCGCCTGGCCCGGGCCGCTTCGCACCCAGGTGGGGTCAGATGCGCGGCGGCCGTGCCTCGTACGGCGTGGACAGCACCACCGTGGTCCGGGTGGACACGCCGGCCAGCGACCGGACCCGGGCGAGCAGCTCCTCCAGTTCGTGCGGCGTGGCCACGCGCACCTTGAGGATGTAGTTCTCGTCGCCGGCGACGCTGTGGCAGGCCTCGATCTCGGGCACGCCGGCCAGCCGGTCCGCGATGTCGTCGGGCGCGCTGGGGTCGAAGGGCTTGACCGAGATGAACGCGGTCATCGGCAGCCCCACCGCCTCGGGGTCGACGACGGCCGCGTAGCCGCGGATGACGCCACGCTGCTCCAGCCGGCGCACCCGCTGGTGCACGGCCGACGTGGACAGGCCCGTGGCCTTGCCCAGGTCGGTGTAGCTCATCCGCCCGTCCTTGACGAGCAGCTGCACGATCTGACGGTCCAGCTCCTCCATGGCGCAGAAACCTACAGGGCGGGTGATCTCCTCGGATACCTCCCGGCCCAGGTCATGCCCGGTTCGTGACCTCCCCGCCGGCCGCGGCTGGGCCATCCGGGCCAACCGCGGCCCCCGGCGGGCACCTGCGTACGGCATGTGACGAACACCACACGTTTCGAACGGTCTCCGTGATGTCCTCGTGATTACCCGCGAGAGCGGGCGGGAAGTGCTTGCTGTGGTCGAGGCCGCAGCGCCTTCACGGCCCAGCCCGAGGGGGAGAATCCCATGCAGAGTCTTAAGCGCCCAGGTCGCTCCATGCCCAAGCGGCAGCAGCCGGTCGTCGAGCCCGAGCCGGAGGGCGTCGAACCCGACGCCTACGACGACGGCGAGGAGTTCGACGCCTACGACACCTTCGAGATGTACCGGGTGATCTGCCCGGACTGCGCGCAGCCCATCGCCCTGCTGGCGGACGAGGAGGTCCTGCCGGAGCACGCGCTGTGCGCCTCGCCGTGGAACCCGTTCGGGCTCACGGTGTGTGCCGGTACGGGTCGCCGGGCCTCGGACGCCCGGCCCGCGGACGAGACGTTCGCGCCCCAGGAGCAGGACACCGCCCTGCTGTTGACGCTCCCTCAGGGACTCGACTGGCGGACGCAGCCGTTCTCGCACGTCGGCGGCCCGGGCTCGCGCCCGATGCGGGTGCCGGCGATGCGCCGCCCCCAGGCCGCCTGAATCAGCGGTAACTGCCCTGCACCATGGCCCTGAGACTGCCGTGGTGCAGGATCAGTGTGTCCGGATCCGGGGGCAGGGACCGCTCACCGAAGTGGATCTGCCGGTACGCGATGCGCAGCATCACGATCGCGTGCCGCAGGGCCGCGTAGAGGGTGTGGAACTCCAGGTCCCGTGGCGTGTGGCCGGTGAGGCCGGCATAGCGCGCCACCACCCGGTCGCGCCGCAGGAACTCCGGCAGTCCCACCTGCCCGGAGGCGACGGTCAGGTCCTGGAAGAAGCGGTGCAGGTAGATGGTCCAGCCCAGGTCGACCTCGCGCGGGGCGAGGGCCGCCATCTCCCAGTCGAGTACGGCGGCGGGCTCGAACCCGTCGTAGACGATGTTGCCGATGCGGGCGTCGCCCCAGGTGAGCACGGGCGTGCCGGGCTCCTTCGGCCACAGCTCGGCGAGCCGGGCGAAGGCGTCCTCGATGAGGGGTGAGCGGGGCAGGCCGTCCACCACCCAGTCGTAGTAGGCGCGTTGGGCGTCGACATGGCGGTCCAGCATGTCCCCGTCGCCGGGCGGTGCGAGGAACTCGGCCTGAGTCACGGGGACTTGGTCGTGCAGCCGGGCCAGGACGCCGACGGTCGCGGCCTCCAGCCGCTCGCGTTCGGCGTCCGTCGCGGCGTGCAGCCAGTTGCCGGGGTAGGTGTACGGCATGACGTCGGGCGGGACCCGGCCCGCGACGCGCTCCATGACGAAGAACGGCGCCCCGAGCGGTTCGGGGTCCTCCTCCAGCCACAGCACCCGGGGCACGGGCACGTCCGTGTGGTCGGCCACCACGCGCAATGTGCGGAACTGGCGGGCCATGTCGTACTCCGGGAAGACGGTGTAGGCCGCCGGGTCCGCCGCCAGCCGCACCACGCAGGTGCGGCACGGGGGTTCGGGGTGTTCGATCTCGAAGAGCAGGGTCTCGCTGGACATGCCGTTGGCGGCGGGCAGGGTGACGTCGACCGCCCGTGCGCCGGGCAGCCGGGTGGCGAGCCAGGCGGACAGCCGCCGGGCGATCGCCTGCGGGTCGCGGGTGGTGGTGCGGGGCCGGGGTGCCGTGCTCATGGCCGGCCCCCCTGTGCGGCGACGGAGTCGAAGCCGGTGAACCCGCTCGGGTCGTGCCGGCCGAAGCAGCCGTGCTCGAAGATGCCGTACCCGATGCGCCCCTCAAACCGGAAGCGGGCGGCGTGGTCGGTGACGCCGTAGGCGGCCAGGGGGTGCGGGCGGGTGAGGTCGTAGGTGCGGGCGTCGCTCCAGCCAGGGCCGCGCCAGGTGCCGTGCTGCCAGTCGTCGGCGGGCGGGTAGCCGGCGCCGAGCGCGAGCGGCGAGGAGGTGAGGATCTCCACCTCGCACTCCAGCGGTTTGCGCGGGTCGCCCAGGTGGAGAACGGCCCGGTCGGGGTCGCGGGTGCCGGGCCGGTAGGTGATCTCGGCCTGGGGCCAGCCGAGTTGGCGGTCGCGCCGGCCGGGGCGGACCAGGGTGGCGTCGTTGAGGGAGCGGTATCCGTCGGCGTCCTCCTGGGTGATGACCATCAGGAAGCGGTCGTCGAAGCGGGCCGGGCTCCAGATCCAGTGGAACCCCTCGGTGGGGTGGTCCTGCGCGAGGCGCCCGCCGTCCTCGCCGGGCACCGGCCGCACCCCCCAGCTGCGGTCCCGCGTGCCGGTCCACTCCCCCGCCGTGACCCGGAACTCCTCCCCTGCCGCCCGGATCACGCCCTCCACCCCGCCGGCCTGGACGAACCGGCGCCCTTCGAGGATGAGCCGTCCGCCCCGGCGCTGCTCGTGCCGCGGCTCCCACAGCGCGGGGAAGTCACCGGTCCAGGTCAGGTCGTACGACAGTGACGGGTGAGCGCAGGTCAGGCGGAACCGCCGGAGGGGTTCGGCGACCTCGATGCGCAGGGGGCCGACGGCGAGCCGCATGCGGTCCTCGCCGAGAGCGTCACTGGCCCGCACGGCGTGCAGCACGTCGCCGGTGCGCAGCGTGGCGTAGGCGTCGATCACGCCCAGGTTGGGGTAGACGCCGAGCCCGGCGATCAGCAGGGCGCGGCCCTCGTGGTCGAGGACGTGGAAGATGCAGCGGTCGTAGGCGTTGCGGTCGCCGGTCGCGACGTGCCGCATCGACAGCGGCACCTGGTGCACCGGGTACTCGTCGAGCGGCACCGGACGGTCGTCGGGCATGACGCACCTCCCAGGACAAGGGATTTGACGGTACGTCAGATACGGCCGGGGGGTCCAGACGGGCGACGGCACCCCGCGGTACCGGAGAGCCCACCACAGCCGGCCGGGGGCCGCAGGCGCACGGCCTGAACGCACGCCCGATTCCGCGGGCCGGTGACCTGGCGGACCGTCGCGGCGTTGGCCCGGGTATGACTCCCTCCTCCGCGACGATCGGGCGTCAGCACGACCGCTTCGTACCGCCGCCGCCCGCAGAATCGCTTCCGCTGCCGCCGCCGCAGCAGCCCGACCCGCCCATCTACCGCGCGGTGCTGCGGGTGTGGGCGGAGGGCGGCCGCACCCTGCCGGGCCGCCACGACCCGGAGTGGGTCAGGCTGGCGGCCCCGCTGGTGCGGCCGGGCCAGTTCGGCGGGTTGCGCGGACCGGGCGAGCAGGGGCCGAGCGGGTCCCGGGGCCCGGGTGAGACAGGCGGCTCCTGGGGCCCGGGCGAATCAGGGCTCAGCGGGTCTCGGGGCCCGCGAGATGACGGGCGATGACCATCCGCTGGATCTGGTTGGTGCCCTCGACGATCTGCAGCACCTTGGCCTCGCGCATGAACCGCTCGGCCGGGAAGTCGGCGGTGTAGCCGTAGCCGCCGAGTATCTGCACGGCGTCGGTGGTGACCTTCATCGCCGTGTCCGTGCAGTGCAGCTTGGCCATGGCCGCCTGCTTGGCGAACGGCCGGCCGGCGTCCTTCAGCCGGGCCGCCGCCAGGTACAGCGCCCGGCCCGCCTCGATCTGGGTCGCCATGTCGGCGAGCATGAAGCGCAGCCCCTGGAAGTCGGCGATCGGCTTGCCGAACTGCCGGCGCTCGGTCGCGTACGTCACGGCCTCGTCCAGCGCCGCCTGGGCGAGCCCGATGGCGCAGGCCGCGATGCCCAGGCGCCCGGAGTCCAGCGCCGACAGGGCGATGGCGAAGCCCTGGCCCTCCTCGCCGAGACGCCGGTCGTCGCCGACCCGGACGCCGTCGAGGTGCACCTGGGCGGTGGGCGAGCCCTTCATGCCCATCTTCTTCTCGGGCGCCGCCGCGCTCAGCCCCTCGGCGTCGCCCGGCACCAGGAAGGCCGTGATCCCGCGCGGGCCCTCCTCGCCGGTGCGGGCCATGACTGTGTAGAAGTCGGCGATCCCGCCGTGCGTGATCCAGGCCTTGGTGCCGTCGATCACCCAGCCGTCGCCGTCCCGCACCGCCCTGGTGCGCAGCGAGGCCGCGTCCGAACCGGAGGCCGGCTCGGACAGGCAGTAGGCGCCGAGCAGCCCGCCGCCGAGCATCGCGGGCAGGTGCTCGACCTGCTGCTGCTTGGTGCCGTGGGTGGCCAGCGCGTAGGAGGCCAGGGTGTGCACGCTGACGCCGAGGCCGACGGTGAGGCGGGCCGCGGCCAGCTCCTCCAGGACCTGGAGGTAGACCTCGTAGGGCTGGTCGCCGCCGCCGTACTCGGAGTCGTAGGGCAGACCGAGCAGTCCGGACTCGGAGAGCAGGGAGAAGACCTCGCGCGGGAAGCGCCCGGCGTCCTCCTCCTCGGCCGCCTTCGGGGCGATCTCGCGCTGCGCTATGTCACGCACGAGCGAGATCAGATCCCGGGCCTCCTCGGTGGGCAGTAGACGGTCCACCGGCTGCGGGGCGCGGTCGGGCATGGCGACGCTCTCCTCCCTGTCGGGCACATCGGCGGATGTGCGCCTTGGGTGGGGCGGCTCCGCCGGGGTCTTCCGGATGCCGGTCGAAGGCGGGCGTTTCCGGGTCTCGGAGCGCTGCTGACCAGCGGCTGTGCGCTGTGAGTATGCCCGATCGGGAGGGCGGCGTCACCAGTTAACGACCGCTTACTTCAAGAAAAATCCACGACCCTGAAATTGGTCCGGTCCATTCAGCCGTCCCGGCGGGCGGGCTCGGGGGCCGGGTGGGCCGGGTCTATCTCCTCGATCGCGCGCAGGGCTCCGCCGAGCGTCTTCACCAGGAGCTCGCGCATGGTGTCGCGGGACAGCTGGGGCCGGTCGATCCAGTCGAGGGTGGCGCCCTCGACTCCGCACACCCAGGTCAGCAGGCCCATCCGGGCCGCCGGGGAGATGTCGGTGCGGCCGTAGGCGCCCTCGGCGATGGTGGCGATGATCGCCTCGCGCACCGAGTCACGGATCGCGTGCACCTCGGTGTCGAAGCCGACGCCACCGCTGACGATGGTGCGGTAGGCGGCCTGGTTCTGCTCGGCGTAGCGCAGATAGCCGTCGATGGTGCGGTGCACCCGGTCCACGGCGGGCAGCCGAGTGCCGCTCGCGGCGAAGGCGACGAGGTCGGCGACGGAGTCCTCGACGATGGCCAGGTAGTAGCCGCGCTTGGACTGGAAGTAGTAGTAGATCAGCCCCTTGGCGACATGCGCCTGGCGGGCGATGTCGTCCATCGACAGGGCGTCGTAGGGGATGTCGGCGAACAGCCGGCGTCCGATGGCGATCAGTTCGGCACGCCGTGCCAGTGAACGGTCCGTGCCGCGGGGTCTTCGACCGGTGACGGCAGCGGGCTGAGGGCTGAGGCTCAAGGTCGATCCCGGGTTCCTGCGGGCGGCGGGCATGCCGCAGTATGGCAGGTCGGGTGTGCCCCGGATCACGGCAGTCCGCGCTGCGAGAAAGCCCAGGCTCGTGGGCCCGCGCGGTGCGAGGAGGCCCTGGGCCGGGGCCCCGCGCCCTGCAAGGAGGCCCTGGGGTCGCGGCGACGCGCGCCGGCGGGAGAACCCTCAGATCACAGCAGTCCGAGCTGGGTGACGAGCATCGCGAGGACGGCGACGAGCACCCAGCCCAGCGCGTGCTCCAGGATTGTCGGGCCGTCTTCGCCGGGGCCGCCGGTGCGGGTGCGGTGGGCGGTGGCCGTGTGTGCGGTCATGGCGTCTCGCTGTGGTCGTACGTGCAGTGCGGTCCCCGCCGACCACCATGCCACCGCCGGGCCCTGCCGAGGCGGAGAGGTTGGTCACAGCGCGACGGCCCCCGGGCGCTCCGGGGGCCGTCGGGAACCCGCTCAGCTCACGCCCACCGCCGCGAGCGCCGCCCGCTGCCGGGGGGTCGGACGGGCCGGGAAGTACAGGTAGCAGACGCCGCCCGTACCCGAGACGACCTTGCCGGAGGCGTTGTACCGCTTGGTCCGCAGCCAGATGTTCTCCCACTCCCGCCGCAGGTAGACCCGCCGCACCGCCGCGTCGCTCGGCGAGGCCGGGTCGTTGGCGATCACATCTCCGTCGGCGGTGAAGCCGATCACGGTCATCAGATGCCCGGAGGTGCCGTAACCGGCGCCGGTCAGCTCGGTCTTGAGGAAGGACTGGGACGTTATGGCCGGGATACCGGCCGCGATCAGCGTCTCCAGTTCGGTGAGCGAGGCGAGCCGGGTGACCACGCCCTGCAGGTCCGGGAAGGTGGCCGCGTAGGCGGCGTTGAAGGGCCAGTTGCCGCAGCCGCCGTACTGGTGGTCGTAGGTGTACCGGGCCGCGTGGCACACCTGCGGGTCGGCGTACGAGGGGTCGACCCAGGCCAGCTGCTCCGGGGTGAGCCGGCCGCCCCAGTACTCGATGATCATCTGCGAGGAGGTGGGGCTGCACCAGGCCTCGCCCCCGTTGTCGTACTCCGGGTACTGCCCCTTGTGGATCTCCTGCGAGTACCGCGGGACGGTCAGCTCGCGGGCGAGGCCCGGAGTGGAGGCGGGCACCGTGAACCGGTCGGGGATGTCGGAGCCCATGGCCCCGATCCGCCACACCTTGGGCGTGGCCGTCAGTCCGGGACGGCGGTACAGGGTCAGCCGGAGCCGGTAGGAGACCAGGCGCAGACCGGAGGCGGGCGTGTCGATCGAGAACGTGTCGGTCCAGATGGTGCTCCTGCCGTCCGTCTGCCCGTCGACGGAGGTGCGCTTGATGTCCTGGTCGCCGGCCGCCCAGCGGCCCATGACGTACCAGGGTGTGTCGGTGCCGTCGGAGTAGGTGCCCCGCAGTTCGGTCTGGAGCCAGGTGCCGGCGGGGGTGCGGGCGTTCCAGGAGGCGATGACCTCGGTGGCCGGCACGGACAGCCGGTGCACCGGGGAGGTCCAGGTGGCGTACTCCCAGCGGGCGGTGGTGCCGGTGTGCGGGTCGGTGTAGTCGGTGGTGCCGGCCGGGGCGTCGATGACGAGACCGGGCCGGAGGCCGGCGACGGCCCGGGTGCCCTGGGCGGCACCGCCGCGCCAGTCGGTGTACGTGGTCCAGGACCGGTGGTCGATGGGCCGGGCCGGGGCCGGGGCCGGGGCGGCGAACGCGCCACCGGCGGAGAGGACCGGGCCGGCGCCCCCGGCGACGGCGGCGGTGACGGCGGCGGCCAGGAGGGTTCTGCGGGACGGCTGTTCGGCTCTGCTCATGGGCAGGAGACCCCCAGGGATGCGAGTCGGGGCAGGCGGGTCCGTGCGACAGTGGGCCCACTATGACCGCAGCGGGCGGCTCCTGCCAGCACCCGGCGGGCATGCCGCGGCACCAATATTGGTCCACACCCCTGGCATGACCTGGGCGGCAGCCCCCGTACACTCTCCCCGGCCCACCGCCCCCAGCCACCCGGGACCCCGATGCACGACCTGACCGCGCTCGCCGCCCGCCTACGGCGGCTGCCCCCGTCCTGCGGCCCGGTCCGCCTGGTCGGCGTCGACGGACACGCCGGGTCCGGGAAGTCGACGTTCGCGGGCCGCCTGGCGCGGGCCCTCGACGACGCCCCGGTCCTGCACCTGGACGACATAGCGAGCCATGACGAGCTGTTCGGCTGGACGGACCGCCTCCACAGCCAGGTGATCGAACCGTTCACCCGGGGCGAGACGGCGCACTACGCGCCCTACGACTGGCACACCCGCCGCTTCGGCACGCCGCGCCCCCTCCCGCCGGCGCCGGTCGTGCTCGTGGAGGGGGTCGGCGCGGGCCGCCGCGCCCTGCGCCCGCACCTGGCCCGCCTGCTGTGGCTGGACGTGCCGCGCGAGGAGGCCTGGGCGCGCGGTCGTGAGCGGGACGGAGCCGAACAGCGCGACTTCTGGAAAGGATGGGTCAAGGCGGAGGAAAGGCACTTCGCCGGCGACCCCTCCCGCCCGTACGCGCATCTTCTGGTACGGCAGTTGAGGGAGGGATATCAGATGCTCCCGGGACCAGCGGCGGCCGCCGCCGAACACCACGACATCACCCACAGTGACGACCCACCCGCAATGTGGTGAACCTGTGAAGACCCTTGCGCGGGAACTTGCCCGACTGTCTCAACTCCGCTTGACCGGCGGGCCGTACAGGACTTACGTTCTCAATGTGCGGCAATCGAAGCCGCCCCTTCCACGCGAAGCCCCCGGTTGTTCCCCCGTGACCGGGGGCTTCGTTCTGTCCTGACGGCCTCGCGCGGCCGCTGTGCGACGTGATCAGCTCACCCTCGGTGACCGCCCCCGATGCGCCCCCCGTCTGCCCCACCTCGCCAAACGGCCGGTGCCACACCCTTCGGCCGACCACTGACCCACGGGTACGATGCCCTCGGTGCGACCGGCGGACGCTGCTTCGCGCACCTGCAACTCCGGTCCGCGGCACAGCGGTTCCAACCAAGGCATCCGGCGGGGGCACGGTTTGTGGGGGACGTGATGGACTTCGGCACGCAGGGCCCCGAGCCCCCGGCCGACCTCGCCTGGCTGCGAGGCGTGGACGCCTACACCATGGGCGCCTACCCGCAGGCGGAGGAGGAGTTCCGCACCGCGGTGCGGATCGATCCCGGCATGGCCGACGGCTGGCTCGGCCTGCACGCGCTGCGCGTGGACACCACCACCGCCCTGCTGCGCATGTACCGGCACCGGGACCGCTTCGGCGAACAGCGCGCCCGGCACCGCCGCACCATCAACTCCTGGTACTGGCTGGGCTGGTGGGTGCAGCCGGTCCTGGAGACGCCCCGCGACCTGCTCCTGGCGCACGCCTCGCACTGGCTGGACGGCCGCCACGTCCCCGAACTGGACCGCGCGCTGGCGGACCTGCCGCCCGTGGACGCCGACCCGCAGGTCCGCTTCCTGCACGCCTGCCGCGCCTACCTGGTCAAGGACTGGGACCAACTGGTCCGCCACACCGACCCCCTGCTGGACGACCCCCTCCTCGGCATCGAGGCCGGCCTGTTCGGCGGCATGGCCAGAGTCCGCCTGGAAATGTACGGCCAGGCCGAACCCCTGCTGTCGACGGCCCTGATGCGCTGCCGCAGCGAACAGCCCCAGCGCAAGGAGCTGCGGTACTGGCTGGCCCGGGCCCACGAGGGCACCGGCCGCTCGGCGGCCGCACTTCCGCTCTACCGAGCCGTGCACCGCGTCGACCCGGCGTTCATGGACACCTCGGCCCGGCTCGCGGCGATCGCCGAGGGCGACGGCTACGACGTCACCACCGACCTGGCCGCGGTCACCCTCACCGGCACCGGCCAGGACGGCGTCGACGGCCCCGATGGCCTGGACCCGCTCTTCGGCACCGAGGGCCGCGACCTGAAACTCACCGACCCGAACCCGCCGCCGACGCCGCCGCTCGCCACCAACCCGTCGGTACGCGAGAAGACGGGCGCCCCGCTGTCCCAGCTGCCGGCCGGCCCCACCGACCCCGGGTTACTCGAAGAGGCGCTCGCCGAACTGGAGCGCATGGTGGGCCTGGAGCCCGTGAAACGCCAAGTCAAAGCCCTCTCCGCGCAGTTGAACATGGCCCGGCTGCGCGCCGGCCAGGGTCTGCCGGTCCAGCCGCCCAAGCGGCACTTCGTCTTCTCCGGCCCCTCGGGCACCGGCAAGACCACCGTCGCCCGTATCCTCGGCCGCGTGTTCTACGCCCTCGGCCTGCTCGGCGGCGACCACCTGGTGGAGGCCCAGCGGGCGGACCTGGTGGGCGAATACCTCGGCCAGACGGCCGTCAAGGCCAACGAACTGATCGACTCGGCCCTCGGCGGGGTCCTCTTCGTCGACGAGGCCTACTCCCTCTCCAACTCCGGCTACGGCAAGGGCGACGCCTACGGTGACGAAGCGCTCCAGGTGCTGCTGAAGCGGGCCGAGGACAACCGGGACCACCTCGTCGTCATCCTCGCGGGTTACCCGGAGGGCATGGACCGCCTCCTCGCCGCGAACCCCGGCCTGTCCTCCCGCTTCACGACCCGGGTCGACTTCCCCTCCTACCGCCCGCTCGAACTCACCGAGATCGGCAAGGTCCTCGCCGCGGACAACGGTGACCTCTGGGACGACGAGGCCCTCGACGAGCTGCGCTCGATCGCCGGGCACGTGGTCGACCAGGGGTGGATCGACGAACTGGGCAACGGCCGGTTCCTGCGCACCCTGTACGAGAAGAGCTGCGCGTACCGCGACCTACGGCTGTCGACGTACCCCGGCCCCCTGTCCCGCGACGACCTGGCGACCCTCCGCCTCCCCGACCTCATGCAGGCCTACGGCGAGGTCCTCTCAGGCCGAGGCCCCCAGGACCCATCTTCCCTGTGACCGGCGCTGCGGCGAGCCGGGGGTGGTCACGCTCGCCGGCGCTGGCAAGGTGCCGCTGCCCCCACCCGTGCCGCCCTGGGGGCACCTCCCAGGCCCTTAAGGCACTGGGGGAGGCACGACTGCCCGCAGCTACGGAATGGGACAGCCGCCGACGGCGGGAAGGGGCCGGGGTGGGGGTGTCCGCCCGCAGCGGCCGGCACCGCCGACCCTCACCGCGTCGGAGACAGCGGGCCGGACCGAGGACGGATACCCCCCACCCCGGCCCCGACCCACAAACCGGCCGGAGGCGCTACGCACGCCACGACGCGACCGCGACGGGCCGCCGCAGGCATGAAAGGGGCGCGGGGAACTGCGCGACCAGCCACAACGAGCCCGCAGACGAGACACGACCCCCGCGCCGCAGGCACCCGCGGACGAACAAACCACCTACGACGCCAGCACCTGCTCCGGCGAAGCCCGGTGCGCCGGATCCCGCACCTCCCCCACCAGCAGCTCCAGCACATCCTCCAGCGCCACCAGCCCCAGCACCTTCCCCGACGCATCCGCCACCTGCGCCAGATGCGTGGCCGCCCGCCGCATCACCGTCAGCGCATCATCCAGCGGCAGCTCCGAACGCAGCGTCGTCATAGGCCGCCACACCTGCTGCGGCACCGCCCGCTCGGAGTCCTCAAGATCGAGGACGTCCTTGACATGGACGTACCCCATGAACGCGGACCCGCTCTCCGCCGCGACCGGGAACCGCGAGTACCCCGTCCGAGCCGTCAGCTCGACGATCTGCCCCGGCGTCACCGACGGCGGCACCGTCACCAGGGACTCCCGCTTCAGCAGCACGTCCGTCACCGGCCGCGACCCCAGCTCCAGCGCGTCCTCCAGCCGCTCCTGCTCCTCCGGGTCCAGCAGCCCCGCCTGCCCGGAGTCCTCGACCAGCCGGTTCAGCTGCTCGCTGGTGAACACCGCCTCGACCTCGTCCTTCGGCTCCACCCGGAACAACCGCAGGATGCCCTTCGCACAGGCCCCCAGCGCCACCGTGATCGGCTTGCACACCCGCGCGAACGCGACCAGCCCCGGACTCAGCCACAGCGCGGCCTTCTCCGGCGCCGCCATCGCCAGGTTCTTCGGGACCATCTCCCCGATCACCAGGTGGAAGAAGACCACCGCCGCCAGGGCGATGACGTACCCCAGCGGATGCACCATGCTCTCCGGCAGCCGCAGCCACGAGAACACCGGCTCCAGCAGATGCGCGACCGTCGGCTCGGCCACCGCACCCAGCGTCAGCGAGCACACCGTGATCCCGAACTGCGCCGCAGCCATCATCTGCGGCAGATGCTCCAGCCCGTACAGCACCTGCCGCGCCCGGGCCGTCCCGAGCGGCTCGATCTGACTGCGCCGTACGGAGACCAGCGCGAACTCCGCGCCCACGAAGAACCCGTTGGCGAGCACGAGGACCGCCGCGAAGACCAACTGGAGAACGCTCATCGCGCGGCCTCCATCACATTGACCACCGGCGCCGTACGCACCAGCCGTACCCGCTCGGCCCGGTAGTGCCCCACCTGCCGCACCGACAGCCGCCACCCGGGCAGCTCGGCGCGGTCACCCGGCGCCGGAATCCGCCCGAGCAGATCGGCCACCAGCCCGGCGACGGTCTCGTACGGACCCTCGGGCGCCTCGAAGCCGACCCGCCGCAGCACGTCGACCCGGCAGCTGCCGTCCACGTCCCACGCGGGCCTGCCGTCCTCCGCCGGCGCGGGCGCCAGCTCCGGCAGATCGTGCACGTCGTGCTCGTCGCGCACCTCGCCGACCAGCTCCTCGACGATGTCCTCCAGGGTGACCACCCCGGCCGTGCCGCCGTACTCGTCGACGACCACGGCGATCGGCTGCTCGCTGCGCAGCCGGGTCAGCAGCGGCTGCACCGGCAGCGTCTCCGGCACCAGCAGCGCGGGCCGGGCGATCCGGCTGACCGGCGTCCGCAGCCGCTCGTGCACCGGCACGGCCAGCGCGTCCTTCAGATGCGCCATGCCGACGATCTCGTCGATCTTCTCCCGGTAGACGGGGAACCGCGACAGACCGGTCGCCCGGGTCAGGTTCACCACGTCCTCCGCGGTCGCCGACGCCTGCAGCGCGCTCACCTTCACCCGCGGTGTCATCACGTGCTGTGCGGTCAGCTCACCGAGCGACAGGGTCCGCACGAACAGATCGGCGGTGTCCTGCTCCAGCGCCCCGGCCTGCGCGGAGTGTCGGGCCAGCGAGACCAGCTCACCGGGGGTCCGGGCGGAGGCCAGCTCCTCGGCCGGCTCCACGCCGAGCGCCCGCACGAGCCGGTTGGCGACGGCGTTCAGCGCGGCGATCACCGGCCGGAAGAGGCGGGAGAACACATGCTGCGGGCCGGCGACGAACCGCGCGACCTGCAGCGGGCGCGAGACGGCCCAGTTCTTCGGGACCAGCTCGCCGATCACCATCTGGACGGCGGAGGCGAGCAGCATGCCCACCACGACGGCGACCCCGGAGACCGCGCCCTCGGGAATGCCGATCGCGGTGAAGGGGCCGCGCAGCAGCTCGGCCAGCGCCGGTTCGGCGAGCATGCCGACGACGAGGGAGGTGATGGTGATGCCGAGCTGGGTGCCGGACAGCTGGAAGGACAGTTCCTTCAGGGACGCGACGACCGTGCGGGCGCGCTTGTCGCCCTCGGCCGCGGCCTTCTCCGCCTCCGGGCGCTCCACGGTGACCAGGCCGAACTCGGCGGCCACGAAGAATCCGTTGGCGAGGATCAGCAGGAACGCGGCTGCCAGGAGCAGCAAGGGGATGGTCATGATGCCGCCGCCTCCGAGTGGCCGCGGCACGGGGCCGCGGTATGTCGGCTGGGGGCGGCGCAGGTACTACAGGACGATCCGTCCATCGCCGGAGAGGGTCACTCCTCGGGTAGCAGGTGCCCCGGGCGCCGGGCGGCGCACAGGGGCGGGGGCGCAGCGAAAACGCCTCCGCCCCCCAGATTAATCAAGACTGCGGGCGGTACGGCAGGGTGGACGCCCCCGACTTCAGCCCTGACGTTCCCCGGATTCGCCCGGAGCGGGCCGGCCGGGGCCGTCGGGGTCGGCGATCGAGCGGGCCTCGACCAGCGCCCGCAGGGTGTTCGCGTCGGCGATGGCGCGCTGCTTGTTGATGCCGGGCTGGATGCCCAGCGCGGGCAGGCTGGTGCCGTCGCTGAGGTTGAGGAACACCCAGGGGTCGCCGGCCCGCAGGTTCACCTTGAGGATCTCCGCCCACTCCAGCCGGCGGGTGCTGGCGAAGTTGACGACGGTGACCCCGGAGTCGTCGGCGACGACCTTGGGCCGGGACAGCCAGACGAGCACGCCGAAGAGCAGCGCCCCGGTGAAGACGAAGCTGAGCTTCTCCCCCGGGCTGAGCTGCTCCAGCAGCAGCGCGACCGCCGAGATCACGACGAAGATCACGACCCCGGCGGAGAGCAGGACCACCCGGGTGCGGGCGGGCCGGAAGGTGACGGGAAGCGTAGGCAGATCGGACATCTCAGGAAGATCCCACAGAGGCGACGCGTCGGCTCAGAGGCGGCAGGCGTGGATGGCCGTGGTCAGGATGGCCCGCGCTCCGATGGCGTACAGGTCGTCCATGATCCGCTGGGCCTCCTTGGTCGGCACCATGGCGCGGACGGCGACCCAGCCCTCGTTGTGCAGCGGGGAGACGGTCGGGCCCTCCAGGCCGGGCGTGATCGCCACGGCCGCCTCCAGGTGCTCGGCGCGGATGTCGTAGTCCATCATCACGTAGGTCCGGGCCACCAGGACGCCCTGCAGCCGGCGCAGGAACTGCTGCACCTTGGGCTCCTCGACGTCGGCGCCGGTGCGGCGGATGACGACGGCCTCGGACTTCATGATCGGCTCGCCGAAGACCTCCAGGCCCGCGTTGCGCAGCGAGGTGCCGGTCTCGACGACGTCGGCGATGACCTCGGCGACGCCCAGCTCGATGGCGGTCTCGACGGCGCCGTCGAGGTGGACGACGGAGGCGTCGATGCCGTTGTCGGCGAGGTGCTTGGCGACGATGCCCTCGTAGGAGGTGGCGACCGTCTTGCCCTTGAGGCCGTCCAGGTCCGTGACGGTGCCCGGCTTGCTGGCGTAGCGGAAGGTGGAGCGGGCGAAGCCGAGCGGGAGGATCTCCTCGGCCTCGGCGGCGGAGTCGATCAGCAGGTCGCGGCCGGTGATGCCGATGTCGAGCTGACCGGAGGAGACGTAGATCGCGATGTCGCGGGGCCGCAGGTAGAAGAACTCGACGTCGTTCTCCGGGTCCACGATCCGCAGCTCTTTGGACTCGCGGCGCTGCTGGTAGCCGGCCTCATGCAGCATGTCCGCCGCAGGGCCGGAGAGTGAACCCTTGTTGGGGACGGCGATGCGCAGCATGAGGTCGGCTTCCTTTGCGTGAAGGGGTGGTGGTGTGCGGAGCTGTTCGGCTTACAGGTGGGCGTAGACGTCGTCGAGGGAGATGCCGCGGGCGACCATCATCACCTGGACGTGGTACAGCAGCTGGGAGATCTCCTCGGCAGCCGCCTCCTTGCCCTCGTACTCGGCGGCCATCCAGACCTCGGCGGCCTCCTCGACGACCTTCTTGCCGATGGCATGGACGCCCTTGCCCACCAGTTCGGCGGTGCGGGAGGTGGCGGGATCGCCGTTGGCGGCCTTGTGCTGAAGCTCGGTGAAGAGCTCCTCGAACGTCTTCTTGGACATGGTGGTCCTCACCCTACGCTGTTCCGCCGACTCCCTAGTGCCAGGGTTCGGATACTGAACGCAGGGTGGCCGCGGTCGCCAGCGCCGCCGTCACCGCCTCGTGCCCCTTGTCCTCGCTGGAGCCCTCCAGGCCGGCCCGGTCCAGGGCCTGCTCGTCGTTGTCGCACGTGAGCACGCCGAAGCCGACGGGCACGCCGGTGGTGACCGAGACCTGGGTCAGGCCCTGGGTGACGCCCTGGCACACGTAGTCGAAGTGCGGGGTGCCGCCGCGGATGACGACGCCGAGGGCGACGACCGCGTCGTAGCCGCGCTCGGCCATCGCCTTGGCCGCCACCGGCAGCTCCCAGCTGCCGGGGACCCTGAGCAGGGTCGGCTCGTCGATACCCACCTCGTGCAGGGCACGCAGGGCGCCGTCCACCAGACCGTCCATCACCTTCTCGTGCCACTGCGCCGCGATGACGGCGACCCGCAGGTCACCCACATTGCGTACGGTCAGCTCCGGTGCGCCCTTGCCGCTCACGTGTCTCCTCGGTGCTCTGTGTTGCTGGTGCTCTGTGTTGCTGGTGCTCTGTGTTACCGGTTGCCGGGGGTCACTGGTCACCGCAGGTGGCCGCGGACGCGGCCGGCGTGTCCAGCCACGGCAGGTCGTGCCCCATCCGGTCCCGCTTGGTGCGCAGATAGCGCAGATTGTGCTCGCCGGCCGTCACCGGCATCGGCACCCGGCCGCTGATCTTCAGGCCGTGCCGCAGCAGCGCGTCGGTCTTGTCCGGGTTGTTGGTCATCAGGCGGACGCTGCGCACCCCGAGCTCGGCGAGGATCTGCGCGCCGGCCGCGTAGTCGCGGGCGTCGGCGGGCAGCCCGAGTTCGAGGTTGGCGTCGAGGGTGTCGCGGCCGCGTTCCTGGAGTTCGTAGGCGCGCAGCTTGGACATCAGGCCGATACCGCGCCCCTCGTGTCCGCGCAGGTAGACGACGACTCCCCGGCCCTCGGACTGGATGCGCTCCAGGGAGGCGTCCAGCTGGGGGCCGCAGTCGCAGCGCTGGGAGCCGAAGACGTCGCCGGTGAGGCATTCGGAGTGGATGCGGACCAGGACGTCCTCGCCGTCGCCGATCTCGCCGTGGACGAGGGCGACGTGCTCGACGCCGTCGACGGTGGAGCGGTAGCCGTACGCCGTGAAGGTGCCGTGCGCGGTCGGCAGGTGGACCTCGGCCTCTCGGCGGACGGTGGGCTCGTTGGAGCGGCGGTAGGCGATCAGGTCCTCGATGGAGATGATCGTCAGGCCGTGCTTGCGGGCGAACGGGATCAGCTCGGGCAGCCGCAGCATCCGGCCGTCCTCGCCGGCGATCTCGACGATGGCGCCGGCCGGGCGCAGACCCGCGAGCCGGGCGAGGTCGACGGCGGCCTCGGTGTGCCCGTTGCGGACCAGGACGCCGCCGGACCGGGCGCGCAGCGGGAAGATGTGGCCGGGGCGGACGAGGTCGGTGGGCTCGGCGGTGCCGCTCGCCAGCAGTTGCAGGGTGGTGGCGCGGTCGGAGGCCGAGATGCCGGTGGTCACGCCGTGCGCGGCGGAGGCGTCGACGGTGACCGTGAAGGCGGTCTTCATGGACTCGGTGTTGTCCTGGACCATCTGCGGCAGTTCGAGCCGGTCCAGCTCGTCGCCCTCCATGGGGGCGCAGATCAGGCCGCGGCACTCGCTCATCATGAAGGCGACGATCTCCTCGGTCGCCTTCTCGGCGGCGATGACGAGGTCGCCCTCGTTCTCGCGGTCCTCGTCGTCCACGACCACGACGGGCCGGCCGGCGGCGATGTCGGCGATGGCCTGCTCGATGGGGTCGAGGGAGAAGTCCTCGATGCCGTCGGTGGAGTACAGGATCGGTGCGGTGCTCATGCCGGCGCTCCTTCCAGGGCGGGCTGCGCGCTCCGGCGGGAGCGCAGCCACCAGTCGCGCATGCCCCACAGGACGAGTGCGCCGTAGATGACGTAGACGAATCCGGAGAAGGCGTAGCCGTTGGCGAAGTTCAGCGGCACGCCGACGAGGTCGACGAGCAGCCAGGCGAACCAGAACTCGACCATGCCCTTGGCCTGGGCGTACATGGCGACGATGGTGCCGACGAAGATGTAGGCGTCGGGCCAGGGGTCCCAGGACAGCTTCGGGTAGGCGGTGAAGAGCAGCGCCACGGCGACGGTGCCGACGGCGGCCGCGGCGAGCATCGCGCCGCGCTCGGGCCAGGTCGCGAACCGGACGGTGATCCGGCCGTCCTCGGCCTTGCCCCTGCCGCGCTGCCACTGCCACCAGCCGTACAGCGCGACCGCCATGACGACGACCTGCTTGCCGGCGCTGCCGGTGAGGTGGCCGTAGAAGGCGCCGAAGAGGACGAGACCGGACAGGAACTGCACCGGCCAGGTCGCCACGGAGCGCCGCCAGCCGAGGGCGAGGGTGATCAGGCCCAGGATGTTGCCGACCATGTCCGACCAGATGATGTGCTGGCCGAAGAGGGTGAACGCCTCGGAGTTCATCCAGTTCATCGGCCGGCCCCCGGCAGGCGGTCGCCGAGCATCCGCTCGACGTACTTGGCGACGACGTCGACCTCCAGGTTGACCGGGTCGCCGGGCTGCTTGTGGCCGAGCGTGGTCAGGGCGAGGGTGGTCGGGATGAGGCTGACGGTGAAGAAGTCGGGGCCCGCGTCGACGACGGTGAGGCTGATGCCGTCGACGGTGATGGAGCCCTTCTCGACGACGTAGCGGGAGAGGTCGGCGGGCAGGGAGATCTTCACGATCTCCCAGTGCTCGGAGGGCTTGCGCTCCAGGATCTCGCCGGTGCCGTCCACGTGTCCCTGCACGATGTGACCGCCGAGGCGGTCGCCGACGGCCATCGGGCGTTCGAGGTTGACGCGGGAGCCCACGGTGAGCGCGCCGAGGCTGGAGCGGTTCAGGGTCTCCGCCATGACGTCGGCGGTGAACTCGTCGCCCTCGTGCTCGACGACGGTGAGGCAGACGCCGTTGACGGCGATGGAGTCACCGTGCTTCGCGCCCTCGGTGACGACGGGGCCGCGCAGCCGGAAGCGACAGGCGTCGTCGAGGGTCTCGACGGCGGTGATCTCGCCCAGCTCTTCGACGATTCCGGTGAACACTTCCCGGGTCCTCCTGCCTCGTGGGGCACGGACTCCGGGGCTGTCGATGACGACAGAGACCACGGGCAGGGACACCGGGGGCGACGCCGGACAGACCCGTCCCGAAGGACGAGCGGGTACGGCGGCGCGCATGAATGCCCGCCCGCCGCGCACTGCCTCCCATCCGGACTTTAACCGTCGGTCCAGGAATTTCACCTGGTCAACCGGTCACTGGAAGTGACCGGGTCGCGGACTGTAACCGCCGGTTCGGACTTTCACCGACCCCGGAGTGCGCTGCTTTAGGTACAGGGCCAGTGTGCCACGGCCGGCACTCACCCATGCGGGTGAAGTGTGTGGAGTGGCTCACAGAAGAGGCCATCGATCGCCGCTCCCGATGATTGGTCCATACCTATTGACTCATTGGTCTAGTCCTCCCTAGGGTCTGCCCAACTTCCGCGGAGAGGAGCCCCCTTGCCGTCCTTGCCACCCCACCGAGCCAGACCCGCGCTGCTCGCGGCGGCCGCAGCCGTGGCGGGCCTGCTGCTGGCCGGCCTCCCGGCGACCGTCTCTCAGGCCGCCGACCAGCAGTCCTGCCGCCCCGACGGGCTCTACCAGACCCCCGGCGTCGACGTGCCGTACTGCACGGTCTACGACACCGCCGGCCGGGAGAAGATGGGCGCCGACCACCAGCGCCGGGTGATCGGCTACTTCACCGGCTGGCGCACCGGCAAGGACGGCACCCCCGCCTACCTGGCCTCCGACATCCCGTGGGACAAGGTCACCCACCTCAACTACGCGTTCGCGCACATCGACAAGAGCAACAGGATCTCCGTCGGCGCGGACGGGCCGGCCAACGCCGCGACCGGGATGACCTGGCCGGGGGTGACCGGCGCCGAGATGGATCCGGCGTTCCCGTACCAGGGCCACTTCAACCTGCTGAACAAGTTCAAGAAGCAGCACCCGAACGTGAGGACGCTGATCTCGGTCGGCGGCTGGGCGGAGACCGGCGGCTACTTCGACGACTCCGGCACCCGCGTCGGCTCCGGCGGCTTCTACTCGATGGCCACCAACGCCGACGGCTCGGTCAACCAGGCCGGCATCGACACCTTCGCGGACTCGGCCGTGGACTTCGTACGGAAGTACGGCTTCAACGGCGTCGACATCGACTACGAGTACCCGACGACCATGAAGGACGCGGGCAACCCGCTCGACTGGTCCCTCTCCAACGCCCGCCGGGCCGGCCTGGTCAAGGGCTACGCGGCGCTGATGAAGACCCTGCGCGAGCGCCTCGACCGCGCGGGCGCCGCCGACGGCCGGCACTACCTGCTCTCCGTCGCGGCCCCCTCCTCCGGCTATCTGCTGCGCGGCATGGAGACCTTCCAGGTCCAGAAGTACCTGGACTACGTCAACATCATGTCCTACGACCTGCACGGCGCCTGGAACGAGTACGTCGGCCCCAACGCCTCCCTCTTCGACGACGGCAAGGACGCCGAGCTCGCCGCCGCCGGGGTGTACACCACCTCCCAGTACGGCGGCATCGGCTATCTGAACGCCGACTGGGCGTACCACTACTTCCGCGGCTCCATGCCGGCCGGGCGGATCAACATCGGTCTGCCGTACTACACGCGCGGCTTCAAGAACGTCACCGGCGGCACCGACGGGTTGTGGGGCCGGGCGCCCTCGACGTCCTGTCCGGCCGGGTCGGGTCTGACCAAGTGCGGCGACGGCGCCACCGGCATCGACAACCTGTGGCACGACCTGGACACCAGCGGCAAGGAGGCGCCCGCGGGCTCCAACCCGATGTGGCACGCCAAGAACCTGGAGAAGGGTGTCGTCGGGGACTACGTCACCCGGTACGGCTTCCCGGCGGACACCAGGCTGACCGGCACCTACGCCCGCAGGTACGACGCGACGCTGGTCGCGCCCTGGCTGTGGAACGCCGAGAAGAAGGTCTTCCTGTCCACCGAGGACGAGCAGTCCGTGAACGCCAAGGCGGACTACGTCGTCGACCACGGCATCGGCGGCACGATGGTCTGGGAGCTGGCCGGCGACTACGGCTGGAACGCGGCCAAGGGACAGTACGAGCCGGGCTCGACGCTGACCTCGGCGATGTACGAGAAGTTCAAGTCGGCCTCGCCGTACGGCGCGAAGCGCTCGGCGATCGATCTGCCCACCGAGGCGCTGAAGATCGACGTGGACTTCGGGCAGTTCCCGCTCGGCGACTCCAACTACCCCATCAGCCCCAAGCTGAGGATCACCAACAACACCGCGGTGACCCTGCCCGGCGGTACGGAGTTCCGGTTCGACTACGCCACCTCCGCGCCCGGCAACGCCAAGGACCAGTCGGGGTGGGGTACTTCGGTGATCCGCAGCGACCACACCGGGAGCAACGTCGGCGGTCTCAAGGGCGACTACCACCGGGTGTCCCTGAAGCTCCCGGCCTGGCAGACGCTGGCTCCGGGCGCCTCCGTGGAGCTGGACTTCGTGTACTACCTGCCGGTGTCCACGCCGTCCAACTGGACGGTGACCTTCGGCGGGCGGACGTACGCGCTGGCCGGCGACCTGGCCCGCGGGACGACGGTGGTGGACCCGGGGACGGCCACCCCGACGCCGGCCCCCACACCGACCCCGACGCCCACGCCCACCCCGACCCCCGGCGGCTCGTGCACCGCGGCCGCCTGGTCCGCGACGGCGGAGTACGGCGGCGGCAGCACGGTGTCCCACAAGGCGCACACCTGGAAGGCCAAGTGGTGGACGAAGGGCGAGGAGCCCGGCACCACCGGAGAATGGGGCGTCTGGCAGGACCTCGGGGCCTGCTGACCCGCCCGCACAGCGGGGCCCGGCGGCGGTGACGACGGCCCTTGCCCGCCGCCGGGTCCTCCCATGCCCCGGCGGCGGCCCGTCTGGCAGGGTGAGGCCATGACGACCGCGCTCGCCGAGGAGTTCGAAGCCCACCGCCCTCGCCTGTTCGGCCTGGCCTACCGGATGCTGGGCTCCGCCGAAGAGGCCGAGGACACCGTCCAGGACGCCTATCTGCGGTTCAGCGGAGCCGACCGCGCCGGCATCGACCACCTCGGGGCCTGGCTCGCCAAGGTCGTCACCAACCTGTGCCTGAACCGGCTGACGTCGGCCCGCTCCCGGCGCGAGAGCTACGTCGGGACGTGGCTGCCCGAGCCCGTGGTCACCTCGGACGGCACGCTCGGCCCGGTGGAGTCGGCCGAGCAGCGCGACGCGGTGTCCGTGGCGCTGCTGGTGCTGCTGGAGCGGCTCACGCCGACCGAGCGAGCGGTGTACGTCCTGCGCGAGGCGTTCGGCTACGGCCACCGCGAGATCGCGGAGGTGCTGGACCTCGGCGAGGCCAACTGCCGTCAGCTGCACCGGCGTGCGCTGCGGCGGCTGGAGGCGGCCGAGACCCGGTTCGAACCCACTCCCGAACGGCAGCGGGAACTGGTCGCCTCGTTCCTGGCCGCCGCCCGGGAGGGCGACCTCGCCCGGCTGGAGAAGATGCTCGCCGACGACGTGGTCTGGTGGAGCGACGGCGGCGGCAAGGTCAGCGCGGCCCTGCGGCCCATCCAGGGCCGGGAGAAGGTCCTGCGCTTCCTGGTGGGCGTGATCAAGAAGTACGGGGCGGAGCTGGGCTTCACGGAGGCGGAGGTCAACGGCGCGAGCTCGATGCTCCTGTGGGCCGGCGGTGCGCTGATCGGGGTGATCACCATCGAGTACCGCACGGACCTGGTCACCGACGCGCGGATGGTGATGAACCCGGACAAGCTCGGATTCGTACGGCGTCAGCTGGGCCGGCCGTAGGGGCCGCCTGTCACATTTCCGGGTGGCTGTCCGGTCCCAGTGGACGAGGGGCACCCCACCCGGGGGTGCCCGGCGCCTCGAAGGAGCTGACAGCATGACCACGATCCTGGTGACCGGCGGAACCGGAACCCTCGGCCGGCTCGTCGCGGAGCGGCTGCGCGCGGACGGGCACGAGGTGCGCGTGCTCAGCCGGAGCACCCGGCCGTACGCCGTCGACCTGCGCCAGGGCGGCCCCGCCCTGGACGCGGCCGTCCAGGGCGTGGACACGATCGTCCACTGCGCGAGCAGTCCGCGGGGCGGCGACGAGCAGGCGGCCGGGCATCTGATCGCGGCGGCGCGGCGGGCCGGGGTGGGGCACCTGGTCTACATCTCGATCGTCGGCGTGGACCGGGTGCCGTTCGGCTACTACCGCTCCAAGCTCGCGGTCGAGCGTCTGGTCGAGGAGTCGGGGCTGGGGTGGACGATCCTGCGCGCGACGCAGTTCCACGACCTGGTGGTCCAGCTGCTCCAGACGCTGGCGAAGTCTCCGGTGATGCTGGTGCCGGCCGGGGTCAGCGACCAGCCGATCGAGGTGGCCGAGGTCGCCGACCGGCTGGCCGAGCTGGCGCTGGGCGCTCCCGCGGGCCGGGTCGCGGACATGGGCGGTCCCGAGGTGCGCACCTTCGAGTCGCTGGCGCGCTCCTACCTGCGGGTGACGGGCCGCAGGCGGGCGCTGGCGCGGGTACGGCTGTGGGGCGCGGCGTACCGGGCCTTCCGCAGCGGCGGTCACCTGGCCCCGGAGCGGGCCGTGGGCAAGGGCGGCTTCGAGGACTACCTGGCCAAGCGATTCGGCGGCACTCCCGCCCGCTGAGAAGCCCTGCCGTATCGGCGACACCCGGATGATCCGAGCGACCGGGCCTAGCCCTCCGGCGCCGTGAACAGCTCGTCCTGGGCGCGGTCCCGGGCCGTCAGCAGTGCGCCGCGCAGGACGGCGGCGCCGCCGAGCGTGCTCGCCCGCACCTCGGTGGGCAGCGGGGACATCACGTCCAGCCGTTCCTGCACGCGCCGCGCGAGCTCCTGACCGCCGGCCTGCCCCAGCTCGCCGCCGAGGACCACGCACCCCGGGTCGAGGACCGCGGCGACGGAGGCGGCGCCGATGGATATGCGGCCGGCGAGGGCGTCGAGGAAGCGGTCCGCGGCGGCTTCTCCCCGCGCCGCGACCGCGGCCCGCACCTGGGCCGCACCGACCGGTTCGCCCTCCCGCGCGGTGCCGGAGATCCCGTGCTCCGCCGCGAGGGCGGCGACGGCCGCCGAGCCCGCCAGGGAATGGAACCCTCCCTCGCAGCCCGTCGCCGAGGGCAGTCCCGCCGTGCCCGGCACCGGCAGGAAGCCGATCTCGCCGGTGCCGCCCGAGGCGCCCCGGCGCAGCGTCCCGTCCAGGATCACGGCGGCGCCGGTGCCGTGGCCCAGCCAGAGCAGCACGAAGGTGTCCCGGTCGCGGGCGGCGCCGTCGCGCTGCTCGGCGAGGGCGGCGAGGTTGGTCTCGTTCTCCACGCTGACGCGGGCTTCGGGCAGGCGTTCCTGGAGGGCGGCGACCAGGCGGCGGTGCCAGGCGGGCAGGCCGCTGGAGTCTCGGAGTTCGCCGGTGGCGGGGTCGATGAGGCCGGGGGCGCCGATGCCGACGGTGTGCAGCCTCCCCCATGCCCGAACCCCCTCGGGCGGGGGCGCCCCGATGGTGCCGGCCTCCTTGACCGTCCGTTCGACGAGGGCGACCGCCTGCTCCACGGCCGGTCCGGTGCCCGCCTCGCCGGCGATGGGCGAGGACGCCTCGGCGAGCACCCGGCCGACCAGGTCGGACACGACGACGGCGACGCCTTCGGTGCGCACGTCGAGGGCGGCGAGGTGGGCGAGGCCGGCGACGATGCCGTAGAGCTTGGCGTTGGGGCCGCGGCGCTGCTCCCCGGCCTCGCCGACCACGGTGATCAGGCCGGAGGCCGTGAGGCGCTCGACGAGGTCGGCGACCGTGGGCCGGGACAGGCCGGTCAGCTCCTTGAGCTGCCCCGCCGTCAGCGGGCCCTCCTGCTGGAGCAGCCGCAGGGCGAGCCGGTCGTTGATGGCCCGGGCGGTGCGCGGTGATGCGGGCATGGGCGGATCCTATCCGCTATCTATCAGGCAGGGTTCCTGATAGTTTACTGCGCACAGAGCAGCGGGGCGAGACGCGTCCGGGAGGGGCGGGAGAATGAAGGCAGTGTCCTACCAGCAGCGCGACGTGCGGCGGGCCCGGTACGCCGTGGCCGCCGTGTTCGCCGCGCACGGCGCAGTGACCGGCTCCTTCGCGACGCGGGTGCCGTGGATCCAGGACCACGCCGGGGTGGGGCCGGACAGTTGGGCCTGGCGCTCGCCTTCCCGGCGCTCGGCGCGTCCCTGGCGATGTCGCTCGCCGGCCGGATCAGCCACACCTTCGGCGCCCGCAACGCGCTGCGCGGACTGATCGCCCTCTGGACGCTGTCGCTCACGCTGCCCTCCCTCGCCCCGAACCTGGCCACGCTCTGCCTGGCGCTGTTCGTCTACGGCGCGAGTGCCGGCATGGCCGACGTGGCCATGAACGCGCTGGGCGTCGAGGTCGAGAACCGGCTGGGCCGCTCGATCATGTCGGGCCTGCACGGCATGTGGAGCGCGGGCGCCCTGGTCGGCTCGGCCGCCGGGACGCTCGCCGCCCACCTGGGCGCCGACGCCCGTCTGCACCATCTGCTGGCCGCCGCCGTGCTCACCGTGCTCGGCGTCGGGGCCTGCGCCTGGGTGCTGGACCTGCAGCCCACCGAGGACGAGGAGCCGCCGCCGCGGTTCGCGCTGCCGCCGAAGTCGGCGCTGCTCATCGGTGCCATCGGGTTCTGCGCGGTGTTCGCCGAGGGGGCGAGCCTGGACTGGTCGGCGGTGTATCTGCGGGACCGGCTGCAGACCTCGGCGGGGCTCGCGGCCGCCTGCACCACGGGCTTCACCCTGACCATGGCGGTGGCCCGGATCGCCGGCGACAAGGTCGTCGACCGCTACGGCTCGGTGCGCACGGTCCGCGCGGGCGGGGTGCTCGCCGTGCTCGGCGGGCTGCTCATCGTCGTCTCGCGCCAGCCGGCCCTGGCCATGGCCGGGTTCGCGCTGATGGGCCTCGGTATCGCGGTCGTCGTGCCGCTCTGCTTCGCCGCCGCCGGCCGCAGCGGCCCGAACCCGAGTCAGGCCATCGCGGGCGTCGCGACGATCACCTACACCTCGGGACTGGTCGCGCCGAGCGCCATCGGCGGGCTCGCCCAGGCGACCAGCCTGGTGGTGTCCTTCGGTCTGGTGACGCTGCTGGCGTGCGGTCTGGCGGCGTTCGCGGGTGTGCTGCGGGCCGGAGACCGGGACCGTCCGACGGTCAGCCGTCCGTCGGACGCAGCAGTTCCCGACCCGCGGCCCTGAACGTCTCGCTCCACGGCGCCGGGCGCAGCGTCTGCGCGTCCAGCCGGACCAGCACCCGGCTGCCCTCGGCGTACGTGGTCGCCCCGTCGGCGGAGCAGAAGCGGAAGCCGTAGGTCAGGCCGGTGGTACCGAGCCGGTCCAGCCACAGGTGGACGGCGTACGTGCCGGGCCGGGTGACCGGGGCCTCATAGGTGATCCGCAGTTCCCTGACCGCGTTGCAGGCGTCCCCGGCCGCCGCCCAGTCGCCCTCGAAGACCAGGCCGTGCTCCTGCCACAGCTGCGCCCAGGCCCGCTCGACCATCAGCGGGTAGCGGGCGTTGTGGAGCAGGCCGAGCGCGTCCAGGTCGTCGAAGTGGACGGTGACGGGGATCAGCCGGCCGTACGACAGGGCGGGGGCGATCGGGGCTTCGGCGGTCACGGGTGGGTCTCCTGTGGTGGACGGTTCAACCAGATCATCCTAAGCGGACGCTCAGCACCCCTCGTGAGCGGGGACAATGGTCGGCGGCCCCCATCCCGCACGACGAAAGCGAAACCCCACCATGGATCTCGGCGTCCGCTGGAAACTGCACGGCGACGGACGCACCCCGGCCCCCGGCGCGGTGGTCCGGCCCGACGAGCGGCTCTCCTGGCCGCGCACCGTCGGACTGGGCGCCCAGCACGTGGTGGCGATGTTCGGCGCGTCGTTCGTGGCGCCCGTGCTGATGGGGCTCGACCCGAACCTGGCGATCATGATGTCGGGCATCGCGACCGTGGTGTTCCTGCTCGCCACCCGCGGCCGGGTGCCCAGCTACCTCGGCTGCTCGCTGTCCTTCGTCGGCGTCGCGGCCGTCATCCGCGCCCAGGGCGGCACCAGCGCCACGGTCACCGGCGCGGTGTTCGTGGTCGGCGCGGCGCTGTTCCTGGTCGGGCTCGCGGTGCAGAAGTTCGGCGCGCGGATCATCCACGCCGCGATGCCGCCGATCGTCACCGGCGCCGTCGTGATGCTGATCGGCTTCAACCTGGCCCCGGTCACCGCCTCCACGTACTGGCCGCAGGACCAGTGGACCGCGCTGCTGGTGATGCTGTTCACCGGTCTGGCCGTGGTCTGCCTGCGCGGCTTCTGGTCCCGGATCGCGATCTTCCTCGGCCTGGTCTTCGGCTACGGCATCTCCTGGCTCTTCGACCGCGTCTTCGGCAAGATC
The DNA here is from genome assembly GCF_002920535.1 of Streptomyces sp. Ru71. Classification (GTDB taxonomy): domain Bacteria; phylum Actinomycetota; class Actinomycetes; order Streptomycetales; family Streptomycetaceae; genus Streptomyces. The sequence goes on along the minus strand of NZ_PQSS01000008.1, from coordinate 80,142 downwards.
CACTCGGTGGACGCGAGCGGCAAGCTCACCGACCACTGGCGCCTGGACCTCTCCGGCGTGTCCAAGGCCGACTGGATCGGCCTGCCGCACCTGCACGGCCCCACCTTCCAGTGGTCCGCGATCCTGGTCGCGCTGCCGGTCGTCATCGCGCTCGTCGCGGAGAACGCCGGTCACGTCAAGGCGGTCGGCGAGATGACCGGCGACCCGCTCGACGACAAGCTGGGCACCGCGATCTCCGCCGACGGCATCGGCTCCATGCTGTCCACCGCGGTCGGCGGCCCGCCCAACACCACCTACTCCGAGAACATCGGCGTCATGGCCGCGACCCGCGTCTACTCCACGGCCGCTTACTGGGCCGCCGCCGGCTTCGCCCTCCTGTTCGGCCTGTGCCCGAAGTTCGGCGCGGTCGTCGCCGCCATCCCGGGCGGGGTGCTCGGCGGCATCACCGTCATCCTGTACGGCATGATCGGCCTGCTCGGCGCCCAGATCTGGCTCAACGCCGGGGTCGACCTGCGCAACCCGCTCAACCTCGTCCCGGCCGCCGCGGGCATCATCATCGGCGTCGGCAACGTGACGATGAAGTTCACCGACACCTTCTCGCTCAGCGGCATCGCGCTCGGCACGCTGGTCGTCATCACCGGCTACCACGCCCTGCGCGCCTTCGCCCCCGCCCACCTCAAGACCCAGCAGCCGCTGCTCGACGAAGGCACCAGTTCCTACGACACCGAGGGCGGCGACGGCCCTCAGCGCGCCACGTCGTGACACCTCTCAGCGCGCCAAGTCGTAGGCGTACGACGGGGTGAACGTGCCCGGTGCTCCGGCGCAGCCGTCCGACTCCCCGGGCAGCTTCACCCACAGGTAGGCGTCGATGCGCGCCTCGCCGGTGTTCAGCGTCGGGGTGCGGCCCAGCTTGCGGCCCGCCGGGTCGCACCACGCGCCGTCGGCCGGGGCGCCGTTGCCGTTGCGGCTGGTGTCGATGACGGCTCCCAGGCCCGCCGGGCCGCCGAGGGCGTCCAGCACCTGACGGTCGTAGACGATCTCGTCGGCGGTGCGGTGGAAGTTGGAGACGTTGCTGAAGATGCCGTCGGAGGAGGCGGCGGAGGCCGCGCCCGCCTGCCGCAGCAGCTCGGCCTGCTCAGCCGGTGCCCGCCAGCCCGAATGCCCGGCGTCGTAGTAGACCCGCGCCCGCGGGTCCGCGGCCTTCAGCACCCGGCCCGCGCGGGCCAGGGAGGCGAAACGGGCGGCGCGGTCGGCCGCGGACAGGCAGTCGGCCTGGGCGATCGAGTCCGGCTCCAGCACGACGATCACCTCGGCGGAGCCCAGCCCGGCGGCGAACCGGTCGATCCAGCCGTCGTAGGCGTCGAGGTCGGGCGCCCCGCCCTGGGATGCGCCGCCGCAGTCGCGGTCCGGGATCGCGTACGCCACGACGACCGGCACCCGGCGCTGGGCGGCGGCACCCGCGGTGACCGCGCGCACCCGGGCGGCGAGGGTGTCCGGCGCGTAGTCGGCGAACCAGACCGCGGCCGGCCGGCCGGCGATACGGGAGGCGATGACCCCGGTGCGCGGGTCGCCCGGGTGGGCGCGGACCCAGTCGAGGACCTGTGAGTCGGGGTGCCGGTACAGGCGGGCCGGGGGCGCGGGGGCAGCCCGCTGCGTCTTCTGCGCGGTCGGCCTCGGTGACGGCTTCGCGGACGCCCTGGCGGACACCGGCGGCGAGGGCGGCGGTGGGGTCGGGGACGGCGAGGGCGGGGCCGGACGCACGTCCGGCCGGGACGAGCGGGTCACCTGGGGCAGGGCCCGGTCCGCACCGCGCCCGTCGTCGAGTGCCGTCACCATGCCGGTGACGGTGCCGACGGCGACCACGGCGCACGCCGCGGCCACCATGGCATGGCGGCGGACGGCACGCCGGCGCTCTGCGCGGCGCGCGGCGAGCCGCTGGGCGCGTAAGCCTGACACGGTCCCTGTTCCCCCCTCGCTGCGACCGCTCCCCCACGACCGGCCTGCCCGGCGCGGCGGGCCCGTTCCCCCGTTCTGGGGAAGCAGCGGGCCCGCCGGCACTGCGGAAAGCCTAGGACTGGGACCCTTCCTCCATGGCGCAGTTGGAACAGTTCACCACGCCCGTCGACGCCGTGATCTCCCGCATGCGCGCCCTGGACGCGGCGCTGCCCGCGCGGGACGGCGTGGCGGTGTTCAACCGCGTCTACCTCGCCGTCACCGAGGAGGTCGACCGGTGCGTCGACGCCGGTGGCTTCCCGGACGCGCGGGCCGCGATCACCCTGGACGTGCGGTTCGCCGAGCGATACCTGGCGGCGGTCGACGCGGACGCGCGGGGCCGCCGGCCCCCGGCGTGCTGGCGGCCCCTGCTGCTGTTCCGCCGCCACCCCGGGGTACGGCCCCTGCAGTTCGCGCTCGCGGGCATCAACGCGCACATCGGGCACGATCTGGCGCTGGCCGTGGTGGACGCCTGCCGTAGCCTCGGCTGCGCTCCCGTCGAGCTGGAGGACGAGTACGACCGGGTGGGCGACCTCCTCGTGGCGCTGGAGGAGCGCATCCGCGAGGAGGTGATGCCGGGTCCCGACCTGCTGCAGATCGCCGACCCGCTCACCCATCTGCTCGGCTCCTGGAGCCTGGAGCGGGCCCGGGACGCCGCGTGGTCGGCGGCGCGTGCGCTGTGGGCCCTGCGCGGACTGCCCGACGTCGCCGGGGAGTTCACCGAGCGGCTGGACGCGGCGGTCGGGTTCGCGGGGCGGATGCTGCTCACCCCGCTGCCGGACTGAGCGCGGCCCGCGCGTGGCCTGACTGGCGCGGGCCCGTGGCCGCTGTACGTTGGCCGATGGGGCACACCGATCGCTAAGGAGCAATCAGCCATGGCCATCCGTCTCGGACTCGGTCTTCCCCAGCATCGGCAGTACGACCTCGCCAAGGACATCACGGACGTGGCGCGTACCGCCGAGCGGATCGGATACGACAGCCTGTGGGTGTACGAGCGGGCCCTGGTCCCGGAGAACCCCACGCAGGGCCTGTACGGCGTCCCCGGCCTGCCCTGGCCCGACTGGTACCGCGGCCTGGCCCACCCGCTGGTCACACTGACCCTGGCCGCGGCGGTCACGGAACGGGTCGGGCTGGGCTCGGGCATCGTGGTGGCGCCGCTGCACGGGCCGTTCCAGCTCGCCAAGGCGCTGGCCACGCTGGACGCGGCGAGCGGCGGCCGGGTGATCGCGGGCCTCGGCAGCGGCTGGTCCACCGACGAGTTCGCCGCCGCGTCCTCCCGGCCGTACGAGGAGCGCGGCCAGGTGCTGGACGAGGTGATCGACGTCTGCCGGGCGGTGTGGGGCCCGGACCCGGTGAGCTACGAGGGCCGGATCACGAAGATCGACACGGCCGCCGTCGGCCCGAAGCCGGCCCGGCCGATCCCGATCCTGGTGGGCGCGACCAACAAGAAGGCGCTGACCCGGGTCGTGGACCGCGCCGACGGCTGGATCCCGGTCGCCATGACCCCGGACGCCTACGCCACCGGCTGGAACCAGCTCCAGGACATCGCCGCCGAGCGGGGCCGCAGCCAGCCGCTGCTGCGGGTGCCGCGCGTGAACGCCATGTACACGAACAAGGCGTACGACGGTGAGGGCCGCCAGCCCTTCCAGGGCAACGCCGAGCAGATCGTGACGGACCTCGCCGCGTTCGCCGAGGTCGGCATGGACGAGGTCCTCATCGACCTGCAGACCACTCCGCGCGACGCCCAGGAGCTCAAGGACGTCGCCGCGGAGGTCTACGAGAAGGCGCGGGCGGCCGGGCTGTGACGCCGGCCGTGAACTCCCGTCAGTCCTCGGGGAGTTCGACGGGCGCGATCTCGTCGTAGACGTCGCCGGGGCCGGGGTTCGCCGCGTCGGTCTCGCCGCCGAGGTGGTGCATGACGCCCCAGACCGCGTTCAGCGCGGTCTGGACGGCGCCCTCGGCCCAGCCGGCCGTCCAGGAGATGTCGTCGCCGGCCAGGAAGATGCCCCGCTTGTCCTCGGGCAGGTTCTCCTGCATGAAGTGCGTGAACAGGCGCCGCTGGTAGCGGTAGTGGCCCGGCAGGTTGGCCTTGAACGCGCCCATGAAGTAGGGCTCGTTCTCCCAGGAGACCGTCACCGGGTTGCCGATGATGTGCTTCCTGATGTCGACCTTCGGGTAGATCTCGCCGAGCGACTTCAGCATGACCTCCATCCGCTCGCTCGCGGACAGCGGCAGCCACTTCAGGCTGTCGTCGCACCAGGTGTAGGACAGGCAGATGACGGCGGGCTTGTCCGGGCCGTTGTCCAGCAGGTAGGTGCCGCGGGTCATGCGGTCGGTGAGCGTCATCGACATGACGTCCCGGCCGGTCTCCTCGTCCTTGTCCAGCCAGAACGGCCGGTCGACGGGGACGAAGAGCTTGCTGGACTCCATGTAGTGGGTGCGCTCGATCGCCGTCCAGTGGTCGATCGGGAAGAGCGAGTCGTCGCAGGCGATCTTGGACAGCAGCATCCAGGACTGGGCGGTGAAGATGGCCGCCTTGTAGGTGCGGATGTCGCCGTTCGCGTCGGTCACGGTGATCTGGTTGCCCGCGGTGCGGTGCAGCCGGGTCACGGCGGGGCGCGGCTCACCGTTGAGGTGCAGGGACTTCAGCGAGGTGCCGTACGGCCAGTGGACGATCTTCTCCGGCTCGCGCTCCCAGAGCCGGAGCGGGAGCTGCTGGCTGCCGCCGACGATGCCGCGGTGGTGGTCGTCGGCCTCGGTGTAGACGACGCGCAGGATCTCCAGGATGGAGTTCGGGAAGTCGGTGTCCCAGCCGCCGGTGCCGAAGCCGACCTGGCCGAAGATCTCGCGGTGCCGGAAGGACTTGAAGGCCTCGGAGTCGCAGAGGAAGCCGTAGAAGGTCTGGTTGTCGAGCTTCTCGACGAGCTTGGCCCAGATCTCGCGGATGCGCTTGACGTCGCGGTGGCGCAGGGCGCGGTTCATGTCGGAGAAGTCGGCGCCCTCCTCCAGGCACTTGTTCCAGGCCTCGGCGACGTCCCGGTACACCTGGGGCAGGTCGTCGATGGTCTCGGCGTAGTGCGACTCGCCCTTGAGGTCGACGACGGTGGAGGGGGTGGCCTCGGCGAGCGGGTTCGGGAACGGCTTCGTCTCCAGGCCGACCAGGTCGATGTAGTGCTGCAGGGCGGTGGAGGACGGCGGGAAGCGCATCGCGCCCAGCTCGCAGTTGAGCTCTTCGTCGCAGCCCTCGAAGCCGACGGTGCGCAGGCGGCCGCCGAGCTGGTCGGCCTCGTAGACGACGGGCTTGAGGCCCATCTTCATCAGCTCGTACGCGGCCACGATGCCGGACAGGCCGCCGCCGATGATCGCGACCTCGGTGCCGTGCTCGGTCGCGGGGACCTGGCCGAGGCCCGCGGGGTGGGCGAGGAAGTCGTCGTAGGCGTAGGGGAAGTCCGGGCCGAACATGGTGATCGGCGGCTGCTGCTCGTCGGTGTGCTCGACGGCGTTGGGCACCGTGGACGTCATGGGGGTACGGACTCCTTGCGCGGGGGTGGTTCGGGGAGCTCTGGGTTTGCCTGGCGGGTTCAGACCAGGGACCCGTACAGGTCCGGGCGGCGGTCCTTCAGGTACGGGTTGTTCTCGCGGGAAGCGGCCAGGAAGGCGGGGTCGGCGTCGGCGAACACCAGCTGCTCGGTGCGGCCGGCGCGGGTGCGGGCGACTCCGTCGGGGCCGGCGAGGGTGGAGAGTCCGACGAACTCGAACTCGCCCTCCTGGCCGACGCGGTTGACGTACGCGACGTACATCTGGTTCTCGAAGGCCCGCACCGGGATCATCGACTCGGCGACGAACTGGAAGGGGTGCATCTGGGCCGTCGGGACGAGGAGGAGGTCGGTGCCAGCGAGGGCGTGGGCGCGGACGTTCTCCGGGAACTCGACGTCGTAGCAGATCAGCAGGCCGACGGTGAGGCCGTTCACTTCCGTCTGGACGAGCTGCTGGTCGCCGGGGGTGAAGTGGGCCCGCTCGAAGCAGCCGAAGAGGTGGGTCTTGCGGTAGTTCGCTGCGCGGGTGCCGTCGGCGGTGATCAGCTGGGCGGAGTTGTAGACCGTCTCGCCGTCGCGCTCCGGGTAGCCGTAGGCGATGGCGATGCCGTGCCGGGTGGCCGTCTCGGCGATGGCGTCGGCCGAGTCGCCGTCGGCGGGCTCGGCGAGGCGGGCGATGTCGTCGCCGATCGCGTAGCCGGTCAGGAACATCTCCGGGGCGGCGAGCAGTCCGGCTCCGGCGGCGGCGGCGCGGCCGGCGGCGTCGTCGAGGACCTTGAGGTTCTCGGCGACGGAGCCGGGGCGGCCGGAGCTCTGGAGCAGGGCTGTGCGCATGCGTGTTCCTTCACCGGGAGGGGTGGGGTGGGGGGCCTTTTAGACGGTACGGTCGGCTGCGCGGGCGGGACAAGATTGAGCCGTTGCGCGGCTGTGGGGGGATTGTTGCGTGGGTGGGGGTGGGCGGTGATTCGTTGCGCTGCGCCTCCGGCGGTGCGTTGATCTTCGTCTGAGGGTGGGTGCCTGCGGCGCCGGGCCGGTTTTCGTCTGCGGGTGCGTGGTGGCTGGTCGCGCAGTTCCCCGCGCTCCGTCCTCGGTCCGGCCCACTGCCCCCGACGCGCTAGCTGTTGGCGGTGCCGGCCGCTGCGGGCGGACACCCCCCACCCCGCCCCCTCCCCGCCGTCGGCGGCTCTCCCCACATAGCTGCGGGCAGTCGTGCCGCTGGGGCGGCACGGGTGGGCGCAGCGGCAGCCCGTCGCGCCGGGCTGTGTCACCCGCCCCCGGCCAGGCGCGGCACCCGGCATCAGTTCAGGCTCGTGACCGGGGGAGGCCGTGTAGGAGCAGTGCTGCTGTGAGTAGGTACGGGGTCGCCAGGGCCGTGAACGCCATGGCGTGGTCGGTCTGTGTGGTCAGGGCCGCGTACGTGCCATACACCGCGATCGTCGTCACGTCCGTCCCCAGGCCCGCCAGAGACGTCACCGTCGCCCGCGTGGCGTCGTCGAGGCGTCGCTGGAGGCGGGCGTCGGCCAGGACCGTCGCCAGCTGGAAGCCCCCGAAGGCCACGGCCACGAGCGGCAGCCCGGCCGGGGTGTGCGCCGCGGCCCCGGTCGCGAGGGAAAGGGCGGCCGTGGCCAGCAGGGCCGCCAGGCCGCGTGAGCGCAGGCGGGCGGCCGGGCCGGCGAGCAGGCCGCCCGCCGTTGCTCCGGCCCCGAGCAGCAGGAGGTAGAACGGCGCCACCGCCTCCGGCACCCCGGTGGCGCTGATCAGCAGCGGCGTGTACTCCTCCAGCGCCCCCCAGATCGCCGTCACCGCCGGGACCAGCAGCAGCGCCGCCCGGACCCGGTGATGCGCGCGGGCCGTCGCCAGGCCGCAGCGCAGGGTCGCCGACCAGCTCTCAGGGGGTTCCGAATCGTTGCCACGGTTCTCCGGGAAGCGCGTGGCGACCGTCGCCGTCAGCAGGCAGGCCAGGACGCTCGCCGCTCCGACCGCCGGATAGCCGCCGGCGTCGAAGACCGGCCCGGCCAGGGCGGTCGCGGCCATCACGCCGAGCAGACCCGCGGCGCGGGCCCTGCCCATCAGACGGGCGTACCGGTCGGCCGCGCCGAGACGGTCCAGTTCGTCGTGGATCAGCGCCTCCAGGGCACCGGAGGCCAGCGCGCCGCGCGTGCCCCAGAGGATGAACCCGAGGGCGAAGGACCAGTACGCCGGGTACAGCACCCAGAGTGTGAAGCCGGCCGCCGTCAGCAGGGGGCCGAACCACAGCAGGAGGCGTCGGGAGACGGCGTCCGCCCAGGCGCCGGAGGGGACCTCCAGCAGGACGCCGGTGGCCGACCAGAGGGCGAAGAGGGAGGAGATCTCGCCGACCGAGAGGCCGTTGTCGGCGAACAGCAGGGCGTACAGGGGGTAGAGCAGGACGAAGTCGTCCAGGAACGCGTACGCGTAGAGGGTGAGCGCGAGCCGGTGCGCACGTGAGTGGGTCATGAGGCCTTCCCGCAGGGACGGATCGGACGCCGGACGTACGGCGTCCGAGGCGGCCCTCGGGAGGCGCGGCGGGGGGATCAATGTCGCCAGGTCATGGCAGCAAGCGTAGGCCGTGGCGGCTCGGCCGTGCAGGGTGATTCCGCAGGAGGACACCTGACGGGGGCGGGTCCGCCGTGCGGGCGGTGGCGTCCTTCCCCAGGAGGAGGCCCGGGGCGGGGCCCGGGCGGGAGACTGCTGGGGAAGCCGACCCTCTGCCGAAGGGGCCCGTCATGGACCGCGCCGAGATCCTCGCCCTGCCGTTCGTCGACGAACACACCGTGCTCGTCGCGGCGGAGCCGGACGCCGTCTGGCGTGGGCTGCGCGAGGTGGTGGACCGCTCCTTCACCCGGGAGCGGTGGGCGGTCGTCGTTCGGCTGCTCGGCTGTGCGGACCGCTCCGGTTTCCGCGTGGCCGGTGTGGACCCGGGCCGGGAGCTGGCGCTGGTGGGACGGCACCGGTTCTCGTCGTACGCGCTGGTGTTCCGGCTGGACGCGGTCGGTGCGGAGCGGACCCGGGTGCGGGCCGTGACCCGGGCCCGCTTCCCCGGTCCGGCGGGCGCCGTCTACCGGCAGCTCGTCATCGGTTCCGGCGGGCATGCCCTCGCCGTACGGCGCATGCTGTCGGCCGTGCGCCGCAGCGCCCCCGAAGGGGCGCGAGCGTCACGTCGGGGAGCCTGACGAGAAGCGGCGCAGCAGCGGGGAGAGGACCAGGACCGACTTGGTGCGTTCCACGAACGGCTCGCCCGCGATGCGCTCCAGGACGCGTTCGAAGTGGCGCATGTCGGAGGCGAAGACCTGGGCGATGGCGTCCGCGTCGCCGGTGACGGTCGACGCGGCCACGACCTCCTGGTAGCGCTCCAGGCCCCGCTGGATGGTCTCCGGCGAGGTGTTGCTCCTGCAGTAGATCTCGACGAACCCCTCGGTCTCCCAGCCGAGGGCGGCCGGGTCGACCCGGACCGTGAAGCCGGTGATGGCTCCGGTGGCCCGCAGCCTGTCCACGCGCCGCTTGACGGCGGGCGCGGACAGGCCGACGAGCTGCCCGATGTCCGCGTAGGAACGGCGGGCGTCCTCGGCGAGGGCGTGCACGATGCGTTCGTCGAGATCGTTCAGCACGAGCGGTTGTTCACTTCACTTCTGGTCGGGCACTGCGAGTCGGGAGCGGCGGTAGCCGTAACTGAAGTAGAACACGAGCCCGACGGCCATCCAGACACCGAACACCACCCAGGTGACGGTGGACAGGCTGCCCATCATCCAGACGCAGAAGGCGAATCCGAGGGCGGGCAGGAGCGGGGACAGCGGGACGCGGAAGGTGCGGTTCATCTCCGGGCGGGTGCGGCGCAGGACCACGACGGCGATGTTGACCAGGGCGAAGGCGAACAGCGTGCCGATGCTGGTGGCGTCGGCGAGCTGGCCGAGCGGGATGGCGGCGGCCAGGACGCCGCAGAACAGGGAGACGATCACCGTGTTGGCGCGCGGAGCGCCGGTCTTCGGGTGGACCTTGGCGAAGATCTTCGGCACCAGGCCGTCGCGGGACATGGCGAACAGGATGCGGGTCTGGCCGTACAGCACGGTCAGGACGACGCTGGCGATGGCGATGACGGCGCAGAAGGCGAGCAGGGTGCCCCAGAAGCTCTGGCCGGTGACGTCCGTCATGATCTGGGCGAGCGCGGCCTCGGAGTCGTTGAACTTCCGCCACGGCTTCGCGCCGACGGCGACGGCGGCGACCAGCACGTACAGCGCGGTCACGATGACCAGGGAGAGGATGATCGCGCGGGGCAGGTCGCGCTGCGCGTTCTTGGCCTCCTCACCGGCGGTGGAGGCGGCGTCGAAGCCGATGTAGGAGAAGAACAGGGTGGCGCCGGCCGCGCTGACGCCCGCCATGCCGAGCGGCATGAAGTGGGAGTAGTTGCCGGACTTGAAGCCCATGAAGCCGATGGCGCAGAACAGGACCAGCGCGGCGATCTTCACGCACACCATGATGGTGTTGGCCCGCGCGGACTCCTTGGCGCCACCGAGCAGGAACACCATGGCGAGGACGACGACGATCAGGGCCGGCAGGTTGAAGATGCCGCCGTCGACGCCGGGCGGGTTGGCGAAGGCGGCCGGGATGGTCACGCCGATGGTGCCGTCCAGCAGTTCGTTCAGGTACTCGCCCCAGCCGACGGCCACGGCGGCGACCGAGACGCCGTACTCCAGCAGCAGACACCAGCCGCAGATCCAGGCGATCAGCTCGCCCATGGTGGCGTAGGCGTAGGAGTAGGAGGAGCCGGCGACCGGGATGGTGCCCGCCAGCTCGGCGTAGGACAGGGCCGAGAAGAGGGCCGTGAGGCCGGCGATGACGAACGAGAGGGTGACGGCCGGGCCGGCCTTGGGCACGGCCTCGCCGAGGACGACGAAGATGCCGGTGCCGAGGGTGGCACCGATGCTGATCATGGTCAGCTGCCACAGCCCGAGGGACCGGCGGAGGCTGCCGCCCTCTCCCTGGCCGCCCTCGGCGACCAGGCGTTCCACGGGCTTGCGGCGCATGAGGCCGCCCAGCGGGGACGCGGGGGCGGTCTGGGTGCTGTTCTGCGGGGGTGCGCCTTGGTCGAGCACGCGCGGCTCCTTATCGCTGCCGTTCAGGGGGCGGAGACCGGCGGCACCCCATCCCACGGGAACCACCGAGCGGGGTCCCCGCCACACCACGTTCAGCGCGACACTCTATGAGGCCGGGCGTTGCCGCTGTAATGCAGCAACCTTGCGCGCATCCGCATGATCGTTGCGTTGCTCCGGGTCAGGCGGGCATTTGTTGCGCGGAGGGTTTCGACCGTTGCAGATGCACCGGTTTCAGCAGGTCGGGAGGGCCTTGACGAGGAAGGTGCACGGATCGACCTGCTCATGGGTCGCGCCGTCGTGGTCCTGGTAGGTCCAGCGGTCGAGGTAGTCGGTGAGCGGGTGGTAGCCGAGCCGCGCGTACAGGGCCGCCGCGCGGGGGTTGTCGCGGGCGACGCCCATGCCGGTGCGGGGCAGGCCGCGTTCCCGGGCGAGTGACTCGGCGGCCCGGATGAGCGCGCTGCCGATGCCCCGGGAGCGCAGATCGGGCCGTACGGCCAGCCCGTTGATCTCGGGGCAGCCCGGCGCCGCCCGGCGCACCTCGGGGGCGTCGCAGCCGCTCCAGCGCATCTCCGTGTGCCCGACGGGCCGTTCGTCGAGCCAGGCGACGAGATAGGTGCTCTGCCCGGCCTGCTGGCGCGCGTAGCGCCGGGCGTGGAACGAGGTCGCACCCCGGGTGCCGAGGTGCTCGTCGAGGAGGGCCACGTCGGCGGCCCGGCAGACGGTGATCTCCATACGACGACGGTACGGCCACGGGAACGCGAACGGCCCCCGAATTTCAACGGGGGCCGCATTTCAACGGGGGCCGCAGGCGTGGGAGTTGGCGCGTCAGCTCCAGCTGGCGTGCAGCGGCTTGCCCTCGGCGTAGCCGGCCGCGCTCTGGATGCCGACGATCGCGCGGTCGGCGAACTCCTCCAGGTTGGAGGCGCCGGCGTAGGTGCACGAGGAGCGGACGCCCGCGATGATCGAGTCGATCAGGTCCTCGACGCCCGGGCGGGCCGGGTCGAGGAACATGCGGGAGGTGGAGATGCCCTCCTCGAACAGCGCCTTGCGGGCACGGTCGTAGGCCGACTCCTCGGAGGTGCGGTTGAGCACGGCACGCGCGGAGGCCATGCCGAAGGACTCCTTGTAGGCGCGGCCCTGGGCGTCGTGCTGGAGGTCGCCCGGGGACTCGTAGGTGCCGGCGAACCAGGAGCCGACCATGACGTTGGACGCGCCGGCCGCGAGGGCCATGGCCACGTCGCGCGGGTGGCGGACACCGCCGTCGGCCCACACGTGCTTGCCGTACTTCTTCGCCTCGGCGGCGCACTCCAGCACGGCGGAGAACTGCGGCCGGCCCACGCCGGTCATCATGCGGGTGGTGCACATGGCGCCGGGGCCCACACCGACCTTGATGATGTCCGCGCCGGCGTCGATCAGGTCCTTGACGCCCTCGGCGGAGACGATGTTGCCGGCGGCGATCGGCACCTGCGGGTCGAGGGCGCGCACCAGCTTGATGGCGCTGATCATCGACTCCTGGTGGCCGTGCGCGGTGTCGATGACGAGGGTGTCCACGCCCGCGTCCAGCAGCTGCTTGGCCTTGCCGGCCACGTCGCCGTTGATGCCGACGGCGGCGGCGATGCGCAGCCTGCCGTTCTTGTCGACGGCCGGGGTGTACAGCGTGGCGCGCAGGGCGCCCTTGCGGGTGAGGATGCCGGCGAGCCTGCCGTCCTTGTCGACCGCCGGGGCGTAGCGCCGGTTGTGGTGGTCGAGGGTGTTGAAGGCCTCGCGCGGGTCGATGTCGGCGTCCAGCAGGAGCAGGTCCTTGGACATGACCACTTCGAGCTGGGTGAAGCGGTCGACGCCGGACAGGTCGGCGTCGGTGACGACGCCGATGGGCCGCTGGTCCTCGTCGACGACCACGCCGGCGTTGTGCGCCCGCTTGGGCAGCAGGGCGAGGGCGTCGGCGACGGTCTGGTGCGGGGCCAGCACGATCGGGGTGTCCAGCACGAGGTGGCGGCTCTTCACCCAGGACACGACGTCGGTGACGACGTCGATCGGGATGTCCTGCGGGATCACCACGAGGCCGCCGCGGCGGGCCACCGTCTCGGCCATGCGGCGGCCGGCGATGGCGGTCATGTTGGCGACGACGAGCGGGATGGTGGTGCCCGTGCCGTCCGGGGAGCTGAGGTCCACGCCCTGACGCGAGCCGACCGCGGAGCGGCTCGGCACCATGAAGACGTCGTCGTACGTCAGGTCGTACGCGGGCTGGATGTCATTGAGGAAACGCACGTGCTGCACATCCCAGTCGTTCAGAGGCGACCCCCTGACAGGTGTGCCAGGGGGAAAGAGCACGTACTTCATTCTCCCATGCCGCCCGGATCCCGGGGCACAGTCGGTTCGTCCAGGCTGGTCAGGGGCGCCTTTGGAGGATCACCCAAGCGCGAGCGCCACGGTGACGGCAGTGGCCTGTGAGAACACCTCCTGTGCCGTCTGCCACTCCTGCGGGCGCGCTTCGGCATACGGCCGCCAGTTCCGTACGACGACCAGCGGCGCGGCCTCCGACGACCAGACACCCGGATCGGACAGGACGTCGGCGAGCGCGTCCCAGTTGCGGCCGAAGTAGTCCGGCAGCCCAAGGTCCCGGGCGCACCGGTCCATCAGCCCCGCCTTGCCCGTGACCCCGTCGAGGTCGAGGGTGACCACGGCTTGCGTCATCGCAGTACCGCCCTGAACGAGTCGTAGGGGTCATCGGCGGGGTGCCCCGTCCCGGGAGTACGGGACGGGGCCGGGCGGTCCCTCAGAGGCCGTCGGGGTCGGCCCTGTTCAGCGCCGGCTTCGGCGTCGGGCCGGCGGTCATCAGGTAGTCCGCGGCCGAGGTGTCCGTCACCAGGCTGGTGACGAGCCCGGAGCGCAGCACCGCGTCGATCGCCGACGCCTTGCGCTGCCCGCCCGCGATGGCCACGACCTCGGGGATACGGCGGAGCTGGTCGGCCTTGACCGTGATGCACCGCTCCCCCAGGTCCCGGCCGACGCGGCGGCCCTCGGCGTCGAAGAGGTGCGCGGACATCTCCGCGGCCACGCCCAGGGAGGCGTAGTGGGCGCGCTCCTCCTCGGAGAGCATGTCGTGCACCGTGGAGATGCCGGGCTCCCAGGAGCCGATGGACACGCAGGCGACCGTGACCTTGTCGAAGTACTCGAAGGCCCGGGCGATGCCGGTCTGGTTGCGCAGCGCGGCCGCGGTGGCCGCGTCGGGCAGCAGCATCGGCGCGTAGATGGGGTGGGCGTCGCCGCCGGACACCTGGGCCGCGCGGCGCACGGCCTCCACCGAGCCGCGCTCGGCGGTCCCGGCGTCGTACACGCCCGTGAGCTGCACGACCGTGCAGGGCGGCAGCCGGTCCAGGGCCGCCGCCATGTGGATGGTGGACCGGCCCCAGGCCAGGCCCAGCACATCCCCCTCGTTCACCAGCTCGCCGAGCAGGTCGGCGGCCACTTCCCCCAGGTTCTCGGGGTCGGGGGTCTCCTCGGACTCGGGAGGGGACTCCACCACGACGGCGTGCCTGAGACCGTAGCGGGCGCGGAGCGCGTCGGAGCGCTCGGCGTCCAGTTCGGCCGGCACGCGGATCTCGATGCGTACGAGGTCCCGTTCGAGGGCGGTCTCCAGGACCCGGGCCACCTTGAAGCGGCTGACGCCGAACTCCTCCGCGATCTGGATCTTGGACTTGCCCTCAAGGTAGAAGCGGCGGGCCATGGCCGCCGCCTGCACCAGCTCAGCGGGTCCCATCCGCATGGCTGACCGGCCCGCCGACATACCCGACACGGCGATCTCCTCACTGCTGTTCACACTCTGGATTCGCCGTTCATCCTTGCAGATCCGGCGCGGTCGATCAGCCCTGATGGCGGGCGTTCACGTATCCGTTGGTCAGTGGTCGCACGCCCAGCTGGCCTTGGCGGTGGCCGCCGCCGCCTGATCGCGCAGGGCGCGGACCGCCTCGGCGGGGTCCTGCGCGCCGTACACCGCGGAGCCGGCGACGAAGACGTCGGCGCCCGCGTCCGCGCACTGCTCGATCGTGGACGCCGAGACACCGCCGTCGACCTGGAGCCAGAGCTGGAGGCCGTGCTTTGCGATCAGCTCTCGGGTGCGGCGGATCTTCGGCAGCATGATGTCGAGGAACGCCTGCCCGCCGAAGCCCGGCTCGACCGTCATGATCAGCAGCATGTCCAGCTCGGGGAGCAGGCCCTCGTACGGCTCGATGGGCGTCGCCGGCTTCAGGGCCATCGACGCGCGGGCGCCCTTGGCGCGGATCTCGCGGGCGAGCCGCACGGGCGCGGCGGAGGCCTCGACGTGGAAGGTCACGGACCCGGCACCGGCCTCGACGTACTGAGGAGCCCAGCGGTCGGGGTCCTCGATCATCAGATGGCAGTCCAGCGGGGTGTCCGTCGCGCGGGCCAGGGACTCCACGATGGGCACGCCCAGCGTGAGGTTGGGGACGAAATGGTTGTCCATCACGTCGACGTGGAGCCAGTCGGCTCCCTCGACCGCCTTCGCCTCGTCCGCGAGGCGGGCGAAGTCGGCGGACAGGATGCTGGGGTTGATCTGCACGGCCATGCCCCAAGCCTGCCATGCCCTCCAAGGGTTGCGGGCATCGGTGGGGGCGGCGAGGGTGGTTTGTAACCTGCGGCCCCTTGTGACGGGCCGATCGGTTCCCCGCGACCCCTCGTGTCCCGCTCATCTGGGGGTGAGCATGACAGTCAACCGGAACATCGCTCACCTTGTCTGCGGACGGCGGGCGAAG
Source organism: Streptomyces sp. Ru71 (assembly GCF_002920535.1). Taxonomy (GTDB): domain Bacteria; phylum Actinomycetota; class Actinomycetes; order Streptomycetales; family Streptomycetaceae; genus Streptomyces. Next base: position 64,734 of record NZ_PQSS01000008.1, on the reverse strand, counting down.
TGGGTCGTGGTCGCGCTGTGGCTGCTCGTGCTCTTCCTGGTCGCGCCCCTGGCGCAGAAACTCAACGACGCCCAGGACAACGACGCGCAGTCCTGGCTTCCCGGCTCCGCGGAGTCCACCCAGGTGCTGAGCCTGTCCGAGGACTTCCGCCCGGAGCAGATCCCCGCCGTCGTCGTCTACGCGCGCGACGGCGGCCTCACCGTGCGGGACCGGCAGCAGATCGCCCAGGACGTGGCCCAGCTGCGCACCCTGCACGACCACGGCGTCCGCGGGGCCGAGACCCGCGGCCCCGTCTTCGACCGGCCCGCTGCTCCCCGGGCCGCGCAGATCGCCGTGCCGATCACGATGGACGCCTCCGGCTGGCAGCGCATCTCGCCCGCCGTCGACTCCATCCGCGACCGGGTGGGCGAGGGCGGCGCCGGACTCGTCGTGCACATCACCGGGCCCGGTGGCACCTCCGCGGACTTCGCCAAGGCGTTCGAAGGCATCGACTCCACGCTGCTCTTCTCCGCGATGGCCGTGGTCATCGTGATGCTGCTGCTGACGTACCGCAGCCCGATCCTGCTGTTCGTGCCGCTGATCGGGGTGGTCGTCGCCCTGTTCACCGCCCAGGCGCTGATCTACCTGCTGGCCCGGCACGCCGGGCTGACCGTGAACGGGCAGAGCGCGGGGATCCTGACCGTGCTCGTCTTCGGCGCCGGCACCGACTACGCGCTGCTGCTGGTCGCCCGTTACCGAGAGGAGCTGCGCCGGCACGAGGACCGGCACGTGGCGATGCGCCGCGCCCTGAACCGGGCCGGCCCGGCCGTGCTGGCATCCGGCGCGACGGTCGTGCTCAGCATGCTCGTGCTGCTGGTGGCGGAGATGAACTCCACGCGCGGCCTCGGCCCGGTGGCAGCGATCGGCGTGCTGGTCGCCCTGCTGGTGATGCTGACGCTGTTCCCGGCGCTGCTGGTGTGCCTGGGCCGCTGGATCTTCTGGCCGGTGATCCCGCACTTCGGCTCGGCCGACCCGACCGAGCGGGGTGTGTGGGCCCGCATGGGCCGGCGGATCGCGCGCCGCCCGCGCCTGGTGTGGAGCGTGACGGCGGTGGTGCTGGCCGCCCTGTCCCTCGGCCTGTTCCAGCTGCGTGCCTCGGGCATCCCCAACGCGGACGCCTTCACGAACACACCGGACTCGATCACCGGCCAGCAGGTGTCGGCCCGCTACTTCCCCGCCGGTACCGGCGATCCCCTCGTCATCGTCTCGAACGCGCCGCAGGCCGAGCGGGTGGGCCGCACGGTCGCGGCGGATCCGGCCGTCGTGCCGGCCGGCATCGGCATACCGCCGGGCACCGCGCCGGTGCACGACGGCAAGGTGCTGTTCGAGGCGACCATGCGGGACCCGGCGGACAGCTCCGCCGCCAAGGCGACCGTGCAGCGGGTCCGCGACGCGGTGCACGCCGTGCCGGGCGCCGACGCGAAGGTGGGCGGCGGCACGGCGGCCCTGCTGGACATGGACAACGCCCAGACGCACGACAACTACCTGGTCATCCCGCTCGTCCTCGCCGTCGTCCTGCTGGTGCTCGGCGTGCTGCTGCGGGCCCTGGTGGCACCGCTGCTGCTGGTCGGCACGGTGGTGCTGTCGCTGGCCACCGCGCTGGGCCTGAGCGCCCTGGCGTTCCGCTACGTCTTCGACTACGCGGGCGAGGACGTGGCCTTCCCGCTGTTCGTCTTCGTCTTCCTGGTGGCCCTCGGCATCGACTACAACATCTTCCTCACCACCCGCGTCCGCGAGGAGGCGATCCGCCAGGGCACCCGGCCGGGCGTGGTGACCGCCCTGGCCGCCACCGGCGCCGTGATCACCTCGGCGGGCCTGGTCCTCGCCGGGACCTTCGCCGCGCTGGGCACCCTGCCCATGGTCGGCTTCGCGGAGATCGGCTTCGCCGTCGCGCTGGGCGTCCTGCTGGACACCTTCGTGGTGCGGTCGGTGCTGGTCACCTCGCTCTTCCTGGACGTGGGCAAGAAGGTGTGGTGGCCGCACCGGCTGGCGCACCGGGACGGCACGCCCGTGCCGAGACAGAGCGAGGTCAGCCGGTCCGGCGGATGAGCGCCAGGTACATCGCGTCGGTGCCGTGGATGTGGGGCCACAGCTGGATGTCCGGGCCGTCGCCGAGGTCCGTCACGTCCGGCAGCAGCGGACGGGCGTCCAGCAGGTCCGTGTCCGGGAACTGCTTGAGCACATCGGCCACGACGGCCCTCGTCTCCGCCAGGTGCGGGGAGCAGGTGGCGTAGCCGACGACGCCGCCGACGCGCACCGACTCCAGTGCGGTGCGCAGCAGGCCCCGCTGCAGCGGCGCGAACGCGTCGAGGTCCTCGGGGCGGCGCCGCCAGCGGGCCTCCGGCCGCCGCCGCAGCGCGCCGAGCCCGGAGCACGGCACGTCCACCAGCACCCGGTCGAAGCTGCCGGGCCGCCAGGCCGGCCGGGTCCCGTCGGCGGTGATCACCTGGTACGGCCCCGGGTTGCCGGCCAGCGCCTTGGCGACCAGGCCGGCGCGGTGCGGCTGCTTCTCGGACGCCAGCAGCATCGCGCCCCGCTCGGCGGCGAGGGCGCCGAGGAGCGCGGCCTTGCCGCCGGGCCCGGCACAGCCGTCCAGCCAGAGCCGGTCCCGCCCCTCGACCGGCGCGTTGGCGAGCGCCAGCGCGACCAGCTGGCTGCCCTCGTCCTGCACACCGGCCCGCCCCTCCCGCACGGCCTCCACGGCCCCCGGCTCGCCGCCCTCGGCCAGCCGCACGGCGTACGGCGACCAGCGCCCCGGCACCGCGGCCTCCTCGCCGAGCAGTTCCTCGGGCGTGGCCCGGCCCGGCCGGGCGACCAGGGTGACCTCGGGCCGCTCGTTGTCGGCCGCCAGCAGCCGCTCGATGCCCTCGCGACCGCCGCCGAGGGAGTCCCACAGCGCGGAGACGACCCAGCGCGGGTGCGCGTGCACCACGGCGAGATGGTCCTCGGGGTCGTCGTCGTAGGGCGGGGCGACCTCGGCGAGCCACGCGTCGAGGTCGCGCTGGGCGACCTTGCGCAGCACGGCGTTCACGAACTTGGCCCGCCCGTCACCGAGCACCACCCGGGCGAGCTCCACGGTGGCCGACACGGCGGCGTGCGTGGGGATGCGGGTACCGAGCAGCTGGTGCGCGCCCAGGCTCAGCACGTCCAGCACCGGCGGATCGACCTCGCGCAGCGGCCGGTCGACACAGGCCGCGATCACGGCGTCGTACGTCCCCTGCCGGCGCAGCGTGCCGTACACAAGCTCGGTCGCCAGCGCCGCGTCCCGCGCGTCGAAGTCGCTCTTCTCCCTGGCCTTGCGCAGCAGCGGCGGCAGGACGAGGTTGGCGTAGGCGTCGCGCTCGTCGACCGCGCGCAGCGCCTCGAACGCCAGGATGCGGACGGGGTCCTTCTGGGGACGGCGGTACGGCTTGGCGGGCCTGCGCGGCCTGCGGGAGGTGCCGGGGGTGTCGCTCACGAAAAAGGTGCTCCGGAGTGAAGAACGGGCTGTCCACCCAGCCTACGTCCCGCGGGTGGTGCCGCTACGCGCCGAGGGTCTCCCCGGCGCCGATCCGCACACCGCGCGCCCAGTCCGCCGCCCGCATCGGCTTCTTGCCCTGCGCCTGCACCCACAGCAGCTCCACGGCGTGCGAGCCCGTGCCGACGTGCACGTGGTTCTTGCCGACGTCGAGGGCACCGGGGGCGAGGTCGGTGCGCTCGGTGAGCAGCGCGACCTGAATGAGCTTCAGCCGCTCGCCGCGGAAGGTGGTCCAGGCGCCGGGGGCCGGGGTGCAGCCGCGTACCACCCGGTCGACGCGCAGCGCGGGCGCGGCCCAGTCGACCCGGGCGTCCTCGACGGTGATCTTCGGGGCGAGGGTCACGCCCTCACTGGGCTGCGGTACGGCCTTGAGCGTGCCGTCCTCGATGCCGTCCATGGTGGCGGCGAGCAGCCCGGCACCGGCGAAGGCGAGCCGGGTCAGCAGGTCGCCGCTGGTGTCGGTGGGCCGGATCTCCTCGGTGACGGTGCCGTAGACGGGGCCGGAGTCCAGTCCCTCCTCGATGAGGAAGGTGGACGCGCCCGTGATCTGGTCGCCGGCCATGAGGGAGTGCTGCACGGGCGCGGCGCCGCGCCAGGCGGGCAGCAGCGAGAAGTGCAGGTTGACCCACCCGTGCGCGGGGATGTCGAGGGCGACACGGGGCAGCAGGGCGCCGTAGGCGACGACGGGGCAGCAGTCGGGCGCGATCTGCTTCAGCCGCTCAAGGAACTCCGGATCACGCGGCTTCGCGGGCTTGAGCACCTCGATCCCGGCCTCCTCCGCCCGCTCCGCCACGGGCGACGCGACCAGCCTGCGGCCCCGCCCGGCCGGCGCGTCGGGCCGCGTGACGACGGCGGCCACCTCGTGCCGCCCGGAGGCGATCAGGGCGTCCAGAGCGGGAACGGCGACCTCGGGGGTACCGGCGAAGACAAGCTTCATGGGCGGGATCGAACCTCTCGAACGGGACGGGCGACAGCCGACGCACCAGTCTATGACCCGAAGGGGACGCACGGCCGAAGTCGGTCCCCACGGCCGGGACAGCCGCCGAAGTCCTCACTCACGGCGGGAAAGCCGCCGTAGTCCATGACCGCGGCGGGAAAGCCGCCGTACTCCATGACCACGAACGCAAAGCCGCCGACGGCGATCAGCCGAGGAGAGAGGGAGAGTCCCGCCTCCTGGCCAACTGGAGAACGGGTGGGCGGGTGGGAAAACACCCCTGACCCAGGGGGCGTGGGCATATGCCCGCACGCCCCCACACCGTGACCCGCGGAGCGAAGGCGCGTTGGTCAAGAAAGAGTTGACCCCCATCTCTTCAACGCCGGTTCGAGAGGCTTGTTCATGGCCGACCACGCAACCCACGACGCCCAGGCCCGGGCCAGCCTGCACTTGCTGGTGCGGGACATCGAGCGGGTCCGCCGGCAGGTGGACGCCCTGCGCACGCTCACCGCTCAGCTGGGCAACGTCTACCGCCCGCGCCGCTCCGGCCCCTCCACAGGGTTCGTCGTCTACGGACGCGCTCCCGCCCCGACGGTCCGCCTCGCCCAGGAGCTGCGGGACAGTGTCGAGACCCTGGTCACGGCCGCGGTCGACTTCGACCGCTCGCTCGGCTTCTCGTGGGACGCGGTGGGCTCCGCCCTCGGTGTCACCAAGCAGGCGGTCCACCGCCGTTACGGCTCCCGCCGCGCCGCCGCGCAGGCCGCCGCGGAGACCGAGCGCACGACCGAGCCGTCGGGCACCCGCACGGTGAACGTGGGCACGGGCATCCCCGTGGTGCCCACGGTCCCGGCCGCCCGTTCCATGCCGACCCAGCCGACGGCGAGCAGCACGTCCCTGCGGGACGAGGCCAGGCCGACGGCGTTCCCGGGCCCGCGCAACGGCTGACCACCGCGCTGCGCCCGCGTGAGGTGACACGCCGTCAACTGCCCTCCTGGACCGCTCCGGGAGGGCAGACGGCTGTCCACGGCAGGACGGCTCAGCCGATGTCCGGCGGGTCGATCCGCACCCGCACCGCGGCCTCGCCCTGCCCGCGTGCCATCCGCGCGGCCTGCGCGGCCTTGAGGGCCGCCGCGAGCGCCGCCCCGCTGCCCGGCGGCACCCGGATCAGCGCGCGTTCCCACTGCTCCCCCGGCGGCGGAGCCCCGGGCCGCCGCAGCCGCCCCGGTGCCGTGACCGGCAGCGGCACGGGCCCGAGCACCTCCGCCTGTGCCGGCAGTTCCACCGCGCCGATGAAGTCCACCAGGGCCGCCGGCGGCCCCGACACGGCCGCCATCCGCGACACCGGCGGGAACCCCAGCTCGGCCCGCTCGGCCAGCTCACGCACCGCGTGCCCGACGGGGTCCCAGCGCACCAGCGCCTGCACGGGCCGGGCGGTGGCCTCGGCGACGACGGCGACGGTGCCGCCGGCGCTCTGCGGCCGCACCAGCGCGGCGGCGGCGATCCAGCGCCGCAGGGCGTCCTCCTCGGCCCGCAGGTCGGGCCGCCCGAGCATCGCCCAGCCGTCCAGCAGCAGCGCCGCCGCGTAGCCGCCCTCGGCGACGGGCTCGGCGCCGGGCGTGCTCACCACCAGCGCGGGCGTGGCCGGCACGGTGTCCAGGACGTGCTCGCGCCCGGAGGTGCGCACCGGGACGGCCGGGAACGCCCGGCCCAGCTCCTCGGCCGTGCGCCGGGCGCCGACGACCTGGGCGCGCAGCCGGAAGGACCCGCACTCGGGGCAGTGCCAGCGCGTCTCCTCGCGCCCGCACCAGCCGCACCACAGCGACCCGCCGGCCTCGGAGCCGTCCCGTGCCTCCAGCGGTCCGGAGCAGTGCCGGCAGCGGGCGGGCTCACGGCACTGCGCGCACGCCATCCGGGGCACGTATCCGCGGCGCGGCACCTGCACCAGCACCGGGCCGTTGCGCAGCCCCTCACGGGCCACCTGCCAGGCGAGCGTGGGCAGCCGGGCGGCGCGCGCGGCCTCGTCGCGGGCGAGGTCGCCGTCGCCCACGGTCCGCACCAGCGGGGCCGCGGCCCGGACCTGCTCCCGTACGGCGGCGATCGGCCGCGCCCACCCGCTCTGCACGAGCTGCGCCGCCTCGACCGTGCAGCTGAGGCCGCCGAGCAGGAAGGCGCACCGGTCCTGGGCGGCGCGCAGCAGCAGGACCTCCCGCGCGTGCGGCTGGGGGGCGTGCTGCTCGCTGTGGCTGTCGTCGCCGTCGTCCCAGAGGGCGACCAGGCCCAGGTCCCGCACGGGCGCGAACATCGCGGCGCGGGTGCCGAGCACGGCGCGCACGGACCCGCGCCGCACGGCCAGCCACTCGCGGTACCGCTTCTCCGGTCCCGCGTCGGCGGTGAGCACGGCGTGCCGCCCCTCGCCCAGCAGCGCGGTCAGGGCGGCGTCGACGCGGGCGACGGCCCGGCCGTCGGGCAGGACGACGAGGGCACCGCGTCCGGAGGCCAGCGCGGCGGCGACGGCGCGGGCCAGCTCGTCGGCCCACTGGGGTCCGGGCAGGGCGTTCCACACCGCGCGCGGCGCGTTCCCGGCGGCGAGGGCCTCCAGGAAGGCAGGACCGCGCTCGTACCGCGCCCAGGAGCCCGGTTCGGGGGCCCGCGGGGGCGGCAGCGGGGCGGGCGAGGGCCGCTGCTCGGCCCGTGCGCTGCGCGGGGGTACGGCGAGCTGCAGCACGTCGGCGAGGCTGCCGGCGTACCGGTCGGCGACGGCGCGGGCGAGGCCGAGCAGCTCGGGGCCGAGGACGGGTTCGGGTGAGACCACCTGGGCGAGGGCGGCGAGCGGCCCGGAGTAGTCGGACTCGGGGAGCCGCTCGATGAGGAATCCGTCGATCAGGCCGCCGCCCTCGCGGCGCCCCTCGCGCACCCGGTGCCGCCCGGCCCCGAAGCGCACGCGCACCCGCACCCCGGGCTGTGCCTCGGCGTCCAGCTCGGCGGGCACGGCGTAGTCGAAGTACCGGTCGAGGTGGAGTACGCCCTTGTCGACGAGCACCCGCGCGACGGGCAGCGTGGGCGCGAGGGCGGCGCCCCGCCAGGTCCGCGGCTTGGCCCGCGGCTCCTTGGCCTTGCGCACGCTCTCCCGGATGAGCGCGAGCTGCTCCGGGGGCGCCCCCTCGGCGCCCCCGCCACCCACGTCGTTCTCGCTGCTCACGCTTGCATTCTTACCAAACGTCACTGACAGCGGCGCAGGCCCGTGTCCCGCGAAGGCCGCCGGGACACATGCCGAAGGCCCGGCTCCCCGAAGGGAGACCGGGCCTTCACTGCCGGATGCCGATTACAGGCCGGCGGCCTGGCGCAGGGCGTCCACGCGGTCGGTGCGCTCCCAGGTGAAGTCGGGCAGCTCACGGCCGAAGTGACCGTAGGCGGCCGTCTGGGAGTAGATCGGGCGCAGCAGGTCCAGGTCGCGGATGATGGCGGCCGGGCGCAGGTCGAAGACCTGGTCGATGGCCTGCTCGATCTTGTCGGTGTCGACCTTCTCGGTGCCGAAGGTCTCCACGAACAGACCGACCGGCTCGGCCTTGCCGATGGCGTAGGCCACCTGGACCTCGCAGCGCGAGGCCAGGCCCGCGGCGACGACGTTCTTGGCGACCCAGCGCATGGCGTAGGCGGCGGAGCGGTCGACCTTGGACGGGTCCTTGCCGGAGAAGGCACCGCCGCCGTGGCGGGCCATGCCGCCGTAGGTGTCGATGATGATCTTGCGACCGGTCAGGCCGGCGTCGCCCATCGGGCCGCCGATCTCGAAGCGGCCGGTCGGGTTGACCAGCAGGCGGTAGCCCTCGGTGTCCAGCTTGATGCCCTCGTCGAGCAGCGCCTTCAGCTCGGGCTCCACGACGAACTCGCGGATGTCGGGGGCGAGCAGCGACTCCAGGTCGATGTCGGAGGCGTGCTGCGAGGAGACGACGACCGTGTCGAGGCGGACGGCCTTGTCGCCGTCGTACTCGATGGTGACCTGCGTCTTGCCGTCCGGGCGCAGGTAGGGGATGGTGCCGTTCTTGCGCACCTCGGACAGGCGGTTGGACAGCCGGTGCGCCAGGAAGATCGGCAGCGGCATCAGGGTGGGCGTCTCGTCGGTGGCGTACCCGAACATCAGGCCCTGGTCGCCCGCGCCCTGCCGGTCCAGCTCGTCCTCGTCGCCCTCGACCCGGGACTCGTATGCCGTGTCGACGCCCTGCGCGATGTCCGGGGACTGCGCGCCGATGGACACCGACACACCGCAGGAGGCGCCGTCGAAGCCCTTCTTCGAGGAGTCGTAGCCGATCTCCAGGATCTTGTTGCGGACCAGGGTGGCGATGTCCGCGTAGGCCTTGGTGGTGACCTCGCCGGCCACGTGCACCAGGCCGGTGGTGATCAGCGTCTCGACGGCGACCCGGGAGGACGGGTCCTCACGCAGGAGCGCGTCGAGAATGGTGTCGCTGATCTGGTCAGCGATCTTGTCGGGGTGACCCTCGGTCACGGACTCCGAAGTGAACAGGCGACGGGACACAACGCTCCCTGTGGTTGCAGCGGCTGCTGGCTGATCGATGGCGGACGAGCCGGGGGCTGCGCCTGGCGTCGTCCGTGAACAGTTTATCGGTCACACTCGGCCGCCGGACCACGTGTCTCGCCAGTCGGGAGCTCTGTGACCTGCGGCACGGGGCATTCTGCCCAATGCCCGGCGGCCTTGACCAGGGCAGCCGCGCCCGAATGTGCCGTAGGGCTCGGCCAAGTGGCCGAACCGCGACTCACCCCAGACGTTCCGACACGAGGTCCCAGACGATGTCCGCGAGGGCTTCCTTGGGGCCGTGCGGCACGGGTGTCTCGCTGCCGTCGGCGCCGAGCACGACGGCCTCGTTCTCCTCGGAGCCGAACGTCTTGCGCTCCCCCACCTCGTTCACGACGAGCAGATCGCATCCCTTGCGGCGCAGCTTGCTGCGGCCGTTGGCCAGGACGTCGTCGGTCTCGGCGGCGAAGCCGACGACCACCTGGCCGGGGCGGGCGCGGTCGGTGGAGATCTCCGCGAGGATGTCGGGATTGCGCACCAGGACGATCGGGTCGGGGTCCTTGCCGTCCTGCTTCTTGATCTTGCCGGCCGCGTAGGTCTCGGGCCGGAAGTCCGCGACGGCGGCGGCCATCACGACCGCGTCGGCGTCCGCGGCGGCCTTGAGCACCGCCTCGCGCAGCTGTACGGCCGTGCCGACGGGCACGACGTCCACGCCGGCCGGGTCGGGCAGCCCGCCCGTGTTGGCGGCGACCAGGGTGACCCGGGCGCCGCGGGCGGCGGCGGTGCGGGCGAGGGCGTAGCCCTGCTTGCCCGAGGAGCGGTTGCCGAGGAAGCGGACCGGGTCCAGGGGCTCGCGGGTGCCACCGGCGCTGATCACGACATGGCGTCCGGCGAGGTCGGGCTCGCGCACGCCCCGGGCGAGTACGCGGCGGCACACCTCGAAGATCTCGGCGGGGTCGGGCAGCCGGCCCTTGCCGGTGTCGACGCCGGTGAGACGGCCGACGGCGGGCTCGATGACGACCGCGCCGCGGCGGCGCAGCGTGGCGACGTTCTCCTGGGTGGCCGGGTGCTCCCACATCTCGGTGTGCATGGCGGGCGCGAAGACGACCGGGCAGCGGGCGGTGAGCAGGGTGTTGGTCAGCAGGTCGTCGGCGAGGCCGTGGGCGGCCTTGGCGAGCATGTCGGCGGTGGCGGGTGCGACGACGACCAGGTCGGCCTGCTGGCCGATGCGGACGTGCGGGACCTCGTGGACGGCGTCCCACACCTCGGTGGAGACGGGGTTGCCGGACAGCGCCGACCAGGTGGCGGCGCCGACGAAGTGCAGCGCGGAGGCGGTGGGGACGACGCGGACGTCATGGCCCGACTCGGTGAGCCTTCTCAGCAGCTCACAGGCCTTGTACGCGGCGATGCCGCCGCTGACCCCCAGAACGACCCTCGGCTTGTCCACCGTCTCTCCCCGGACTCGAAAACCTGGCACACCCATGAGACACCACAGGCCCGGCAGTCGCGCTGCCGGGCCTGTGGACAAGTCAACCGCGATCTGACCGTACTACTGCGCGGGGCCCTCGATGGCCTCGGAGGTCAGCAGACCGGCGTTGATCTCGCGCAGGGCGATCGAGAGCGGCTTCTCGTGGACGTGGGTGTCCACGAGGGGGCCGACGTACTCAAGCAGGCCCTCGCCGAGCTGGGAGTAGTACGCGTTGATCTGACGGGCCCGCTTGGCCGCGTAGATCACGAGGCTGTACTTGGAGTCGGTGGCCTCAAGCAACTCGTCGATCGGCGGGTTGATGATGCCCTCGGGCGCGGTGATGGAAGAGGACACGCTCTACCTTCCGAAGGAGGGGAAAAGATCAGACACGATCACACAACGTCCATCAAGGCTAGCAGCTCACGCGCCACGTCCTCGACGGAGGTGTTGACCAGGGTCGTATCGAACTCGGGCTCGGCCGCCAGCTCGGTCCTGGCCGCCGTCAGGCGACGCTCGATGACCTCCGGCGGCTCGGTGCCGCGTCCGGTGAGCCTGCGCACCAGCTCCTCCCAGGAGGGAGGGGCCAGGAACACCAGCTGGGCGTCGGACATCGACTCACGGACCTGGCGGGCGCCCTGGAGGTCGATCTCCAGCAGGACGGGCTCGCCGTTCTCCAGCCGCTCCAGCACGGCCGCGCGCGGCGTGCCGTAGCGGTTGCCGGCGAACTCGGCCCACTCCAGCAGCTCGCCGTTGGCGATCAGCTTGTCCATCTCCTCGTCGGTGACGAAGAAGTAGTGGACACCGTGCTGCTCGCCGGGGCGGGGCTTGCGGGTCGTCGCCGACACCGAGAGCCAGACCTCGGGGTGTTCCTTGCGCATATGGGCGACGACCGTGCTCTTGCCGACCCCCGAGGGGCCGGAGAGCACGGTCAGCCGCGGACGTGCGTCCGGGGGCTCGGGGGTCGTCCCCCGGGGTGTTACAGCCATGCAGCGATTATTCCAGCAATCCCGGAGTGCCCGGGACTCCCTTCCCGGCAGGGCTCGGGTTCAGGAACCCGTGCTGCCGAACTCACGCTCCAGCGAAGCGATCTGGTTGGAGCCGAGGCCGCGCACGCGACGGCTCTCGGAGATGCCGAGTCGCTCCATGATCTGCTTGGCGCGGACCTTGCCCACGCCCGGCAGGGACTCCAGCAGAGCGGAGACCTTCATCTTGCCGATGACGTCGTTCTCCTGGCCCTGCTTGATGACCTCGTGCAGGGAGGCGCCGGAGTGCTTCAGTCGATTCTTGACCTCGGCCCGCTCCCGGCGAGCCGCGGCGGCCTTTTCGAGCGCGGCTGCGCGCTGTTCGGGGGTAAGGGGCGGAAGAGCCACGCCTACGTCACCTCGGATGTCGAACTGTCGGATACGGACCGGTGGGGAAGCCAGTACGCCCCACACCTGGGGAGCCACGGGCAACAGGATTGCCTGCTTCTCCCCCACTGTCTCGGGGGCGTGGGGGCGCCCCCACACGTCGGAGACTAGCGGTCAAGTCCGCCAGAGTCAGCGAGAACAGCGGAAAAGTCCTGGTCAGCCTCCGCCAGGACGGACATTTAGGACATATTGCCCCTGATTTGAGGCTGTATCCAGACTCAAATCGTCCCGGGCGTCCTCGCCGGACCGCTCCGACGAGGACGTACGGCGCTCAGGCGCCCGTCACGGCGGCGCGGATCTCGTCGGCGAAGCGTTGCGCGGCGTCACGCAGCGTGACGGCGTCGGGGCCGTGCCGCAGCACCCCCCGGCTGACGTTCGGCACCACGTTGCGCACGACACCGCCGAAGACCCGGGGAAGATCCGCCGGGGTGGCCCCCTGGGCGCCGATGCCGGGCGCGAGGAGCGGGCCGTTGATGTCGAGGTCGTACGACGACAGGTCACCGAGGGTGGCGCCCACCACCGCGCCGAAGGAGCCCAGGGGCTCCTGTCCCGCGTTCTCGGCCGCCAGGTGGGCCAGCATGGTCGCGCCCACGCTGCGGCCGTCGGCGCGCACCGCGTGCTGCACCTCGCCGCCCTCCGGGTTGGAGGTCAGCGCCAGCACGAACAGGCCGGCGCCGCTCTCCCGGGCCAGCGCCACAGCCGGGCTCAGCGAGCCGTAGCCGAGGTAGGGCGAGACGGTCAGCGCGTCGGAGAACAGCGGGGAGTCCTTGTGCAGGAAGGCTTCCGCGTAGGCGGCCATGGTCGAGCCGATGTCGCCGCGCTTGGCGTCCATGACGACGAGCGCGCCGGCCGCCCGCGCCTCCGCCACGGCCTTCTCCAGGACCGCGACGCCCCGGGAGCCGAACCGCTCGAAGAAGGCGGCCTGCGGCTTGAGCACGGCGACCCGGTCGGCCACCGCCTCGACGACCGTGCGGCTGAACCGCTCCAGACCGGCCACGTCGTCGTTCAGGCCCCACTCGGCGAGCAGAGAGGCGTGCGGGTCGATGCCGACGCACAGCGGGCCGCGCTCGTCCATGGCGCGGCGCAGGCGCGCGCCGAACGGCTCGTACGACGTCATGCGGACTTCCTCACATCGGCGCCGACCGCGTCGGCGAGGGTGGCGTAGGGGCTGGTGCGCAGGCGCGCGGCGAGCCCCTTGTGGATCGCGCGCATCCAGAACGGCCCCTCGTAGATGAAGGCGCTGTAGCCCTGGACGAGCGTGGCGCCGGCCAGGATGCGCTGCCAGGCGTCCTCGGCGTTCTCGATGCCGCCGACGCCCACCAGGGTGATGCGGTCGCCCACGCGCGCGTACAGGCGGCGCAGGACCTCAAGGGAGCGCTGCTTGAGCGGGGCGCCGGACAGCCCGCCGGTCTCCTTGACCAGGGAGGGGTCGGACTTCAGGCCCAGGCCCTCGCGGGCGATGGTGGTGTTGGTGGCGATGATGCCGTCCAGGCCGAGCTCGACGGCCAGGTCGGCGACCGCGTCGATGTCCTCGTCGGCCAGATCGGGCGCGATCTTGACCAGCAGCGGCACGCGGCGCCGGGTGACCGTGCGGTCTGCGGCCTCGCGCACGGCGGTCAGCAGCGGGCGCAGCGCCTCGGTGGCCTGGAGGTTGCGCAGGCCGGGCGTGTTCGGCGAGGAGACGTTGACGACGAGGTAGTCGGCGTACGGCGCGAGCCGCTCGGCGGACTTCACGTAGTCGGCGACCGCCTCCTCCTCGGGGACGACCTTGGTCTTGCCGATGTTGACGCCGACGACGGTCCTGAAGGCCGGGTTGCGGGAGGCCAGGCGGGCGGCGACGGCCAGCGAGCCCTCGTTGTTGAAGCCCATGCGGTTGATCAGCGCCCGGTCCTTCACCAGGCGGAACAGCCGCTTCTTGGGGTTGCCGGGCTGCGGCTCGCCGGTGACGGTGCCGATCTCGACGTGGTCGAAGCCCAGCATGGCCATGCCGTCGACGGCGACGGCGTTCTTGTCGAAGCCGGCGGCGAGCCCGAAGGGGCCGTGCATGCGCAGGCCCAGGGCCTCGGTGCGCAGCTCCTTGTGGCGGGGGGCGAGGGCGGCGGCGACGAAGGTGCGCAGCACCGGGATGCGGGCGGCCAGGCGGATCCAGCGGAAGGCCAGGTGGTGGGCCTGCTCGGGATCCATGCGCGCGAAGAAGAGCTTGAAGAAGATCTTGTACATGCGTGTCCTCACGAAGACATGGGTGTCCTCGACATGGGTGTCCTCACGAAGAGGGGGACACCGTTGTTCGGTGTCCCCCTCGCCGGCTGCTAGTCGCGGGCCGCGGTCAGGTGTTCGGCGTGTTCCTGGAGGGAGCGCACGCCCACGTCGCCGTGGTTGAGGGCGTCGATGCCCTGTACGGCGGCCGCCAGGGCCTGGACCGTCGTCAGGCAGGGCACGGAGCGCGCCACCGCCGCCGTACGGATCTCGTAGCCGTCGAGGCGGCCGCCGGTGCCGTACGGGGTGTTGACGATGAGGTCGACCTCGCCGTCGTGGATGAGCTGGACGATGGTCTTCTCGCCGTTCGGGCCGGTGCCCTCGGACTGCTTGCGCACGACGGTGGCGTTGATGCCGTTGCGCTTGAGGACCTCGGCGGTGCCGGAGGTGGCCAGCAGCTCGAAGCCGTGGGCGACCAGCTCGCGGGCCGGGAAGATCATCGAGCGCTTGTCGCGGTTGGCGACCGAGATGAACGCGCGGCCCTTGGTGGGCAGCGGGCCGTAGGCGCCGGCCTGCGACTTGGCGTACGCCGTGCCGAAGACCGAGTCGATGCCCATGACCTCGCCGGTGGAACGCATCTCCGGGCCGAGGACGGTGTCCACGCCGCGGCCGGAGGTGTCGCGGAAGCGGCTCCAGGGCATCACGGCCTCCTTGACGGAGATCGGCGCGTCCAGCGGCAGCTCGCCGCCGTCGCCGGTCTTCGGCAGCAGGCCCTCGGCGCGCAGCTCGGCGATGGTCGTGCCCATGGAGATGCGGGCGGCGGCCTTGGCCAGCGGCACGGCGGTCGCCTTGGAGGTGAACGGCACGGTCCGGGAGGCGCGCGGGTTGGCCTCCAGGACGTAGAGGATGTCACCGGCCATCGCGAACTGGATGTTGATCAGGCCGCGCACCCCGACGCCCTTGGCGATGGCCTCGGTGGAGGCGCGCAGGCGCTTGATGTCGAAGCCGCCGAGCGTGATCGGGGGCAGCGCGCACGCCGAGTCGCCGGAGTGGATGCCGGCCTCCTCGATGTGCTCCATCACGCCGCCGAGGTAGAGCTCCTCGCCGTCGTACAGGGCGTCGACGTCGATCTCGATGGCGTCGTCGAGGAAGCGGTCGACCAGCACCGGGCGGGTCGGGCTGATCTCGGTGGACTCGGCGATGTAGGAGGCCAGGCGGGTCTCGTCGTAGACGATCTCCATGCCGCGGCCGCCGAGGACGTAGGACGGGCGGACCAGGACCGGGTAGCCGATCTCGTCGGCGATGGCCTTGGCCTCGTCGAAGGTGGTGGCGGTGCCGTGCTTGGGGGCCGGCAGGCCGGCCTCCTTCAGCACCCGGCCGAAGGCGCCCCGGTCCTCGGCCGCGTGGATGGCCTCGGGCGAGGTGCCGACGATCGGCACGCCGTTGTCCTTCAGCGCCTGCGCCAGACCCAGCGGGGTCTGGCCGCCGAGCTGGACGATGACGCCCGCGATCGGGCCGGCGAGGGACTCCGCGTGGACGATCTCCAGCACGTCTTCGAGGGTGAGCGGCTCGAAGTACAGGCGGTCGGAGGTGTCGTAGTCGGTGGAGACGGTCTCCGGGTTGCAGTTGACCATCACCGTCTCGTAGCCCGCGTCGCTGAGCGCGAAGGAGGCGTGGACACAGGAGTAGTCGAACTCGATGCCCTGGCCGATGCGGTTCGGGCCAGAGCCCAGGATGATCACCGCGGGCTTGTCGCGCCGCGCGACCTCGCTCTCCTCGTCGTAGGAGGAGTAGAAGTACGGCGTCTTCGCGGCGAACTCGGCGGCGCAGGTGTCGACCGTCTTGTAGACCGGGCGGATGCCGAGGGCGTGCCGGACCTCGCGGACGACGTCCTCGCGCAGGCCGCGGATCTCGGCGATCTGCTGGTCGGAGAAGCCGTGCCGCTTGGCGTCGGCGAGCAGCTCGGCGGTCAGCTCGGGGGCCTCGGCCAGCTCGTCCGCGATCTCCTTGATCAGGAAGAGCTGGTCGACGAACCAGGGGTCGATCTTCGTGTACTCGAAGATCTCCTGAGGGGTGGCGCCGGCGCGGATGGCCTGCATGACCGTGTTGATCCGGCCGTCGGTGGGCCGTACGGCCTCGCGCAGCAGCTCGTCCTTGTCGCCGGTCTCGCCGACGAAGGTGAACTGGCTGCCCTTCTTCTCCAGCGAGCGCAGCGCCTTCTGGAAGGCCTCGGGGAAGTTGCGGCCGATGGCCATGGCCTCGCCGACCGACTTCATGGTGGTGGTCAGCGTGGAGTCGGCCTGCGGGAACTTCTCGAAGGCGAACCGCGGGGCCTTGACGACGACGTAGTCGAGGGTCGGCTCGAAGGAGGCCGGGGTCTCGGCGGTGATGTCGTTGGGGATCTCGTCCAGCGTGTAGCCGACGGCCAGCTTGGCGGCGATCTTGGCGATCGGGAAGCCGGTGGCCTTGGAGGCGAGCGCGGAGGACCGGGAGACACGCGGGTTCATCTCGATGACGATGACCCGGCCGTCGACGGGGTTGACCGCGAACTGGATGTTGCAGCCGCCGGTGTCGACGCCGACCTCGCGGATGACGGCGATGCCGATGTCGCGCAGGATCTGGTACTCGCGGTCGGTGAGCGTCATCGCCGGGGCGACGGTGATGGAGTCGCCGGTGTGCACGCCCATCGGGTCGAAGTTCTCGATGGAGCAGACGACCACGACGTTGTCGTGCTTGTCGCGCATCAGCTCCAGCTCGTACTCCTTCCAGCCGAGGATGGACTCCTCCAGGAGCACCTCGGTGGTCGGGGAGAGCGTCAGGCCCTGGCCGGCGATGCGGCGCAGCTCCTCCTCGTCGTGCGCGAAGCCGGAGCCGGCGCCGCCCATGGTGAAGGAGGGGCGCACGACGACCGGGTAGCCGCCGAGGGTCTCGACGCCCTTGAGGACGTCGTCCATGGAGTGGCAGATGACCGAGCGGGCGGACTCGCCGTGCCCGATCTTCTTGCGGACCTCCTCCACGACCTCCTTGAACTGGTCGCGGTCCTCGCCCTTGTGGATGGCCTCGGGCTTGGCACCGATCAGCTCGACGCCGTACTTCTCCAGGACGCCGTTCTCGTGCAGCGAGATGGCGGTGTTCAGGGCCGTCTGGCCGCCCAGGGTGGGCAGGAGGGCGTCGGGGCGCTCCTTGGCGATGATCTTCTCGACGAACTCCGGGGTGATCGGCTCGACGTAGGTGGCGTCGGCGATCTCCGGGTCGGTCATGATCGTCGCCGGGTTGGAGTTGACGAGGATCACCCGAAGGCCCTCGGCCTTCAGCACGCGGCACGCCTGGGTGCCGGAGTAGTCGAACTCGGCGGCCTGGCCGATGACGATCGGGCCGGAGCCGATGACCAGGACGGACTGGATATCGGTGCGCTTAGGCACGCTGGCCCTCCATCAGGGAAACGAAGCGGTCGAACAGGTAGGCGGCGTCGTGCGGGCCCGCTGCCGCTTCGGGGTGGTACTGGACGGAGAAGGCCGGCTGGTCGAGCAGCTGCAGCCCCTCCACGACGTTGTCGTTCAGGCAGACGTGCGAGACCTCGGCGCGGCCGAAGGGCGTCTCGCTGACCTTGTCGAGCGGCGCGTCCACGGCGAAGCCGTGGTTGTGCGCGGTGACCTCGACCTTGCCGGTGGTGCGGTCCTGGACCGGCTGGTTGATGCCGCGGTGGCCGTACTTCAGCTTGTAGGTGCCGAAGCCGAGGGCGCGGCCGAGGATCTGGTTGCCGAAGCAGATGCCGAACAGGGGCGTCTTGCGCTCCAGGACGGCCTGCATCAGGGCGACGGGGCCGTCGGCGGTGGCGGGGTCGCCGGGGCCGTTGGAGAAGAACACGCCGTCGGGTCCGACGGCGTAGATCTCGTCGGCGGTGGCGGTCGCGGGCAGCACGTGCACCTCGATGCCGCGCTCGGCCATGCGGTGCGGGGTCATGCCCTTGATGCCGAGGTCGATGGCGGCGACGGTGAACTTCTTCTCACCGACGGCCGGGACGACGTAGGCCTCCTTCGTGGCGACCTCCTCGTACAGGCTGGCGCCCTTCATGTGGGGCTGGGCCTGCACCAGGGCGAGCAGCTCGTCGTCGGGCCTG
The DNA here is from genome assembly GCF_002920535.1 of Streptomyces sp. Ru71. Taxonomy (GTDB): domain Bacteria; phylum Actinomycetota; class Actinomycetes; order Streptomycetales; family Streptomycetaceae; genus Streptomyces. The sequence goes on along the minus strand of NZ_PQSS01000008.1, from coordinate 46,523 downwards.
ACCGCCTCGCCGGAGAAGATGCCGGCGCGCATGGAGCCGCGCTCACGCAGGTGGCGGGTCAGGGCGCGGGTGTCGATGCCGGAGATGCCGACGACGCCCTGGTTCACCAGCTCCTCGTCCAGGGAGCGCTTGGCCCGCCAGTTGGACGGCACGCGCGCGGGGTCGCGCACGACGTAGCCGGAGACCCAGATGCGCTTCGACTCGTCGTCCTCGTCGTTCCAGCCGGTGTTGCCGATCTGCGGGGCGGTCGCGACGACGATCTGGCGGTCGTACGACGGGTCGGTCAGGGTCTCCTGGTAGCCGGTCATGCCGGTGGAGAACACGGCCTCGCCGAAGGTCTCCCCCACGGCCCCGTAGGCGCGGCCGCGGAAGATCCGGCCGTCCTCCAGGACGAGTACGGCGGGAACCTTCGCGGTTCCCCTTGTGGAGGTCGTCATCGTGCGCCTTCCGTCTTGTTGATCATGTCGTTCAGGGTGTCGACCCATTCGGTGTGCTCGGCCGCGTGGTCCGAGCGGAAGCCGGAGTCGATCAGTTTGTCGCCGTGGGTCCAGGTCACCACCAGCAGTCCGCCCTCGGTGAGGACCTTGCCGGCGATGCCCTTGTCCAGCCGGGCCCCGCGCAGCTGCGCGGCCGGGACGAAGAAGTCGCTCGCGCCGGGGCGTACGACGTCCAGTCCCGCGTCCGTCAGGGTGAGCTCGGCCCGGCTGCGGGTGCCGAGGCCGTGCGCCACGATGCGGTCGAGCCACTGTCCGGCGGTGGTGGAGCCGTGGTAGCGGCCGCTCATCGTCAGTCTCGCCTCGCCGGGCGCGTCGGGCGCGCTGGGCAGCTCCGGCAGGTCGCCCTGCAGGGTGCCGCGCCACTTCCAGCCCTCGCGCATCAGCCAGTAGACGAGCGCGATGAACAGCAGGAGTCCGACCACCCAGCCGAGCCGGGCGGCCCAGTCGGTGACCTCCGCCGATTTCTCTTCGGCGGCGAGGTGCGTCAGCTGCAGAGGTGTCACGTGAGCTTCCCGTCGACGAGCGTGGCCTTGCCCCGCAGCCACGTGTGCGTCACACGGCCCGGCAGCTCACGCCCCTCGTAGGGGGTGTTGCGGCTGCGCGAGGCGAAGCCCGCGGGGTCCACCTGGCCACGGTATTCCGTGTCGACGAGGGTGAGGTTGGCGGGCTCACCTGCCGAGACGGGACGGCCGTGACCGGTGGCCTGTCCGATCTGCGCGGGCTTGACGGACATCCGGTCGGCGACGCCGGCCCAGTCCAGCAGGCCCGTGTCGACCATGGTCTCCTGGACCACTGACAGCGCGGTCTCCAGGCCCACCATGCCCATGGCGGCGGCGGCCCACTCGCAGTCCTTGTCCTCGTGCGGGTGCGGGGCGTGGTCGGTGGCGACGATGTCGATCGTGCCGTCGGCGAGGGCCTCGCGCAGCGCCATCACGTCACGCTCGGTGCGCAGCGGCGGGTTGACCTTGTAGACCGGGTTGTAGGTGCGCACCAGCTCGTCGGTGAGCAGCAGGTGGTGCGGGGTGACCTCGGCGGTCACCTGGATGCCGCGGGACTTGGCCCAGCGGACGATCTCGACGCTGCCGGCGGTCGACAGGTGGCAGATGTGCACGCGGGAGCCGACGTGCTCGGCGAGCAGCACGTCCCGCGCGATGATCGACTCCTCGGCGACGGCCGGCCAGCCGCCCAGGCCCAGCTCGGCGGAGACGACGCCCTCGTTCATCTGGGCGCCCTCGGTGAGCCGGGGCTCCTGCGCGTGCTGGGCGACGACGCCGTCGAACGCCTTCACGTACTCCAGGGCGCGGCGCATGATCACCGCGTCGTGGACGCACTTGCCGTCGTCGGAGAAGACGGTGACGCCGGCCGCGGACTCGTGCATGGCGCCCAGCTCGGCGAGCTTGCTGCCCTCCAGGCCGACGGTGACGGCGCCGATGGGCTGCACGTCGCAGTAGCCGTGCTCCTTGCCGAGCCGCCAGACCTGCTCGACGACACCGGCGGTGTCGGCGACCGGGAAGGTGTTGGCCATGGCGAACACGGAGGTGTAGCCGCCGCTCGCGGCCGCACGGGTGCCGGTCAGGACGGTCTCGGAGTCCTCGCGGCCGGGCTCGCGCAGATGGGTGTGCAGGTCGACCAGGCCCGGGAGCAGCACCTTGCCGGCGGCCTCGACGACCTCGGCGCCCTCGGCGGACAGGCCCTGGCCGACCGCCTCGATGACCTCACCGTCGATCAGGACGTCCTGCGGCTCGCCGCCGAGCACCTTCGCACCACGGATCAGGATCTTGCTCATGGGTCTTACTTCTCCTCGGTACGAGAGTGGGTGACGGCGGGCTCGTTGCCACCGAGCAGCAGGTACAGCACGGCCATCCGGATGGAGACGCCGTTGGCGACCTGCTCGATCGCGGTGCAGCGGCCGGAGTCGGCGACCTCGGCGGTGATCTCCATGCCGCGCACCATCGGGCCGGGGTGCATCACGATGGCGTGCTCGGGCAGCTTGGCCATGCGGTCGCCGTCGAGGCCGTAGCGGCGGGAGTACTCGCGCTCGGTGGGGAAGAAGGCGGCGTTCATGCGCTCGCGCTGCACGCGCAGCATCATCACCGCGTCGCACTTGGGCAGCGTCGAGTCGAGGTCGTAGGAGACCTCGCAGGGCCAGGTCTCGATGCCGACCGGCAGCAGGGTGGGCGGGGCGACGAGGGTGACCTCGGCGCCGAGGGTGTGCAGCAGGTCGACGTTGGAGCGGGCGACCCGGCTGTGCAGCACGTCGCCGACGATGGTGATGCGCTTGCCGGCGAGGTCCTGGCCGAGGCCGGCGTCCCGGCCGACCAGGCGGCGGCGCATGGTGAAGGCGTCCAGCAGGGCCTGGGTGGGGTGCTGGTGGGTGCCGTCGCCGGCGTTGATGACGGCGGCGTCGATCCAGCCGGAGTTGGCCAGGCGGTACGGGGCCCCGGAGGCGCCGTGCCGGATGACCACGGCGTCGACGCCCATGGCCTCCAGGGTCTGGGCGGTGTCCTTCAGGGACTCGCCCTTGGACACGCTGGAGCCCTTGGCGGAGAAGTTGATGACGTCCGCGGACAGGCGCTTCTCGGCGGCCTCGAAGGAGATGCGGGTGCGGGTGGAGTCCTCGAAGAAGAGGTTCACGATCGTGCGGCCGCGCAGGGTCGGCAGCTTCTTGATCGGCCGGTCGGCGACCCGGGCCATCTCCTCGGCGGTGTCGAGGATCAGGACGGCGTCGTCGCGGGTGAGGTCGGCGGCCGAGATGAGATGACGCTGCATCTGTCAGGCTCCGTAAGGCAGTTCAATTCGGGAGGATGTGCGCACATCGGCGCGGGTGCGGGCATGCCGAAGCAGACCCTGCGCGCGAGGTGCTACTGGTCGGCCTTCACACCGAGCAGCACGGTGTCGCGACCGTCCTCCTCGGCGAGCTGGACCTTGACCGTCTCCCGCAACGACGTGGGGAGGTTCTTGCCGACGTAGTCGGCGCGGATCGGCAGTTCGCGGTGGCCGCGGTCGACGAGGACCGCGAGCTGCACCGCGCGGGGGCGCCCGATGTCGTTCAGGGCGTCGAGGGCGGCGCGGATGGTGCGGCCGGAGAAGAGCACATCGTCGACGAGGACGACGAGCTTGCCGTCGATGCCGTCACCGGGGATCTCGGTGCGGGCCAGCGCACGCGGCGGGTGCATGCGCAGGTCGTCGCGGTACATGGTGATGTCCAGCGAGCCGACCGGGACCTTGCGCTCGGTGATCTGCTCCAGCTTGGCGGCGAGCCGCTGGGCGAGGAAGACACCCCGGGTGGGGATGCCGAGGAGCACCACGTCGTCGGCGCCCTTGGCGCGCTCGACGATCTCGTGGGCGATGCGGGTCAGTACCCGCGCGATGTCGGGGCCTTCGAGAACGGGCCGCGCATCGGACGCTTGCGTGTCCATACGAAAAGGACCTCCTTCTCCGCCTCACGGGACGGACCTTAAAGGACGTCGGGTTTGCGCCATCCACGGTAGCAGGCCGCCACCCCACCGTGACGACACCCCCCTCAGTGGCCCGCACCACCCGGTCGGCGGCATGCCACCACCCGCATGGAGCAACCGGCCGCCACTACCACGGAAGAGTCGGTGTGGACCATTCGGCTTGACGCAGGAGAATCACGCTGCGTAACCTCACAGTGAGTTACCAGCCGCGCGGCATGGACGAAGCCAGTCGCGTCGACACAGTGCCGGGGAGCTATATGTCCAGCGAATACGCCAAACAGCTCGGGGCCAAGCTCCGGGCCATCCGCACCCAGCAGGGCCTTTCCCTCCACGGTGTCGAGGAGAAGAGCCAGGGACGCTGGAAGGCGGTCGTGGTCGGTTCGTACGAGCGCGGCGACCGTGCCGTGACCGTGCAGCGCCTCGCCGAGCTGGCGGACTTCTACGGCGTTCCGGTGCAGGAGCTCCTCCCGGGCACCACCCCCGGCGGCGCCGCCGAGCCCCCGCCGAAGCTGGTCCTGGACCTGGAGCGCCTCGCCCACGTCCCGGTGGAGAAGGCGGGCCCGCTGCAGCGCTACGCGGCCACGATCCAGTCCCAGCGCGGTGACTACAACGGCAAGGTGCTGTCGATCCGCCAGGACGACCTGCGCACACTCGCCGTCATCTACGACCAGTCGCCCTCGGTCCTCACCGAGCAGCTGATCAGCTGGGGCGTGCTGGACGCGGACGCGCGTCGCGCCGTCGCCACCCACGAGGAGGGCTGACCGCTCCGCCGCTCAGCAGAAACGTGCCGCCGGGGTGGCCGGAACTGTACGGTTCCGGCCACCCCGGCGGCTTTCTGCGCGCCTCACACGCCGTGGCCGTCCGGGAACGCCCCGGCCCGGCCCGCAACGCCCCAGGGCCCGCAGCGAGCGCGCTGCGGGCCCTGGGGCATCTGGGGTTCGGTTACGCCTCGTCCCGGCGCAGCGAGGGCTTGAGCTCCTTCAGCCGGCCGAGCAGGCCGTTGACGAACGACGGCGACTCGTCGGTGGAGAACTCCTTCGCCAGCTGCACCATCTCGTCCAGCACGACGGCGTCCGGGGTCTCGTCGACCCAGAGCAGCTCGTAGGCGCCCAGACGCAGGATGTTCCGGTCGACGACCGGCATCCGGTCCAGCGTCCAGCCCACCGCGTACTGGGAGATCAGCTCGTCGATGCGCTTGGCGCGCTTCGCGTAGCCCTCGACCAGCTGCATCGTGTACTCGCTCACCGGCGGCTGCCGGGTGTCGGAACGGGACAGCCGGACCCAGTCCGCGAGGACCGTCAGGACGTCGGCGCCGCGCTGGTCGCCCTCGAAGAGGATCTGGAAGGCGCGCTTGCGGGCCGTGTTACGGGCAGCCACGGTTAGCCGTTCACCCGGCCGAGGTAGTCGCTGGTGCGGGTGTCGACCTTGATCTTCTCACCGGTGGTGATGAAGAGCGGGACCTGGATCTGGTGGCCGGTCTCCAGGGTGGCGGGCTTGGTGCCACCGGTGGAGCGGTCGCCCTGGACGCCCGGCTCGGTCTCCTGGACGGTCAGCTCGACGGCGGCCGGCAGCTCGACGAAGAGCACCTCGCCCTCGTGCTGCGCGACGGTGGCGGTGAAGCCCTCGATCAGGAAGTTGGCGGCGTCGCCGACGGCCTTGCGGTCGACCATCAGCTGGTCGTAGGTCTCCATGTCCATGAAGACGAAGTACTCGCCGTCCATGTAGGAGAACTGCATGTCGCGCTTGTCGACGGTGGCCGTCTCGACCTTGACGCCGGCGTTGAAGGTCTTGTCGACGACCTTCCCGGACAGCACGTTCTTGAGCTTGGTGCGCACGAAGGCCGGGCCCTTGCCGGGCTTGACGTGCTGGAACTCGACGACGGACCAGAGCTGGCCGCCTTCGAGCTTGAGCACCATGCCGTTCTTGAGGTCGTTCGTGGAAGCCACGGTTGCGGAATCTCCTGGACTGACGTGGACGACCCCGGGGCACGCGCCTACAACGCGAGCAGCTCCTTGGTCGTGATGGTGAGTAGCTCGGGTCCGCCGTCCGCCTCGGGGCGGACGACGAGCGTGTCATCGATCCGGACACCGCCCCGGCCCGGGAGGTGGACCCCCGGTTCGACGGTGACCGGCACGCAAGCGTCCAGTTTACCCATGGCCGCGGGGGTCAACTGAGGGTCCTCGTCGATTTCGAGTCCGACACCGTGTCCGGTGAGCGGAAGAAGACGCTCCGCGTGACCGGCGGAGTCCAGCACCTGCCGGGCCGCGCGGTCCACGTCCCGGTACGGCGTGCCCGGCGTCAGGCTCTCACGACCCGCCCGCTGAGCGGCGAAGACCAGGTCGTACAGCTCGATCTGCCAGTCGGCGGGCGAGGTGCCGATGACGAAGGTGCGGCCGATCTCGCAGCGGTAGCCCCGGTAGGTGGCGCCCAGGCAGACGGAGAGAAAGTCGCCCTCCTCCACCCGGCGGTCGGTGGGCCGGTGCCCGCGACGGCCGGCGTGCGGGCCGGTGGCGACCGAGGTGGGGAAGGCCGGACCGTCCGCGCCGTGGTCGACCAGCCGGCGCTCCAGCTCCAGGGCGAGGTGGCGTTCGGTGCGGCCGACCAGGATGGACTCCAGCAGCTCGCCGAGGGCCTGGTCGGCGATCTCGGCGCCGATGCGCAGACAGGAGATCTCCTCCTCGTCCTTGACCACCCTGAGCTGCTCGACTGCACCGCCGAGGTCGGCCAGGCGCATCCGGGGGGCGACCGAGAGGATGGCCCGGTGCCGGGAGACGGTCAGGTGGTGCTCCTCCACGGCGAGGGCGTCCACTCCGGCGGCCTGGGCCAGGTCCGCCGCGGCGACGACCGCGTCGCCGCCGGAGTGGGAGAGGGTGTGGACGCGCAGGGCATCGTCGGGGCGGCCGTCCAGGGGCTGGTCGCCCGGCGGTCCCGCGCAGACCAGGACGTCCTCGCCCCGGCCCAGCAGCAGGGCGGCGCCCTGCGGGGCCGCGCCGGCGAGGTAGCGGACGTTGGCGGGGCGGGTCACCAGGGCGGACTGGCTGCCGCCGGCGTTGCAGCGTTCCCTCAGCCGGGCTCTGCGGCTGGCGTGCACCTCTGACATGAGACGAGCGTAGGAGGGGTGGGCGTTTTGTGCCGGTTGGGGAGGGCCGAAGGGGGGTCGCCGTGGGGATGCGCGGTGTCTTCCGGGTGCGGGCCGTGTGTGGCTGGTCGCGCAGTTCTCCGCGCCCCTTTTCAGGTTGGCGCGCTCCCGTTGGCTACCACTGCGGGGGGCTCGCTATCGCTCTTGCCAGGACGTCGTCCAGGATCTTCGCCGTCTCCGGGACGTCGAGTTGCGAGTTGTCGATGATCGGCAGGCCCGAGCCGTACCAGCCGGCCATCCGGCCGTGGATGCGGGCGACCTCCTCGTCGGTGAGGCGACGGTTGCCCGAGCGCTCGGCGTTGCGCTCCAGGACGATGTCGAGGCCGGGCAGCAGGACGACCGGGAGCAGGCCGGGCCCGACGTGCCGTTTCCAGCCGCCGAGGCCGACCACGGGGCGGTCGGGGAAGACGGCGTCGTCGAGGATGCAGGAGATGCCGTTGGCGAGGAAGTTGCGCGCGGCGAAGCCGCAGGTGCGGCGGGCGAGGCGGTACTGGGCCTCGGAGTGGTCGTTCCAGCCCGACTGCGGGTCGGCGAAGCCCGAGCGGACCCATTCGCGCACGTCGTCGAGGCTGATGTGGGCCGTGGGCACGCCGCGGTGGTCGGCCCAGTAGCGGGCGACGCTGGTCTTGCCGGCGCCGGCCGGGCCGATCAGCAGCACGGCCAGGGTGGTGGTCGCCGGGTCGGGGGCGACCGGGGTGGGCGGTGCGGTGGGCACGCCGACCGGGCCGCCGGGGGGGCAGCGCGACATGGCCGGTGGTGTCGGGGGGCGGCGGCGCGGAGGGGTGCGGCGGCATCGCCTGGGGCGGCGCGGCGGGGTGCGGCGGGGGCGGGACCGAGGGCGGCGCCCCGGTGAAGCCCGGGGGCGGCGGGGGCACGGGGCCCGAGCCCTGCGGTGCGGGTGCCGGGCCCTGGTGGGCGCCCGGGTGATGTGCGGCCGGTGACCAGCCGACGGCGGGTCCGTGCCCCGGCTGGTGGGGCGGCGGCAGCGGAGAACCCACTGCGTGCTGCATCCGGTGCCACTCCGTCTCGTACAGGCAATTGACGCTGGCAGCGGGGGCGAACCCCGCCCTACCGAACGGTACCGCCCCCGGCCGCCGATTGGTGAACGGCCGGGGGCGGTGTGAAGTGCCCGGTGGGGACGGGGAATCGGGCGCAACGGGCGCCGTGGGACTTACTCCCCCACCTCGCCGTACGCCGCGAGCAGCACCGCCGGGTCCGGTCCCTCCAGGACGGTCGGCTTGGCCAGGCCGTCCAGGACGATGAAGCGCAGCAGGTCGCCGCGGGACTTCTTGTCGACCTTCATCGTCTCCAGCAGCTTGGGCCACTGGTCGTAGCGGTAGTGCAGCGGCAGTCCGACCGATTCCAGGATCGTGCGGTGCCTGTCGGCCGTGGCGTCGTCCAACCGGCCCGCCAGCCGCCCGAGTTCGGCGGCGAAGTGCATGCCGACCGCGACGGCCGCGCCGTGCCGCCACTTGTAGCGCTCGTTCTTCTCGATGGCGTGGCCGAGGGTGTGACCGTAGTTGAGGATCTCCCGAAGCCCGGACTCCTTCAGGTCGCTGGACACGACCTCCGCCTTCACCCGGATCGAGCGCTCGATCAGCTCGGCCGTGTGCGGGCCCGCCGGGGTGCGCGCGGCCTGCGGGTCGGACTCGATCAGGTCCAGGATCACCGGGTCGGCGATGAAGCCGGCCTTGATGATCTCGGCGAGGCCGGAGACGTAGTCGTTGACCGGGAGGGAGTCCAGCGCGGCCAGGTCGCACAGCACGCCGGCCGGCGGGTGGAAGGCGCCCACCAGGTTCTTGCCCTCGGCGGTGTTGATGCCGGTCTTGCCGCCGACGGCCGCGTCCACCATCGCCAGGACGGTGGTCGGGACGGCGATCCAGCGCACGCCGCGCAGCCAGGTCGCGGCCACGAAGCCCGCGAGGTCCGTGGTCGCGCCGCCGCCGACGCCGACGATGACGTCGGTGCGGGTGAAGCCGGACTGGCCGAGCGCCTTCCAGCAGTAGGCGGCGACCTCGGCGGTCTTGGCCTCCTCGGCGTTCGGCACCTGGATCGCGACGGCCTCGTAGCCCTGCTCGGCCAGGTCGGCGCGCAGCGCGTCCCCGGTCTCGGCGAGCGCCTCGGGGTGGATGACCGCGACCCGCTTGGCCTTGCCGCCGATCAACCCGGCGAGCTCGCCGAGCAGCTGACGGCCCACCAGGACCTCGTACGGCTCGGTGCCGGCCGTGCCGCCGACGTGGATCCGCGTCACCGACTCGCTCATGCTTCCTTCAACTCCACTGCGTCCAGGGCGGCTCGGGTGACCTCTTCGGGGGTGCGCCCGTCGGTCGGCACGACCGCGGTGGCGACCTCCTCGTACAGATGGCGGCGGGCTTCCATCAGCTCGCGCCACTGCTTGCGCGGGTTGACGGCGAGCAGGGGCCGCGCGGCGTTGAGGCCGGTGCGCTTGACCGCCTCCTCGACGTCCATCGACAGGTAGACCACCTGGTGCCCGGCGAGAAGCCGGCGGGTGTCGGCGTCGAGGACGGCACCGCCGCCGAGCGCGAGGACTCCCCCGTGCTCGGCGAGCGCCCGGTGCACCGCCTGCTTCTCCATCGCGCGGAAGGCGCTCTCGCCCTCCTCGACGAAGATGTCGGCGATCGTGCGGCCCTGCTCCGCGACGATGTCGTCGTCCGTGTCCCGGTAGCCCACGCCGAGCTGCTCGGCCAGCAGCTGCCCGACCGTGGACTTGCCCACGCCCATCGGGCCCACCAGGACCAGCAGCGGCCCGCTCATCGGATGTGGAGGTTGTCGAGGTACGACCGGACGTTGCGGCGGGTCTCGGCCACCGAGTCGCCGCCGAACTTCTCGGCGACCGCGTCCGCGAGGACCAGCGCCACCATGGCCTCGGCGACGATGCCGGCGGCCGGGACCGCGGAGACGTCGGAGCGCTGGTGGTGGGCCTGGGCGGCCTCGCCGGTGGTGACGTCCACGGTCTGCAGGGCCCGCGGCACGGTCGCGATCGGCTTCATCGCGGCCCGCACCCGCAGCAGCTCGCCGGTGGACAGGCCGCCCTCGGTGCCGCCGGCGCGGCCGGAGACCCGGCGGATGCCCTCGGGGGTGTTGACGATCTCGTCGTGCGCCTTGGAGCCGGGCACCCGGGCCAGCTCGAAGCCGTCGCCGATCTCGACGCCCTTGATCGCCTGGATGCCCATCAGGGCGCCGGCGAGCCGGGCGTCCAGCTTGCGGTCCCAGTGCACGTGCGAGCCGAGGCCGACCGGCACGCCGTAGGCCAGCACCTCGACCACACCGCCGAGCGTGTCGCCGTCCTTGTGGGCCTGGTCGACCTCCGCGACCATCGCCTTGGAGGTGTCGGCGTCCAGGCAGCGCAGCGGGTCGGCGTCCAGCTTCTCGACGTCGGCCGGCGTGGGGTAGACGCCCTGCGGGGCCTTGACCGAGCACAGCTCGGTGACATGGCTGACGATCTCGATGCCGGCCGTCTCCTTCAGGTAGGAGCGGGCCACCGCGCCCAGCGCCACCCGGGCCGCGGTCTCGCGGGCGGAGGCGCGCTCCAGGATCGGGCGGGCCTCGTCGAAGCCGTACTTCTGCATGCCCGCCAGGTCGGCGTGGCCGGGGCGGGGCCGGGTCAGCGGCGCGTTGCGGGCGAGTTCGGCCAGCTCCGCCGGGTCCACCGGGTCGGCGGCCATGACCTTCTCCCACTTCGGCCACTCGGTGTTGCCCACCATGATCGCGACCGGGGAACCCAGGGTCAGTCCGTGCCGGACGCCACCGAGGAAGGTGACCTCGTCCCGCTCGAACTTCATGCGCGCACCGCGGCCATAGCCGAGCCGCCGCCGCGCCAGGTGGTCCGCCACCATCTCCGTGGTGATCGGCACGCCGGCGGGAAGGCCCTCCAGCGTCGCGACAAGTGCGGGACCGTGGGACTCACCCGCGGTCAGCCAACGCAGCCTGCTCAACGATGCTCCTCAGTGCTCGCGCCTGGTTCTGCTCCGGGTACACGCACGCACGCGTACCGCGACGGCGCGACCGGGTGCGCGGCCCGGGCCCGCCACCTCCGATCCTCCCACGTCCTCGCTGGAGTCCTGGTGCAGGTCCAGCAGGCGGACGCCGACGTGGACGCCGGCACCCCCGACGGCACCGTCCCTCGACGAGGCCGGCGTGGACGTCAGCGCTCGGCGAGCGCCTTCTCGCCGGCCCGGCGCATCGCCTCCAGCGGGGCGGGGGCCCGCCCGGTCATCTGCTCGACCTGGAGCACCGCCTGGTGCACCAGCAGGTCCAGGCCGCTGACCACGGCCCCGCCGAACATCGACCAGCGCGCCGCGAGCTCGGTCGGCCAGGGCTCGTAGAGCACGTCGAAGAGCGTGGTGGGCCGCTCCGGTACGGCGGCGGCGAGGGCGTCGGTCGTCCCGGCCGGGGTCGTCGCGATCACCAGGGGCGCGTGCAGGGCCTCCGCCGCCTGGGACCAGTCCGCGGTGCGCACCTCGACGTCCAGGCGCTCGCCCCACTGGCGCATCTCGGCGGCGCGGGCGGCGCTGCGCACGTACACCACGACCTCACCGGAACACACCCGGGACAGCGCGGCCAGCGCGGAGGAGGCGGTGGCACCGGCGCCGAGGACGGCGGCCGTGTCGACCTCTTCGACGCCGTGCTCGCGCAGGGCCGCCACCATGCCGGGGATGTCGGTGTTGTCCCCGACCCGGCGGCCGTCCTCGGTGAAGACCACCGTGTTCACCGCCTCCACCGAGGCCGCGGTCTCGCTGATCTCGTCGAGCAGCGGGATCACCGCCCGCTTCAGCGGCATGGTCAGCGACAGTCCCGCCCACCCGGGACCGAGCCCGTCGAAGAAGGCGGGCAGGCCGGCCTCGTCGACCTCGAAGCGGTCGTAGCTCCAGCCGTCGAGCCCCAGCTCGGCGTACGCGGTGCGGTGCAGCACCGGGGAGAGCGAGTGGGCGATGGGCGAGCCGAGGACGGCGGCGCGGCGGCCGTCAGTTGCCCGTGCTGTCATTGAACTTGTCCCTGAGCTGCTTGAATTCGGCGTACGTCTTGGCGAACTCGGTGTTGTTCTCGCCGTCGGTCGCCACGAAGTAGATCCAGCCGTCGTGCGTCGGATTCAGCGCCGCCTTCATGGCGTCCTCACCGGGGTTGCCGATGGGGCCGGGCGGCAGGCCCTTGTTGGTGTACGTGTTGTACGGGTCCTTGTTGCTGTTGATCTCACGTTCGGTGATGTGGATGTTGCTCTGACCCTTGAGGTAGTTGTAGGTCGAGTCGAACTGCAGCAGCTGGTTGGTCTCGGTGTTCGTGGGCTTGAGACGGTTGTAGACGACCTCGGCCATCTTGCGGTAGTCGTCGTGCGTCTTGCCCTCGGCCTGGACGAGGCTGGCGACCGTGATGAGCTGCAGCGGGTCCTTCAGCCCGAGGGAGGCGGCCTTGCCCTTCAGGTCGTAGCGGCTGTACACCTCGTTCGCCTGGGTCACCATCGCCTTGAGCACCGCCTCGGGCTTCATGCCCTTGGCCGCGGGATAGGTGCCCGGGGCGAGGAAGCCCTCCAGCGGGTCCTTGATCTCGCTGTCGCTGTTCGCCCAGGAGGGCAGGCCGAGGGTCTTGTACTGCTTGTCGGCGATGCCCTTGGTGGTGCCGGTGGCCAGGCCGAGTTTGAGGTCGATGGCCGCGTAGACGTGCGCGTTGCGCTCGCCGGGCGTGACCATGACGTTGTTCTGGCTCTTGGGGTCGAGCATCATCTGGACGGCGCTCGCGGCGGACATCTGCTTGCGCAGGATGTAGGCGCCGGCCTGGATGGTGTTGCCCTTGGGGTTCTGCTGCTGGGCGGAGACGAAGGCGTCGACGCTCTTGACCACGCCCGCCGCCTTCAGCCGGCGCCCGATGTCGTAGCCGCCGGCGCCCTTGGGGATCTCCACGGTCACCGACTCGCCCGTGCCGTCGCCGGCGTAGTCCGGAGCCGCGCCGAAACGATTTTGGTAGAAGGTGTAGCCGACGTAGCCGACCCCGGCGAGTCCGCCGCCGAACACCAGCAGGACCACCAGGCAGGCGACGCCGTTACGGCTCTTCTTCTTGCCGCCCTTGCCGCCTTTGCCTCCGTTGCCCCCTTTGCCGCCGCCGCGCCGGGCCGCGCGCCCCCGGGGCCGGGCCTCCTCGTCGGGGTCCTCGCCGTCGTCGCCCGCGAAGAAGGCGTGCTCGCCCTGGTCGGGGCCGGGGTCCCAGTCGGTCTCCCGCGGCTCGGGCTCCGTGCGGCGCCGGGCGGGCGGCTCGGGCGGCGGGTAGGCGTCCTCGGTCTGGTAGAAGTCGGGCTGCTCACCGCCGTAGGCCACGGCCTGGTGTCCGTAGGGGTCACCGGGATCGGGCGGGTACGGCATGTGCGTGTGCGTGCCGGTGCCGTCCCAGCCGCCGCCCTGCGGGTGGTGCTGGTTGCCGCCGCTCTGGTGGTACTGCTGCTCGCCGCCGCCCTGGGGGTACTGCTGATCGCTGTAGTACTGCGGGTACTGCTGCTGGTCGTAGCCGGGCTGCTGGCCGTGGCCCCAGTCGCCGTAGTCCTGGTGCTGCGGCTGCTGCGGATAGTGCTGCTGGCCGCCGTGGGCAGGCTGATGGCCCACGTGGGGCTGCTGCCCTCCCCATCCGCCGTCCCCGTACAACGGGTCCTCCGGATGCCACGGTTCGGAGCCTTGGCCCCGGCCATACTCAGTCATCGATCCCCTAGAGCCGCGAGGCGGCGGTCACGCGGCTGGTGGCTCCGGCTCCCGTCCCGCCTCTTGTTGTGCGGCAGCTGTTCGAACACCGCCGCATCGCGCGGAACGTTACCGTATCGCGATCAGATGACCACTTCGACGCCCTCGCCGGGCGCTTTCCCTGACACCCGTTCGGATTCGAGGGCCTGCTGCAGGATGATGACGGCGGCCGCCTGGTCGATGACCGAGCGGCCCTTCTTGGACTTCACGCCCGAGGCGCGCAGTCCCTGGCTGGCCGTGACCGTGGTCATCCGCTCGTCGACCAGGCGGACCGGCACCGGCTTGATGCCGCGTGCCAGCTCCTGTGCGAACGTGCGGACCTTGACGGCGGCCGGGCCCTCGCCCCCCTTGAGGGAGCGAGGGAGACCGACGACGACCTCGATCGGCTCGTACTCCTCGACCAGCTGCCGCAGGCGGCGGTGGGCGGCCGGGACGTCCCGGCCGGGAACCGTCTCCACCGGTGTGGCGAGGATCCCGTCGGGGTCGCACGAGGCGACCCCGATCCGGGCGTCCCCGACGTCGATCGAGAGCCGACGTCCTCTGCGCATGATTCCGACCGTTTCCTTACCGAACCGTCACTTGGCCGTCTCGGCGACGAGCCGCTCGACGGCGTCCACGGCCTCGCCGACGGCAGCCGGGTTCTGGCCGCCGCCCTGGGCGACGTCCGGCTTGCCGCCACCGCCGCCGCCGAGGGTCTTGGCGGCGGTGCGCACCAGGTCACCGGCCTTCAGACCGCGCTCGCGGGCGGCGTCATTGGTGGCGATGACGGTCAGCGGCTTGCCGTTGTTCACCGTGAACAGGGCGACCACGGCGGCCCGGCCGCCCTGGATGCGGCCACGGACGTCGAGGACCAGCTTGCGCAGGTCGTCCGGGGTGGTGCCGTCCGGGACCTGGCCCGTGACGACGGCCACGCCCCGCACGTCCTTGGCGGACTCGGCGAGACCGGCGGCGGCCTGGAGCACCTTCTCCGCGCGGAACTTCTCGATCTCCTTCTCGGCGTCCTTCAGCTTGCCGAGCATGGCGGAGACCTTCTCCGGCAGCTCCTCCGGGCGGCCCTTGAGCAGCTCGGTCAGCTGGTTGACGACCGTGTGCTCGCGGGCGAGGAAGTTGTAGGCGTCGACACCGACGAGGGCCTCGATACGGCGCACACCCGAGCCGATGGAGGACTCGCCCAGCAGCTTCACCAGACCCAGCTGGGCGGTGTTGTGCACGTGCGTGCCGCCGCACAGCTCCTTGGAGAAGTCGCCGATGGTGACCACGCGGACCCGCTCGCCGTACTTCTCGCCGAACTCGGCGATGGCGCCCTGCTTCTTGGCCTCGTCGATGCCCATGACCTCGGCGCGCACGTCGAGGTCGCGGGCCAGCACCTCATTGATCTTCTGCTCGACGTCGGTCATCACGGCCGTCGGAACGGCGGACGGCGAGCCGAAGTCGAAGCGGAAGCGGCCGGGCTGGTTCTCCGAACCGGCCTGGGCGGCCGTCGGGCCGAGCGCGTCGCGCAGGGCCTGGTGGGTGAGGTGGGTGGCCGAGTGGGCGCGGGCGATGGCGGTGCGGCGGCGGGCGTCGATGGAGGCGTGGGCCTTGGCTCCGACGGTCACCTCGCCGACCTGGACGACGCCCTTGTGGACGTAGACGCCCGGGACCGGCTTCTGGCAGTCGCGGACCTCGATGACGGCACCGGTGTCCACCTTGATGCGGCCGGTGTCGCCGATCTGGCCGCCGCCCTCGGCGTAGAACGGGGTGCGGTCGAGCACGACCTCCACCTCGTCGCCCTCACTGGCGGCCGGGGAGGAGACGCCGTCGACCAGGATGCCGACGATCGTGGACTCGCCCTCGGTGTCCGTGTAACCGATGAAGTCGGTGGCACCGGCGGAGTCGGCGATCTCGCGGTAGGCGCCCATGTCGGCGTGGCCGGTCTTCTTGGCCTGGGCGTCGGCCTTGGCGCGCTCCCGCTGCTCCTTCATCAGGCGGCGGAAGCCCTCCTCGTCCACGGACAGCCCCTGCTCGGCGGCCATCTCCAGGGTGAGGTCGATCGGGAAGCCCCAGGTGTCGTGGAGCAGGAACGCCTTGTCGCCGGGCAGGACCGTGCCGCCGGACTGCTTGGTCTCGGTGACGGCGGTGTCGAGGATGTTGGTGCCGGCCTTCAGCGTCTTGAGGAAGGCGTTCTCCTCGGCGAGGGCGACCTTCTCGATGCGCTCGCGGTCGGTGATCAGCTCGGGGTACTGCTGGCCCATCATGCCGATCACGGTGTCGATCAGGTCCTTGACGACCGGACCGGTGGCGCCGAGCAGCCGCATGTTGCGGATGGCGCGGCGCATGATGCGGCGCAGGACGTAGCCGCGGCCCTCGTTGCCCGGGGTGACGCCGTCGCCGATGAGCATGGTGGCCGTGCGCATGTGGTCGGTGACCACCCGCAGGGACACGTCCGAGGTGTGGGCGTCGCCGTAGCGGACGCCGGTCAGCTCGGTGGCCTTGTCGATCACGGCCATGGAGGTGTCGATCTCGTACATGTTCTGCACGCCCTGCAGAATCATGGCGAGGCGCTCCAGGCCGAGGCCCGTGTCGATGTTCTTGCTCGGCAGCTCGCCGAGGATCTCGAAGTTGTCCTTGCCGATGCCCTCGCCGCGCTCGTACTGCATGAAGACGAGGTTCCAGATCTCCACGTACCGCTCGTCGTTGACGGCCGGGCCGCCCTCGACGCCGAACTCGGGGCCGCGGTCGTAGTTGATCTCGGAGCAGGGGCCGCACGGGCCGGGCACGCCCATGGACCAGTAGTTGTCCTTCATGCCCAGGCGCTGGATGCGCTCCTTGGGCACGCCGACGACCTCGTGCCAGATGCGCTCGGCCTCGTCGTCGTCCTTGTAGACGGTGATCCACAGGCGCTCGGGGTCGAGGCCGTAACCGCCCTTGTCCTGGGGCGTGGTGAGCAGCTCCCAGGCGAGCTTGATGGCGCCTTCCTTGAAGTAGTCGCCGAAGGAGAAGTTGCCGCACATCTGGAAGAACGTGCCGTGCCGCGTGGTCTTGCCGACCTCTTCGATGTCGGGCGTGCGCACGCACTTCTGCACGCTCGTGGCGCGCGGGAAGGGCGGCTTGACCTCACCCAGGAAGTAGGGCTTGAAGGGCACCATGCCGGCGGGGACGAGGAGCAGAGTCGGGTCGTCCGCGATGAGCGACGCCGAAGGGACGACGGTGTGCCCGCGCTCCTCGAAGAAGCTCAGCCAGCGGCGGCGGATCTCAGCCGACTCCATCAGTGGTCCTCATTCCGGTTGTACGAGTACGTCGGGGCTTCGACGTACTTCGGGTTGCTGCGGTTGTTCTCGATGGCGGCGTACCGCCGGGGCTCGGCGAGTTCGGGGTTCTCGTGGATGCCCAGGGCCTCCTCAAGTTCCGCCTCGCGCTGGGCCATGTTGTCGCGGACGTCGAGGGCGAAGCCCACCGCGCGGTCCTTCAGCCGCTGACCCGCGTCGAGCGCCTTGTTGGCCGCGGTCGCGGCGAGGCTCTCCGGGGTCAGCTGCCTCAGCTTGCGGTTGACCTTGGTGGTGGCCCACACACCGGCGGCGACGCCCGTGCTGAACCAGAACGTACGGCGGAACATCGCTCGGTCTCAGTCCTTACTCCGCTTGCCCCGTCGTGAGGCCGGAACGGTGCGGCCCACGATCACGGTACGCCTCGACTCCCTGGCGGGCACCTCACCCTTGCGGCCGCCCAGCGCCCGGCGCACGCCGTAGCCGAAGGCCGCGACCTTGACCAGCGGGCCGCCGAAGGTGGAGGCCACGGTGCTGGACAGCGCGGAGGCGTTCGACGTGACCTCCTGGACGTCGGAGGCGATCGCGTCGACCCGGTCGATCTGGGTCTGCGCGGAGCGCACCGCCGCGGAGGCGTCGGCCAGCAGCGGGACGGCCTGATCGGTCACGTCCGCCACGAGCTTGGTCGTCGCCTTGAGCGTCTGGGCCAGCCTCGCGAGAGCCACCGCGAGGAAGGAGACCAGGATCGCCCAGAAGACGGCCACCAGGATCCCGGCCACCTCTCCACCGGACACTGTGCGCACCCGCTCCCTGAAACGTGCCTGAACATCGAGAAAGTCGTGCACCGAGCCTATCGCGCCGGGGCTGCGGCTCCGTACCGGATTAGGGGGCGTGGACGCCTGAGTTCCGGGAAGCGATTGTACGCGGTGATTACGCTTGAGTACGCTCCGTGTTCCATGCGGGATCATCAGCGCGCCGACAGTCCCGCGGGTGGCAATCTGCCCGCGGAATCGACCGGGTTCGTCGGCAGGTCCGCCGAACTGGCCGCCCTCGACGAGGCGCTGCGCGTCTCACGGCTGGTGACCGTGACCGGTCCGGGCGGGGTCGGCAAGTCACGGCTCGCGGCGCGCGCGGCCGCGAGGTGGCCCGAGGCCCGGGACGGGGTGTGGCGCGTCGAGCTGGCCCCGCTGCGCGACCCCGGGCTCGTCGAGTACGCCGTGGTGGAGGCGCTCGGCCTGACCGACCACACGCGCCGGGCGCCGCGCGAGACGCTGCTGGCCCATCTCGCCGACCGTGAACTCCTGCTGCTCCTCGACGGGTTCGAGCATCTGGCGCAGGCCTGCGCCGAGCTGGTGGCCTGCCTTCTGGCCCGCCTGCCGCGGCTGCGGGTCCTGGCGGTGGGCCGCCGGCCGTTGCGGCTGGCCGGCGAACGGCTGCTGCCGCTGGCGCCGCTCGGCGAGGAGGAGGCGGTGGAGCTGTTCACGGACCGGGCCGCCGCGCAGGGCGTGGTGGTCGGCGACGGCCCGGACGTACGGGAGGTGTGCCGGCGCCTCGACGGGATCCCGCTCGCGCTGGAGCTGGCGGCCGGGCGGCTGCGGGCGCTGTCGCCGGCGCAGCTGCTGGAGCGGCTCGACGACCGGTTCCGGCTGCTGACGGGCGAGGTGCGGGACGCGTTGCCGCGCCATCGGACGCTGCGGACGGCGATCGGCTGGAGCCACGAGCTGTGCACCCCGCCACAGCGGCTGCTGTGGGCCCGGCTGACGGTGTTCGCGGGCCAGTTCGACCTGGATGCCGTGGAGTACGTGTGCAGCGGGCACGGTCTGCCGGCCGACGACGTCCTGGACGTGCTGACCGAGCTGATCGCGCAGTCGGTCGTGACCCGGGAGGAGACCGCCACGGGCGTGCGCTACCGCATGCTCGACACGGTCCGGGCCTACGGCGCCGACTGGCTCGCGGCCATCGGGGACGCGGAGCGGATGCGGCGCCGGCACCGCGACTGGTACATGGGCCTGGCGACCTGGTGCGAGCTGGACTGGTTCTCGCCCCGGCAGGCGGAGGTCGCCGAGCGCGTCGAGGCCGAGCTGCCGAATCTGCGGTGCGCCCTGGAGCACTGTCTGAGCGAGCCGGGCGAGGCGCATCTGGGCCAGTACCTGGCCGGTTCGCTGTGGTTCTACTGGGTGGGCTGCGGGCGGCTCGCGGAGGGCCGGCACTGGCTGCGGCGCAGCGTCGAACTGGAGACGGAGGGCGCCTCGCGCAGTGCGGGTGAGCAGTCCCGGCTGAAGGCGCTGTGGGTGCTCGGCTATGTCGCGATCCTGCAGGGCGACCCGGTGCCGGCGCTCGCCGCGCTCACCGAGTGCCGCGCGGAGGCGGAGCGGGTGGACAGCCCGGCCGGTATCGCCTACGCCGAGCACCGCACCGGCTGTCTGGCGCTGGTCACCGACGACATGGCGCGCGCGGAGAAGCTGCTGCGCTCGGCGCTGGAGCGGTACCAGGAGATCGGCGAGCTGAACAGCAATGTGCTGATGGGCCAGGTGGAGCTGGCGATGACCCGGGCGTTCCAGGGCGATCTGCCGGACGCGGTGCGGCTGTGCGAGGACGTGCGCCGGGTGTGCGAGGACCACGGGGAGCGGTGGGCGCTGGGCTACGCGCTGTTCGTGCTGGCGTACGCGGCGTGGGCGCAGGGCGATCTGCCGCGCGCCCGGTCGCTGCTGGCCGAGTGCCTGGGCAGCGCGCACACGTTTCGCGATCTGCTCGGCTCGGTGCTGTCCATGGAGCTGCTGGCGCTGGTCACGGTGTCGGAGGGGGACGCGGCGGAGGCGGCGGTGCTGCAGGGCGCGGCGGCCGAGATGTGGCCGTCGGTGGGGCTGCCGCTGTTCGGCTCCGCGTACTACAACGGTCCGCACGAGCTGTGCGAGGGAAAAGCCCGCGAGCGGCTCGGTGACGCGCGCTACGAGGAGTGCGTGCGGCGGGGGCGGCGGCTCGGCCGGGCCGAGGCGGTGGAGCGGGCGCTGCGGGGCGGGCGGTCGCTGCGGGCGCTTCCCTCCCCGCGCCGGGCGGGGCGGCAGGAGGACGGAACGCGGCAGCCCGCCGCCTCGCCCACCCGGAAGGGCGGGGAGACGGCGGGCTGACGGAGTGCTGTCGCCTGCCGAGGGTCAGCGGGCGTAGTACTCGACGACGAGCTGCTCGTCGCAGATCACCGGGATCTCCTTGCGGTTCGGCTCGCGGTCCAGGCGGAACGCCAGGGCCTTGAGGTTCACCTGCAGGTAGCGCGGGGTCTCACCGTCGGGGGCGAAGCCACCCTCGCGGGCGATCTGGAAGAGCGTCTTGTCCTTGGAGCGGTCGCGGACCTGGACGACATCGTCGGGACGGACGACGAAGGACGGCTTGTCGACCTTCTTGCCGTTGACCTGGATGTGGCCGTGGACGACCATCTGGCGGGCCTGGTAGATCGTGCGGGCGATGCCCGAACGCAGGACCAGCGCGTCGAGGCGCTTCTCCAGCTCCACGATCAGGGCCTCACCGGTCTTGCCCTGGACCTTGGACGCGCGCTCGTAGGCGCGGACCAGCTGGCGCTCGGAGATGTCGTACTGAGCGCGCAGGCGCTGCTTCTCCAGCAGACGGACCTTGTAGTCCGAGTTCTGCTTGCGGCCGCGGCCGTGCTCACCCGGCGGGTAGGGACGGGCCTCGAAGTACTTGACGGCCTTCGGGGTCAGCGCGATGCCGAGGGCACGCGACTTCTTGACCTTGGGGCGGGACTGGTTCGCCACTGTTTCTCTTTTCCTTGTTCCGGCTTGTCAGGGTTGCGGGAGGTCGCATCCGCAGCCGGGGAAACCCTTGGGGTCCGCGTGGGACCCGCCGGGCAGCCGCTCCCCTGGTCTGGGCACATACGTGCAGCACGCGAGTGGCCCACCGACCTGTCCCGGGACTCCGGGTGGTGGTGGGCTGCCCGCGACACCGTTCGACGGTGCGCGACGCTCCTGGAACCCGCTGGGGGTTCCGGCCGGCTGTCCCGCTCTGACTGCACGGAACTCGGCACTTCAGGGCAGTCTACAGGGCGCTCAGGACCGCTTGCGACCGAGGTGCTTCCTGGTCCACTCCACGGCGTCGGCGTAACGGGCCTCCGCGCCGTGCCGGGTCGGGGTGTAGTACTCGCGGTCCTTGAGGGCGTCCGGCGCGTACTGCTGGGCGGCGATGCCCTCGGCCAGGTCGTGCGGGTAGACGTACCCCTGGCCGTGCCCGAGCCTGCCGGCGCCCTTGTAGTGGCTGTCGCGCAGATGCGCCGGGACCGGTCCGGCCAGTCCCTTGCGTACGTCGTCCAGTGCGGCGCCGATCGCGGTGGTGGCGGAGTTGGACTTGGGCGCGAGCGCGAGGGCGATGGTGGCGTGGCTCAGGGTGAGCGCGGCCTCGGGGAAGCCGATCATGGCGACGGCCTGGGCGGCGGCCACCGCGACGGACAGGGCGGTGGGGTCGGCCAGGCCGATGTCCTCGCTGGCGGAGATCATCAGCCGGCGGGCGATGAACCGGGGGTCCTCGCCGGCCTCGATCATGCGGGCGAGGTAGTGCAGGGCGGCGTCGACGTCGGAGCCGCGGATGGACTTGATCAGGGCGCTGGCGACGTCGTAGTGCTGGTCGCCGTCGCGGTCGTACTTCACCGCGGCCCGGTCGACGGTCTCCTCCAGGGTGGACAGGGAGATCTCCGTCTCGCCCTTGTCGAGGGCGGCGCCGGCGGCGGCCTCCAGGGCGGTCAGGGCGCGGCGGGCGTCGCCGCCTGCGATGCGCAGCAGGTGGTCCTCGGTGTCCTCGGGGAGGGCGACGGCGCTGTCGAGGCCGCGTCCGTCGGTGAGGGCGCGCTTGAGCAGGCCGCGGATGTCGTCGTCGGTGAGGGGTTCGAGGGTGAGCAGCAGGGAGCGGGAGAGCAGCGGGGAGATCACCGAGAAGTACGGGTTCTCGGTGGTGGCCGCGATCAGGGTCACCCAGCGGTTCTCCACGGCCGGGAGGAGGGAGTCCTGCTGAGCCTTGCTGAAGCGGTGGATCTCGTCGAGGAAGAGGACGGTCTCCTGGCCGTAGCCGCCGCTGGCCCGGCGGGCGCCGTCGATGACCGCGCGGACCTCCTTGACGCCGGCGGTGATCGCCGACAGCTCCACGAACCGCTTGTTGGTGGCCTTGGAGACCACGTACGCCAGGGTCGTCTTGCCGGTGCCGGGCGGGCCCCAAAGGATCACCGAGGAGGGGCCGGCCGGGCCCTTGGCCCCCTCGCCGACCAGTCTGCGCAGGGGTGAGCCCGGCTTCAGCAGGTGCTGCTGGCCCACGACCTCGTCGAGGGTGCGCGGGCGCATCCGGACCGCCAGGGGACTGGTCGTCGGGTCCTTCTCCTGGCGTTCTTCGGCGGCTGCGGTGAACAGATCGGGCTCCACGCTGAAACCCTAAAACACCGCACTGACAATCCCGTCGGGCTGTCAGCTGGTCCAGAAGTCCCACCAGCGGGTCAGGACGAGCATGCCGATGATGCCGATGTGCAGCACGGGCACGACCCAGGTGAACTCGCCGAAGAAGCTCTTCAGCCAGCGCGGGGCGGGCAGCAGGTCGTTGCGGATGTTGAACGACGTCACGTACCAGAACATCGTGATCGTGGCGACCCAGGCCAGGCAGCACCACAGGCACAGCGCGTTGATCCGGTACAGGGACTGGAACTGCAGCCAGGTGCAGAAGGCCACGCCGAAGAGCGTGCCGAAGTTGAAGGTGAGCCAGTACCAGCGCGGGAAGCGGGCGCGGGCCAGCAGGCTCATGCCGACGCAGATGACGATGCCGTAGCAGACCAGGCCCAGCATCGGGTTGGGGAACCCGAAGGCGGCGGCCTGCTTGGACTCCATCACGCTGCCGCAGGAGACGACCGGGTTGAGGCTGCACCCCGGGGTGAACGTCTTGCCCGCGACCTTGGCCTCAAGGATCTTGAACTTGTCGAGGGTGATGACCCAGGCGGCGAGCAGCCCGGCCGCGCCGGTGATCACCAGCAGCACCCCGAAGGCACGGCTGCCGCCCACGGCGCGCGGCGCGGCGGCCCCGGCGTGCTGCGGCTCGGGTTCGGTGGAGACGTCCTTCACTGTCGTCTTGCTCATTCCGCCGGTTCCGTCACTTGAGAGTTGGACCATCTTCGGGCAGGGCCATTGTGCCGCACGCGTTCCACTGTCCACCGTTCGATGGACATAAGGAAGTACGCGCGGTGGGTCAGGAACGTTCGGTTCCGGCCGATGATCGGGACATGACCACAGCACACACGGACGCGCTCGCCGTGAGCGTGCGGGGGCTGCGCAAGCAGTACGGCGACGTCACCGCCGTCCACGGCATCGACCTGGGCATACGCCCCGGCGAGGTGTTCGGACTGCTCGGCCCGAACGGAGCCGGCAAGTCCACCACGGTGGAGATCCTGCAGGGCAACCGGAGCCGCGACGCGGGCGAGGTCCGGGTGCTCGGGGCGGACCCGGCGACGGCCACCCGCGCGTGGCGTTCCCGCGTGGGAATCGTCTGGCAGGACGAATCCGCGCCCGCCGAGTTGACGGTACGCGAGACCGTCCGGCACTTCGCCCGGTACTACCCGAGGCCCCGCGATCCGGAGGAGGTCATCGACCTGGTCGGTCTGACGGAGAAGGCGGACCGCCGGATCAAGGCGCTGTCGGGCGGACAGCGGCGCCGCCTCGACGTGGCACTCGGTGTGATCGGCGGCCCCGAGCTGCTCCTGCTCGACGAGCCGACGACCGGTTTCGACCCGGCGGCCCGCCGGCGGTTCTGGGACCTGATCCGGCTGCTGGCCGACGAGGGCACCACGATCCTGCTCACCACGCACTACCTGGAGGAGGCCGAGGCGCTCGCCGACCGCCTCGCCGTGGTCGTCCGCGGCCGCGTCGTCGCCGAGGGCGAGCCGGCCGCGCTGCGCGAGCTGTACGGCACCGAGGCCACCGTCACCTGGACCGACCCGGACGGCACCCCGCGCACGGAGCGCACCGCCACGCCCACCCGCACGGTCGCCGAGCTGATCCACCGCTTCGACGGCGAGATCCCCGGCCTCACCGTGCACCGGCCCACGCTGGAGGACGTCTACCTGCGGCTCACCGGCCAGGAGGACGCGCGATGACCACCGCCGCACGCACGCGTGGCGGCAGGGAGACCAAGGGCGCACGGCCGCCCGGCGCCTGGACGCTCGGTCTGCACCGGGGCGCGCTGGAGATCAAGCAGTTCTTCCGGCAGCGCGATCAGGTGGTCTTCACCTTCGCCTTCCCCGTGGTCTTCCTGTTCCTGTTCGCGTCGATCTTCCGTGACGACGTCGAGGGGCTCGGCATCACCGCGTCCCAGCTGTACGTGCCCGCGATGATGGCCTCCGGGATCATGTCGACGTCGTTCCAGTCCCTGGGCATCTCCATCGCGGTGGAGCGCGACGAGAAGGTGCTGCGCCGGCTGCGCGGCACACCGATGCCGCCGGCGGCGTACTTCCTGGGCAAGATCTGGCTGGTGCTGTTCACCGGCGTCGCGGAGACGGCGATCCTGCTGCTGATCGGCACCACGCTGTACGACATCGGCCTGCCCTCCGACCCGGGCCGCTGGTTCGACTTCGGCTGGATCTTCGCGCTGGGGCTGACCGCGTGCGCGCTGCTCGGCATCGCGATCAGCTCGGTGCCGAAGTCGGCCCGCAGCGCGAGCTCGGTGATCGTGCTGCCGTTCCTGGTGCTGCAGTTCGTCTCCGGGGTCTACATCTCGGTGGATACGATCCCCGGCTGGATGCTGGACGTCGGCGCCCTGTTCCCGCTCAAGTGGCTGTGCCAGGGGCTGCGGGGCGTGTTCCTGCCGGACTCGGCGCGGGTGCTGGAGCAGGCGGGCAACTGGGAGTTCGGACGGATCGCGCTGGTGCTGACGGCCTGGTGCGCAGGGGGGCTGGTGCTATGTCTGCTCACGTTCCGGTGGAAGGACCGGCGCACGGGGTGACCGGGTTCGGCAGCGCACGCGCGGCGCACGCCTGGGACCGCTCGGTCCGGCTCTGGGACGCCTACTTCGCCGTCGCGTGGGTGGCCACGGTGGCCTTCGTCCTGGGTGCGGCCCAGCCGTCGTGGCCGGTGCGTGCGGTGGCGGCCGGACTGCTGGTGCCTCTTGTGCCGTACTACGCCCTGGTCGGCCGGCCGTTGCTGACGAGCGAGCCCGTGGACCCGGCCCACGAACGGCGGGCGGTGCGCTACCTCGCCGGGGCCATGCTGCTGTTCCTGCCCTCGGCCGCCCTGGCCGGCGAGACCCGGCTGCTGGCGTTCTCGCTGATCCCGCAGTGCTTCATGACGCTGCGGCAGCGCTCCGCGCTCGTCGCCGTGACGGTGGTCAATGTCGGGCCCGTGCTCGTCTGGGCGCTGCTGTGGTGGCCGGACGCCGCCTCGCTGTTCGCCAACTGCCTGTTCGCCGCGGTCACGCTGGTGTTCTCGGTGGTGATCGGCAGCTGGATCATCCGGATCATCGAGCAGAGCGCGGAGCGGGCCGAGCTGATCGCCGAACTCGACGCCAGCCGCACCGAGGTCGCGCGCCTGTCGGCCGCGCACGGCGCGCTCACCGAGCGCGAGCGCATGGCCCGCGAGATCCACGACACCCTCGCCCAGGGCTTCACCAGCGTGCTCATGCTGATCCAGGCGGTCGAGGCGGAACTCGACCACGACCTGCCACGGGCCCGCCGCCATCTCGCGCTGATGGACACCACCGCCCGGCAGAACCTCGCCGAGGCCCGCGCCCTGGTCGCCGGTGCCGCGCCCGCCGACCTCGACGGCGCCTGTCTGCCGGACGCCCTGCGCCGCCTGGCCGACCGGCACGGGGCGGCCCTCGCGGTGACCGGGCCGGCCCGTGCGCTGCCGGCCGCGGTGGAGGTCGTCGCCCTCCGCTCCTGCCAGGAGGCCCTGGCCAACGCCCACAAGCACGCGGGCAGCCGGGCCCCGGTGCGGATCGACCTGTCCTACGGCGAGCGGTCGCTGACCCTCACCGTCGAGGACGACGGCCGCGGCTTCGACCCGGCGACCGCCACGGGCGGATACGGTCTGGCGGGGCTGCGGGCCCGCGCCGCCGAGGTCGGCGGCACCACCGAGACCGTCAGCACCCCGGGCGAGGGCACGACGGTGACCGTGCGCCTGCCCGTACCGGCCGCCGTGAGGAGTGAGACGCCGTGATCCGGATCGTCCTGGCCGACGATCATCCCGTCGTACGCGAGGGTCTGCGGGCGATGCTCGACGCCGAGCCCGATCTGGAGGTGGTCGGCGACGCCGACAGCGGCCCGCGGGCGGAGGCGCTCGCGGCCCGGTTGCGGCCGGACATCGTGCTCATGGACCTGAGGATGCCGGGCGGCGGGGGCGTCGAGGCGATCGAGCGGATGAGCCGGGCGGGACTGCCCTGCCGGGTGGTCGTGCTGACGACGTACGAGACGGACCGGGACATCCTGCGGGCCGTGGAGGCGGGCGCGGCGGGCTATCTGCTCAAGGACCTGCCCCGTGCCGAACTCGCCGAGGCGGTACGGGCCGCGGCCCGCGGTGAGACGGTGCTCGCGCCGACGGTCGCGGCCAGGCTGGTGGACCAGCTGCGCGTCCGCCCGCAACGGCCCCGGCTGTCGGAGCGGGAGACGGCGGTGCTGCGCCTGGTGGCGGAGGGCTGCACCAACGCGGAGATCGGCCGCCGCCTGTACATCGGCGAGTCCACGGTGAAGACCCATCTGCTGCGCGTCTTCGGCAAGCTGGGGGTGGACGACCGTACGGCGGCGGTGACCAGCGCGCTGCGGCACGGTCTGCTGGAGCCGTGAAGGGCGAAGGGCTCCGGGGGTCACCCGGAGCCCTTCGCCGTGACGGTCAGCTGCCGAGCCGGGATTCCAGCTCCGCCACGATCTCGTTGACGCCGACCGCGCTCTGCTCGCCGGACTCCATGTCCTTGAGCTGGACCACGCCCTCGGCGAGATCGCGTTCACCGGCGACGATCGTGTAGCGGGCGCCGCTGCGGTTGGCGTTCTTCATCGCGCCCTTGAGGCCCTTGTGGCCGTAGGAGAAGTCCGCCGCCACGCCCACCTTGCGCAACTCCGTGACCTTGGCGAACAGCACCCGGCGGGCCTCGTCGCCGAGCGGCACCGCGAAGACGCTGGTGGCCTGCGGCAGTTCGAGCTCGACGCCCTCCGCCTCCAGGGCGAGCACCGTGCGGTCCACGCCGAGGGCCCAGCCGACGGACGGCAGCGCGGGGCCGCCGATCATCTCCGACAGGCCGTCGTAGCGGCCGCCGCCGCCCACCGCGGACTGCGAGCCGAGGCCGTCGTGGACGAACTCGAAGGTCGTGCGGGTGTAGTAGTCCAGGCCGCGCACCAGCTTCGGGTCGTCCTCGAAGGCCACGCCCGCGGCGGTGATCAGCTCACGGACCTCCTCGTGGTACGCCTTGCACGCGTCGCACAGGTAGTCGCGCAGCAGCGGGGCGTCGCCGAGCTGCTTCTGGACCGACTCGCGCTTGTCGTCCAGCACCCGCAGCGGGTTGATGTCGACGCGGCGGCGGGTGTCCTCGTCCAGGTCGAGGCCGCGCAGGAAGTCCTGCAGCGCGGCCCGGTACACCGGCCGGCACTCCTTGTCGCCGAGCGAGTTCAGCAGGATGCGGAAGTTGCGCAGGCCCAGCGAGCGGTACGCCTGGTCGGCGAGGATGATCAGCTCGGCGTCCAGCGCCGGGTCCTCCGCGCCGATCGCCTCGGCGCCGACCTGCGAGAAGTGCCGGTAACGGCCCTTCTGGGGGCGCTCGTAGCGGTAGTAGGAGCCGGAGTACCACAGCTTGACCGGGAGGTTGCCGGCCTTGTGCAGGTTGGCCTCCAGCGCGGCGCGCAGCACGGAGGCGGTGCCCTCGGGGCGCAGGGCGAGCCGGTCGCCGCCCTTGGTCTCGAAGGCGTACATCTCCTTGGTGACGATGTCGGTGGACTCGCCGACACCGCGCGCGAACAGCTCGACGTTCTCGAAGCCGGGGGTCTCGATGTAGCCGTAGCCGGAGGTGCGCAGCGGGCCGGCGATCGCCTCACGCACCGCCAGGTACTTCGCGGAGTCCGGCGGGATCAGGTCGTACGTGCCCTTGGGGGCCTTGAAGGTGCTCACGGAAGGTCTCTCGTCACATTCCTCGTCGGGGAGCGCGCGTGGCGTCGGCTCCCTGGCCGGCGGCCACCTGCCGCAGATACGGGTTGGTGGCGCGCTCCTGGCCGATGGTCGTCTGGGGGCCGTGGCCGGACAGCACCACGGTCGAGTCGTCGAGCGGCAGGCACACGCGGGCCAGCGAGTCGAGGATCTCGGCCATGTCACCGCCGGGCAGGTCGGTGCGTCCGATGGAGCCGGCGAACAGCAGGTCGCCCGAGAAGAGGATCGGCGGGATGTCCGCCGCCTCGGGCAGGCCGAAGGTCACCGACCCCTTGGTATGGCCCGGTGCGTGCGAGACGGTCATCGTCAGACCCGCCAGCTGAAGCCGCGCGCCGTCGGTGAGCTCCTTGACGTCGTCCGGCTCGCCCACGGTCAGCTCACCCATCAGCGGCATGC
Organism: Streptomyces sp. Ru71; assembly: GCF_002920535.1. GTDB lineage: Bacteria > Actinomycetota > Actinomycetes > Streptomycetales > Streptomycetaceae > Streptomyces. The sequence continues at coordinate 17,892 of NZ_PQSS01000008.1, read as the reverse complement.
CGATGGACCGGCCGAGCGCCTTCTCGGGGTCGCTCATCATGTACCGGTCCTCGGGGTGGATCCAGGCCGGTACGTCGTGCGCGCCGCACACGGGGACGACCGAGGCCACGTGGTCGATGTGGCCGTGGGTGAGGACGACGGCGACGGGCTTGAGCCGATGCTTCTTCAGCGCCTCTTCGACTCCGGGGGCCGCCTGGTGGCCCGGGTCGATGATCACGCACTCCTCACCGGCGGCGGGGGCGACGAGATAGCAGTTCGTCCCCCAGGCCCCGGCGGGGAACCCGGCAATGAGCACGATCGTCCTTAGTTGTGGCGGTTGTGTCGGTACGGGGGCGGCTTTTCCCGCGCGCGCCCGCTGTCAGAGCCTACCGGCGCTGCCGATTCCTCAGCGAACCCATATACGGTACGGGGCACACGCAGGCGATCGGCTCATCGGACGCACGCGCCCCAACCGACGTACGAGACGCATTGAGGAGTAAACCCGGTGGTCAGCCAGGAGCAGCGGCGGCGTCAGCTCGCCCGGGAGAAGTTCTTGCGGCAGCAGCAGCGGCGGACCGAGGCACGGCGCAAGGCGCGGGTGCGCAATTCCGTGATCGCCTCGGTGCTCGGCGTCGTCGTGATCGGCAGCCTCGCCCTGTACACGACCGGTGTGTTCAAGGGCGACGACGACAAGGCCAACGCGAACGCCGAGGTGACGCCGTCGGCGTCGGCGAAGCCGAAGGACCCGTGCGGGAAGCCGGCGGCGGGCTCGGTGAAGAAGCTGAAGTTCGACAAGGAACCGGCGATGTCGATCGACACGTCGGCGAAGTACACGATGAAGCTCGACACCACGTGCGGTGAGATCGACCTCGCGCTGAAGGCGAAGGAGGCCCCGCACACGGTGAATTCCTTCAACTTCCTGGCGGCCAAGGGCTACTTCGACCACACCAAGTGCCACCGCCTCACCACGTCCGGCATCTACGTGCTGCAGTGCGGCGACCCGACGGCCACCGGCATGGGCGACCCGGGCTACAAGATGAAGGACGAGAACCTCAAGGACAAGAGCCTCAAGGGCGACGTCTACCCGGCGGGCACGGTGGCGATGGCCAACTCCGGCCCGAACACCAACGGCAGCCAGTTCTTCCTCGTCTACCAGGACAGCCCGCTGCCGCCCAGCTACACACCGTTCGGTACGGTGTCCGAGGCGGGCATGCAGGTGCTGAAGAAGATCGCGGCAGCCGGCTCCCAGCCCGCCGATCCCACCACCCAGAACACCGCGCCCAACGCGACGGTGGTGATCGACAAGGCGACGGTCGTCAAGTCGTGACGCCGCACCGGCGTCATCCGAGGCCACCTGCGAAATTTCGGTCGCGCTGGATGCGGACAGGCAACCCGCTGGTCGCCTATGTTGGCGGTGAACAAACTGTGGACGATGCCCGGGGGAGCTTCGAGGCCCCTCGCAGGCATCATGTGGAGGAGGCGCTGTGAGCAGCGACCCGTGGGGCCGCGTCGACGAGACGGGGACCGTGTACGTGCGGACGGCCGACGGCGAGAAGGTCGTCGGTTCCTGGCAGGCCGGCTCCCCCGAGGAGGCGCTGGCCTACTTCGAGCGCAAGTACGAGGGCCTGGTTGTCGAGATCGGCCTCCTCGAAAAGCGAGTACGGACCACCGACCTGTCCGCCAAGGACGCCATGGTCGCCATCGGCCACCTGCGCGAGCAGGTGGACGCGCACCACGCGGTCGGTGACCTGGACGCGCTGCGGGCCCGCCTGGACAAGCTGGTGCAGACGGTCGAGGCGCGGCGCGAGGAGCGCAAGGCGCAGCGGGCCAAGCAGGCCGACGAGGCCCGGCACGCCAAGGAGGCCCTGGTCGCCGAGGCGGAGGAGCTGGCGCAGTCCGACCAGTGGCGGGCGGCCGGTGAGCGGCTGCGGGCCCTGGTGGACACCTGGAAGGGTCTGCCGCGGCTGGACCGCAAGTCGGACGACGAGCTGTGGCACCGCTTCTCGCACGCCCGGTCGGCGTTCTCCAAGCGCCGCAAGGCCCACTTCGCGCAGCTGGACGCGCAGCGCGAGGAAGCCCGCCGGACCAAGGAGCGGCTGGTCGCCGAGGCCGAGGCGCTGTCGAGCTCGACGGACTGGGGTCCGACGGCAGCCCGCTACCGCGATCTGATGGCCGAGTGGAAGGCCGCGGGCCGCGCCCAGCGCGAGCACGAGGACGATCTGTGGAACCGCTTCCGCGGTGCCCAGGACGTCTTCTTCGCCGCCCGCAGCTCGGTCTTCGCCGAGCGCGACGCGGAGCAGGCCGAGAACCTGAAGCTGAAGGAGGAGCTGGCCGAGGAGGCCGAGAAGCTCCTGCCGGTGACGGACCTCAAGGCCGCGCGGGCCGCGTTCCGCTCGATCAACGAGCGCTGGGAGGCCATCGGCCATGTGCCGCGGGACGCCCGGCCGAAGGTCGAGGGCCGGATGCACGCGGTCGAGCGGGCCATCCAGGAGGCCGAGGAGGCCGAGTGGCGCCGGACGAACCCGGAGGCACGCGCGCGTGCCGAGGGTCTGACCGGTCAGCTGCAGGCCGCCGTGGACAAGCTCAAGGGCCAGATCGAGCAGGCGCGGGCCCAGGGCAACACCGCGCGGGCCGAGAAGCTGGAGGGTGAGCTGGCGGGCCGCCAGGAGCTGCTCGACCAGGCGCTGAAGGGTCTGCAGGAGTTCGGCGGCTGACCGGACGGTCCCACCGACAGCCGAAAGCCCCCGTACACGGCGTGTACGGGGGCTTTCGCGTGTCCTACGAGGGCCGGCGGGCCGAGGTGACGCGGTAGACGTCGTAGACGCCCTCGACGCCGCGTACGGCCTTCAGGACGTGGCCCAGGTGCTTGGGGTCGCCCATCTCGAAGGTGAACCGGGAGGTCGCCACCCGGTCGCGGGAGGTCTGCACGGCCGCGGAGAGGATGTTGACGTGCTGGTCGGACAGCACCCGGGTGACGTCGGACAGCAGCCGGGAGCGGTCCAGGGCCTCGACCTGGATGGCGACCAGGAAGACCGAGGACTGGGTGGGCGCCCACTCGACGTCGAGGATGCGCTCCGGCTCACGGGACAGTGACTCGACGTTGACGCAGTCGCTGCGGTGAACCGATACGCCACTGCCGCGGGTGACGAAGCCGATGATCGGGTCGCCGGGCACCGGCGTACAGCAGCGGGCCAGCTTGACCCACACGTCGTCGACGCCCTTGACGACGACGCCGGGGTCGTTGCTGCTGCGGCGCTTGCGGCCGCGGCCGCGGGTGGGCGGGACCGCCTCGTCGATCTCCTCGGTGGCGGCCTCCTCGCCGCCGAGCGCCTGCACCAGCTTCTGCACGATGTGCTGCGCGGAGACATGGCCCTCGCCGATCGCCGCGTACAGCGCGGAGATGTCCGAGTAGCGCATCTCGTGGGCCAGCGTGACCAGGGAGTCGCCGGTGAGGATGCGCTGGATCGGCAGGTTCTGCTTGCGCATGGCCCGCACGATGGCGTCCTTGCCCTGCTCGATCGCCTCGTCGCGGCGCTCCTTGGAGAACCAGGCCCGGATCTTGTTGCGGGCGCGCGGCGACTTGACGAAGCCGAGCCAGTCCCGGGACGGTCCGGCGCCGGCCGCCTTGGAGGTGAAGACCTCGACCAGGTCGCCGTTGTCGAGGGTGGACTCCAGCGGTACGAGCCTGCCGTTGACGCGGGCTCCTATGGTGCGGTGGCCGACCTCGGTGTGGACGGCGTAGGCGAAGTCCACCGGGGTGGCGCCGGCCGGCAGCGCGATGACGTCGCCCTTGGGGGTGAAGACGAAGACCTCGTTGCGGGACAGGTCGAAGCGCAGGGACTCCAGGAACTCGCCCGGGTCCTCGGTCTCCTTCTGCCAGTCCAGCAGCTGCCGCAGCCACGCCATGTCGTTGAGGTGGTCGTCCTTGCCCTTGCCGGACGACTTCGGGGCGTCGGTGCGCACCTTGGAGGCGCCGGCGACGGCCTCCTGCTTGTACTTCCAGTGCGCGGCGATGCCGTACTCGGCGCGGCGGTGCATGTCGAAGGTGCGGATCTGCAGCTCGACCGGCTTGCCGCTGGGCCCGATGACCGTCGTGTGCAGCGACTGGTACATGTTGAACTTGGGCATCGCGATGTAGTCCTTGAACCGCCCGGGAACCGGGTTCCAGCGGGCGTGGACGGTGCCCAGCGCGGCGTAGCAGTCGCGGACGGTGTCCACCAGGACGCGGATGCCGACCAGGTCGTAGATCTCCGCGAAGTCACGGCCGCGGACGATCATCTTCTGGTAGACGCTGTAGTAGTGCTTGGGGCGGCCGGTGACGGTGGCGCGGATGCGGGCGGCGCGCAGGTCGCCCTGGACCTCGTCGATCACCTTGGCCAGGTACTCGTCGCGCTTGGGGGCGCGCTCGGCGACCAGGCGCACGATCTCGTCGTACATCTTGGGGTAGAGGATCGCGAAGGCGAGGTCCTCCAGCTCCCACTTGATGGTGTTCATGCCCAGGCGGTGGGCGAGCGGCGCGTAGATCTCCAGGGTCTCGCGCGCCTTCTTCTCCTGCTTTTCGCGCTTGAGGTAGCGCATGGTGCGCATGTTGTGCAGGCGGTCGGCGAGCTTGATGACCAGGACGCGCGGGTCCTTGGCCATGGCGACGACCATCTTGCGCACGGTCTCGGCCTGCGCGGCCTCGCCGAACTTGACCTTGTCCAGCTTGGTGACGCCGTCCACGAGCAGGGCGACCACGTCGCCGAAGTCGCGGCGCAGGTCCTCCAGGCCGTACTCGGTGTCCTCGACGGTGTCGTGCAGCAGGCCGGCCATCAGCGTGGCCGGGTCCATGCCCAGCTCGGCGAGGATGGTGGTGACGGCGAGCGGGTGCGTGATGTACGGGTCGCCGCTCTTGCGCTTCTGGCCGCGGTGCCAGCGCTCGGCGACCTGGTAGGCGCGCTCGATCTGGCGCAGCGTGGAGTTCTCGATCTTGGGGTCGTTGCTGCGGACTATCCGCAGCAGCGGTTCCAGGACCGGGTTGTAGGGGTTGGCGCGCTGGACGCCGAGGCGGGCCAGACGGGCGCGGACGCGGTTGGAGGAGCCGGTGCGGGGCGCCGGCTGGGGGGCGGGCGCGCGGACCACGGGCGGGTTGACGGGCCGCTCGGGCGGTGCGGGCTTGGGTCGCGTCTCCTCGGCCGGCTTGTCGACGGGCGCGGACGGGGCGTGCTGAACCGGCCCGCGGGTGTCGTTCGTCGCGTGCGGCGCGGTCGGCGCGGGCTGTGCCGCGGATCCCGGGGCGGGCTCGGGCTTGGCGGCGGTCAGGTGCTGGGCCTCGTCTGGCAAGAGGGCTCCTCGTGCGCGATCCGGGTCCCCCGGTCAGGCTCCGGAGTCCCCATCGTAGCGAGCCTGGGCTCCAGGATCGCCTTCAGGCCACTGTGAGGGCCTTTCGCGCAGCACAACACGAGAGGCGGGCGCCGGATTCCTCCGGGGCCCGCCTCTCGTCTCACGGCGTCTTTCAGACGGTGAGCAGTGCCTCCAGCGGGGCCTCGCCGAGGGCGGCCTGCAGGCGCGGGCGGCCTTCGAGGAAGCTCAGCTCCATCAGGACGGCGGCGCCCGCGACCTGGGCACCCGCCCGCCGGATCAGCTGGACGGCGGCCTCGGCGGTGCCGCCGGTGGCGAGGACGTCGTCGACGATCAGGACACGGTCGTGAGCCGTCAGGTCCTCGGCGTGCACCTCGATCTCCGCCGAGCCGTACTCCAGGTCGTAGGCCTGGCTGAGCGTGGCTCCGGGGAGCTTGCCCGCCTTGCGGACCGGGACGAAGCCCAGGCCCGCTCGGACCGCGACCGGGGCGCCCAGGATGAAGCCCCGGGCCTCCAGGCCGACGATCCGGGTGGCACCGGTGCGCTCGGCGATCTCCGCGAAGGCGTCGGTGAGCGCGGTGAACGCCGCCGGGTCCGCGAGCAGCGGGGTGATGTCCTTGAACATCACGCCGGGCTCGGGGTAGTCGGCCACGTCCCGGATACGGCTGAGCAGCAGGTCCCTGATCTCGGTCATCGGCGCTTCCCGGAGGGTCGGCCACGGCCCCGGCTGCGGGGCGCGGACTGCTCACGCGGGCCGACGACCGCCGGTGCGGCCTCCTCCGGCCCACCGTCGCCGGCCGGGGACGCGGCGAGCTCCTCCTCGGTCCCGCCCTGGGCCCGCTTGGCCAGGACGCGCTTGCGCAGGGCCTTCATCTGCGGCTCGCGCTCCTTGAGGTCGGCGACGAGCGGCGTGGCGATGAAGATCGAGGAGTACGCACCGGCCGCGAGGCCGACGAACAGCGACAGCGAGATGTCGTTGAGCATGCCCGCGCCGAGGAAGCCGCCGCCGATGAACAGCAGGCCCGCGACCGGCAGCAGCGCGACCACCGTGGTGTTGATGGAGCGGACCAGGGTGCCGTTGATGGAGCGGTTCGCGATGTCGCTGTAGGTCCACTTGGTCTGCTTGGTGATGCCCTTGGTCTGCTCCTTGAGGCTGTCGAAGACGACGACCGTGTCGTAGAGCGAGTAACCGAGGATGGTCAGCAGACCGATCACCGTGCCCGGCGTCACCTCGAAGCCGACGAGGGCGTAGATGCCGGTGGTGATGGTGATGTCGTGGATCAGGGCGACGAGCGCGGCCACGGCCATGCGCCACTCGAAGGCGATCGCCAGGTAGATCACGACCAGGATCATGAAGATGGCCAGGCCCTGCCAGGCCTTGTTGGCGATCTGCTCGCCCCAGCTGGGGCCGACCAGGTCGGCGTTGATCTTCTCCGCGTCGACCTTGAGGTCCTTGGCCAGCTCGTTCTTGATCTTGGTGGCGTCGGCGGTCTCGATGCCGGCGACCTGGATGCGCAGGCTGCCGTCGCCGAGCTTCTGGACGATCGCGTCGTGACCGGAGGCCTCCTCCGCGTACCCCTCGGCCTTGGCGACCGAGACGGAGGTGTGCTTCGGGGTGGTGAAGACGGCACCGCCCTGGAACTCGATGCCCATGTTCAGGCCGCGCACCGCCAGGCCGAGGATGGCCGTGATGGTGATCAGGATCGAGACGCCGTACCAGATCTTGCGCTTGCCGATGAAGTCGTAGCCGATTTCGCCACGGTGGAGCCGGGCGCCGAGGTTGCCGAGCTTCGACATCTCTCACGCCTCCTTCGGGTCGACGGGGCCGCCGGCGGCCGGGCGGGAGGGACGACGGGTGCTGCGCAGCGGCGGCTTGGCGCCCAGGCTCTTGGGGTCCAGACCGGACCACTTGTGGCCGTCCGCGAAGAACTTGCGGCGGGCCAGGATCGTCAGCAGCGGCTTGGTGAACAGGAACACCACGACGACGTCGAGCAGGGTGGTCAGACCGAGCGTGAACGCGAAGCCCTGCACCTTGCCGACGGTGACGATGAACAGCACCGCGGCGGCGAGGAACGACACGAAGTCGGAGACCAGGATGGTGCGCCGGGCGCGCGGCCAGCCGCGCTCGACGGCGGGGCGCAGCGAGCGGCCCTCACGGATCTCGTCACGGACGCGTTCGAAGTACACGATGAACGAGTCCGCGGTGATGCCGATGGCGACGATGGCACCGCACACGGCCGGCAGGTTCAGCGCGAAGCCGATGGCCGGGCCGAGCAGCGACATGATCACGTAGGTGAGAGCAGCCGACACCAGCAGCGAGGCGCAGGCGATCAGCGCCAGGCCGCGGTAGTACACCACCAGGTAGATCACGACCAGCGCGAGACCGATCGCGCCGGCGATCAGACCGGCCTTGAGCTGCTCACCGCCGAGCGCCGCGGTCACCGTGGTGACGCTGTCCTCCTTGAAGGTCAGCGGCAGGGCGCCGTAGGAGAGCATGTTGGACAGGCTCTGCGCCTCCTCCTGCGAGAACCGGCCGGTGATCTCGGCGTTGCCGCCGGTCAGCGCCTCGCGGACGTACGGGTCGGAGACGACGTTGCCGTCCAGCACGATCGCGAACTGGTTCTGCGGGGTCTGCTGCTGGGCCAGCTTGCCGGTGATGTCGGCGAACTTCTTCGCGCCCTTGGAGGTGAACTCCATGGTCACGGTCCAGCCGGAGGCGTTCTGCGTGTTGAAGACGGCCTGCGCCTTCTTCACGTCCGTGCCGTCGACGCCGGCCGGGCCGAGGATGTACTTCTGCCACTGGCCGCTGGAGTTGCCGCAGGCCAGGGTGGGCTCGTCGGGCTTGGCGCCCTTGCCGGCCGCGGCGCGCTGGTCGGCCTTGGTGCAGTCGAGCGCGGCGTACTGCGCCTGGAGCTTGCTGGTCGAGTCGCCGGTGGCGCTGCTCGACGGGGAGGACGTCGCCTTGGGGCTGGCGGAGCCGGACGGCGTGGCGTCGGCCTTCAGCGCGTCGGAGACGGCGCGGCCCTGGGAGGTGGCGCTCGCCGTCGGGGTCGGGGAGGACGACGTGCCGGTCGCCTTCTCCTTGTCCGACGCCTTGTCCTTGCCCGAGGCCTTGCTCGGCGAGGCCGAGGGGCTGCCGGACGCGCTCGGCGACGGGCTGCCCGTGGCGGCGGGGCCGGAGATCTCGGTGGCGAGCACGGGGCGGAAGTAGAGCTTGGCGGTGGTGCCGACCTGCTCCCGGGCCTGCTCGGAGTTCGTGCCCTTGGGGATGTTGACGATGATGTTGCGATCGCCCTGGGTCTGGACCTCGGACTCCGACACACCAAGACCGTTGACGCGGCGCTCCATGATCTCGACCGCGGTGTCCATGTTGGTCTTGTTGATCGCCGACTCCTGGCCGGCCTCCGGGACCGCCCGGAGCGTGATGCTCGTACCACCGGCGAGATCGATGCCGAGTCGCGGTGTGGTGTGGCCGGAGGCGAACATGCCGCCGGTGAGCGCCACGATGGCGATCAGGATCAGGGCCAGCGCGCGCCACGGACTGCTCTGGGCGCTCGCGTTCCGGCCCTTTCTAGGTGCTGCCACCTTCTCGTACTCCCTCTCGGGCCGCGCCGCGCCGGGTCAGCACGGTCGGCGGCCATGACATGGTTGGGGCCCCCTGCGAGAAGCGCACGTCACATGGGGCACGCGCGACGGTAGTGGCGCGTGGCCCGGGACGCGACTACTTCGCGTCGGAGTCGCCGTCGGTCTTCTTCGGCTCTTCGTCGGCCTTCGCCTGCGCGGCGGTGTCCTCGGCAGCGTTGTCGTCCGCGACGTCCTTCTTGCCGAGGTCGACGCTCTTGTCGTCGGAGGCGGCGGCAGCGTCGGCGGCGGGCTCGTCGGCCTCGGTGAGGGAGGAGGCGTCGTCGGGGACGATGCCGGCGTCGGACTTCAGGTCGTGCTCGATGCCGTGGACGATGCGGTTGTACTCGTCGTCGGAAAGGACGGCGCCGATCGCGTTCTTGGCGAAGAGGAGCTCGACGCCGGGACCGGCGTCGAGGAGGACCGTGTCCTCGTTGACCTCCTTGACCGTCGCGTACATGCCCCCGATGGTGCGGACGCCGGAGCCGGGCTGCATTTCGTTCCGCATGGCCGCGGCCTGCTGCTGCTTCTTCTTGGCCGAGCGGGTCATCAGGAACATGGCCCCGATGAGCACGATGAACGGGAGGAGGGTCACGAGACTCACGGGTCGGAACTTCCTTCACACGACCGCGATGGTGAGCGGCCTGATGGCTGGGGGTGTATGGGGACTGCCGTCACAGGCGGCATCGGCGGAGTCTAAGCGAGTCCGCGCGCAAGGAACAACGCTCAGCATGGCACCTGGGTTCCTGAGCTTGCCAATCCCCCGCCGATGTCCCTCCGTCATGCACCGTCTACTGCTGTCATGCGCCGAACAGGTCCGCTTGTCCGTTTCCGGCCGCCGACGAGCGGGGCGGGGTGAGACCGAGATGGGCCCAGGCGGCGGGCGTGGCGACCCGGCCGCGCGGGGTGCGGGCCAGCAGACCCTCCCGGACCAGGAAGGGTTCGGCCACCTCCTCGACCGTCTCGCGCTCCTCCCCCACCGCGACCGCCAGGGTCGACAGGCCGACGGGCCCGCCGCCGAAGAGCTTGAGCAGCGCCTGGAGCACCGCCCGGTCCAGGCGGTCCAGGCCGCGCGCGTCGACCTCGTAGACGGCCAGGGCCGCGGCGGCGATCTCCCGGGTGATCAGGCCGTCCGCCTTGACCTGCGCGTAGTCGCGTACGCGGCGCAGCAGGCGGTTGGCGATACGGGGCGTGCCGCGCGAGCGTCCGGCGATCTCCGCGGCGCCGTCCGGATCGATCTCGACGTCGAGGAGGCCCGCCGAGCGGTGCACCACCTTCTCCAGCTCGTGCGGCTCGTAGAACTCCATGTGGGCGGTGAAGCCGAAGCGGTCGCGCAGCGGGGGCGGCAGCAGGCCGGCGCGCGTGGTGGCGCCGACCAGGGTGAACGGCGGCAGCTCCAGCGGGATGGCGGTGGCGCCGGGGCCCTTGCCGACGATCACGTCGACCCGGAAGTCCTCCATCGCCATGTACAGCATCTCCTCGGCGGGCCGCGACATGCGGTGGATCTCGTCGAGGAAGAGCACCTCGCCCTCCTGCAGCGACGACAGGATCGCGGCGAGGTCGCCCGCGTGCTGGATGGCGGGGCCGGAGGTGATCCGGATGGGGGCGCCCATCTCGGCCGCGATGATCATCGACAGGGTGGTCTTGCCGAGGCCGGGGGCGCCGGAGAGCAGCACGTGGTCGGCGGTGGCGCCGCGCGCACGGGCGGCGCGCAGCACCAGGTCGAGCTGTTCGCGGACCTTCTCCTGGCCGATGAACTCGCCCAGGTCCTTGGGGCGCAGGGCGGCCTCCACGGCCTGGTCCTCACGGTCGGCGGACGCACCGACGAGCCGCTCGTCGGCGGCGGCGTCGGTCGTGTCGTCCCAGTTCATGTGGTGTGCCTTCGGCTATCGGGGTCAGCGGGCGCGGTAGCGGGTCAGCAGGTGCGGCGGCGGTCAGCGCGTGCGGCAGGGGGTCAGCGGGCGCGGTTGAGGGTCTGCAGGGCGGCCTTCAGCAGCTGCCCGACCTGGGGCGTGCCGCCGGCGGCCTCCGCCTGGGGAGCCACCGCTGCCACCGCCTCGTCGGCCTCCCGGGTGGCGTAGCCGAGGCCGATCAGGGCGGCGTGCAGCTGGTCCCGCCAGCCCTGGCTTGCCGGGGCGCCGACGACGGGCGATCCGACGGGCTCGCCGAGACGGTCCTTCAGCTCCAGCAGCAGCTTCTGCGCGCCCTTCTTGCCGATGCCGGGGACGGCGGTGAGGGCCTTCTCGTCACCGGTGGCCACCGCCCGGCGCAGCGCGTCCGGGGTGTGCACGGCGAGCATCGCCTGGGCCAGGCGCGGGCCGACGCCGCTCGCGGTCTGCAGCAGCTCGAAGACCTGGCGCTCGTCGTCGTCCGCGAAGCCGTACAGGGTGAGCGAGTCCTCGCGTACGACCAGCGACGTGTGCAGCTTGGCGGGCTGTCCCATGCGCAGTGTGGACAGCGTGTTCGGCGTGCACTGGACGGCCATGCCCACTCCGCCGACCTCCACCACCGCGGCGTCGGGGGCGAGCGCGGCGACTGTGCCGCTGACGAAGGCGATCATGCCGTACGGCCTTTCGTTGCGTGGACGGTGTGCCGGGCGACAGCCTGCTGGAGCCGGCTCTGGGCGGGAGCGCGCCAGATGTGGCAGATGGCGAGCGCGAGCGCGTCGGCGGCGTCGGCGGGCTTGGGCGGCGCGGAGAGTCTGAGCAGCCGGGTGACCATGGCGGTGACCTGCGCCTTGTCGGCCCGGCCGCTGCCGGTGACGGCGGCCTTGACCTCGCTGGGGGTGTGCAGGGCGACCGGGATGCCGCGCCGGGCGGCGCACAGCATGGCGACGGCGCTGGCCTGGGCGGTGCCCATGACCGTACGCACGTTGTGCTGGCTGAAGACGCGCTCGACGGCGACGAACTCCGGCCGGTGCTCGTCCAGCCACTCCTCCAGGCCCTGCTCGACGGCGAGCAGCCGGTGGCTGAGGTCGGCGTCCACGGGCGTGCGGACGACTCCGACCCCGACCATCGTGAGCGGGCGGCCCGCGACCCCCTCGACGACGCCGACACCGCACCGCGTCAGTCCGGGGTCCACCCCCAGTACGCGCACCGCGCCCCTCCCTCGGATCACCTGCCGATCGCCTGTTCGTGCAGGCTATCGGGTCCCACTGACAACGCGACGGGCCGACGGGGTGTGTCCCGTCGGCCCGTCGGCAAGCCGTGCGTGCTACGCGTCGACCTTCTCCATGATCTCGTCGCTGACGTCGAAGTTGGCGAAGACGTTCTGCACGTCGTCGCTGTCCTCCAGCGCGTCGATCAGCTTGAAGATCTTCTTGGCGCCCTCCTCGTCCAGCTCGACCTGCATGGTCGGGACGAAGTTCGCCTCGGCGGAGTCGTAGTCGATGCCGGCGTCCTGCAGGGCGGAGCGCACCGCGACCAGGTCGGTGGCCTCGCTGATGACCTCGAAGGTCTCACCGAGGTCGTTGACCTCCTCGGCACCGGCGTCCAGGACGGCGCCCAGGACGTCGTCCTCGGTCAGGTCGCCCTTGGGGACGATCACCACGCCCTTGCGGTTGAACAGGTACGACACCGAGCCCGGGTCGGCCATGGAGCCGCCGTTGCGGGTCATGGCGACGCGCACCTCGGAGGCGGCGCGGTTGCGGTTGTCGGTGAGGCACTCGATGAGCACGGCGACACCGTTCGGGCCGTAGCCCTCGTACATGATCGTCTCGTAGTCGGCGCCGCCGGCCTCCAGGCCCGCGCCGCGCTTGACCGCGGAGTCGATGTTCTTGTTCGGGACCGACGACTTCTTCGCCTTCTGGATGGCGTCGTAGAGCGTCGGGTTGCCCTCGGGGTCCGCGCCGCCCATGCGCGCCGCGACCTCGATGTTCTTGATCAGCTTCGCGAAGAGCTTGCCGCGCTTGGCATCGATCACGGCCTTCTTGTGCTTCGTCGTGGCCCATTTAGAGTGGCCGGACATCTGCCTGTCTCCTTCGCGTAACCAATCTCTGTACGAACGCCTGGAATCCTACAAGGACTACGGCGTCCGTATCGCGCGCACCATGTCGACGAACAGGGAGTGCACGCGGTGGTCGCCGGTCAGCTCCGGGTGGAACGACGTGGCGAGCGCGTTGCCCTGGCGGACGGCGACGATGTGGCCGTCGTGCTCGGCCAGCACCTCGGCACCGGCACCGACGGACTCGACCCAGGGGGCGCGGATGAAGACGCCCTCGACGGGGGCGCCCTCGATGCCCTTGACGCCGACCGCCGCTTCGAAGGACTCGTTCTGGCGGCCGAAGGCGTTGCGGCGCACGATCATGTCGATGCCGCCGATCGTTTCCTGGCCCGAGCGCGGGTCGAGGATCTTGTCGGCGAGCATGATCATGCCCGCGCAGGTGCCGTAGACGGGCATGCCGTCACGCACGCGTGCGCGCAGGGGCTCCATCAGACCGAACAGGACGGCCAGCTTGGAGATGGTCGTGGACTCGCCGCCGGGGAGGACGAGACCGTCGACCTCGGCGAGCTCTTCGGGGCGCCGCACCGGCCTGGCCACGGCGTCCGCCGCGGCCAGGGCGATGAGGTGCTCCCGTACGTCGCCCTGGAGAGCCAGGACGCCGATGACAGGAGTGTTCATGAGTGGCTTACCTGTAGTGGCTGACCGGTGTGCTTACCAGCCGCGGTTGGCGTAGCGCTCGGTCTCGGGGAGGGTGTCGCAGTTGATGCCGACCATGGCCTCGCCGAGGTTGCGGGACGCGTCCGCGATGATCTTCGGGTCGTCGTAGAAGGTGGTGGCCTTCACGATGGCGGCGGCGCGCTTGGCCGGGTCGCCGGACTTGAAGATGCCGGAGCCGACGAAGACGCCCTCGGCGCCGAGCTGGCGCATCAGGGCGGCGTCGGCCGGGGTGGCGACGCCACCGGCGGAGAAGAGGACCACCGGGAGCTTGCCCAGCTCGGCGACCTCCTTGACCAGCTCGTACGGGGCGCGCAGCTCCTTGGCGGCGGCGTACAGCTCGTGGTTGTCGAAGCCGCGCAGCTTGGCGATCTCGTTCTTGATCTGGCGCAGGTGGCGGACGGCCTCGACGACGTTGCCGGTGCCGGCCTCGCCCTTGGAGCGGATCATCGCGGCACCCTCGGCGATACGGCGCAGGGCCTCGCCCAGGTTGGTGGCACCGCAGACGAAGGGGGTGGTGAAGGCCCACTTGTCGGAGTGGTTGACCTCGTCGGCCGGGGTGAGGACCTCGGACTCGTCGATGTAGTCCACACCGAGGGACTGCAGGACCTGGGCCTCGACGAAGTGGCCGATGCGGGACTTGGCCATGACCGGGATCGAGACGGCGTCGATGATGCCCTCGATCATGTCCGGGTCGGACATCCGGGCCACGCCGCCGTCCTTGCGGATGTCGGCCGGGACGCGCTCAAGGGCCATGACGGCGACGGCGCCCGCGTCCTCGGCGATCTTCGCCTGCTCCGGCGTGACGACGTCCATGATGACGCCGCCCTTGAGCTGCTCGGCCATGCCGCGCTTGACGCGGGCGGTACCGGTCTCGGGAGCCTGGTTCTCGGTGGTGGACACGGGTGACCTCACTGAAGGATAAAGAGGGGGTTACTGCAGCACTGAGGAAACGTGACGGGACCAGTCCACAGCAAGGGCCAATGGAAACCCGGTGGCTCCTTTTGTCCGCGGGCCCGGCTACGCGGACCGGCTGGCCAGGGCCGCCGGGGGCTCGTCGTCCATCTCGAACGCCATCGGGAACGGGGCGTGGCCGGCCAGCCGGAACCAGCGGACCTTGCGGTGCTCGCGCAGCCTGCGGGCCGCGCCGACCGCGTCGTTGTGGAAGCGACGGGCCATCGGCACGCGGCGCACCGCCTCCGTCAGCTCGCGGGCCGCCTCCTCTCCCCCGGGCGCCTCGCGGACCGCCTCCAGCTGCTCGCGCTCCGCGAACACCGCGCGCAGCGCCTGGCTCAGCTCGCTCTCGGCGACCTCCCGCTGCTCCTCCTCGGCCTGCCGGGCCGCGTGCGCGGCCTCGTACAGGACGATCGACGCGGCCGGGTCCAGCACGCCCGAGGTGGCCACCTCCTGCGCCACCGACGCCCGCCGCAGCAGCTGGGCGTCCAGGGCGGCCCGGGCGGCGTCGATCCGCGCGTGGAGCCGGTCCAGCCGCCCCGCGGTCCAGCTCAGGTACAGGCCGATCGCGACAAGGACGACAAGGGTCCAGATCAGGGTTGCGGTCACGGGCGGCAACACTACCGGCGCGAGGACCACGGCCATCCGGCCCGCCCCGGGGGCGCCGGCATCGCCGGGCCGGGTCCGCTGGGGCGGCGCGGGGTGGGCCTGCCTGGGCCCGCGCCGGCTTGGCATCTGGGCGGCTCGGGTCATGCCCGGCGGGCTGGGGCGGCCGACGTGTGCTGGGGGGCTGGCGGCCCACTTGGTAGGCGTCAGCTGCTGGGCCCTCTGTGGCCACTGGCACAGGTGGGTGGGCTGAAATCAGGGAGCCGCGCGGCCGTGGGGGCCGACGCAGGCTCTCACGGCCGACGCAGACTCGCGCGGCTCACGCGGGCTCGCAAGGCCGACGTGGGCTGACACGGCTCCCGCGGGGCGTACGGCCATCACCGCGGGCTCACACGGCTCACCAGCTCACGCGGCCATCACCGCAGGCTCACATGGCTCACCGACTCACGCAGGCTCACACGGCTCACGCAGGCTCACACGGCTCACGCGAACTCACACGGCTCACGGACTCACGCAGGCTCGCACGGCTCACGCGACCTCACACGGTTCACCGGCTCCCGCGGGCTCACACGGTCACGCCGTCTCGAACGGCTGACGTGGGCTCGACCGGGAGATCAGAAAGCGGCGGCCGGGACCGGCGTGAGCCGCCCCCGCACCCCTCAGTCCCGGGCCGCCAGGCCGAAGCGGGCTCGTAGGCCCGTCGGGCCCGCGTCGTCCGTCGCCACCGCTGCCGCGCCCGCCGTCACCGTCTCGTACACGGACAGGATGTCCGCACCGACCGTGGACCAGTCGAAGCGGCGGACATGCGTGCTGCCGCGCTCGCGCAGTTCCGCGCGGCGTTCCGGGTCCTCCAGGAGGCGTACCGCCGCCTCGGCGAGCGCGTCGGCGTCCTCGTTGGCGAACAGCTCACCCGCCTTGCCCTGGTCCAGCACCTGGGCGAAGGCGTCGAGGTCGGAGGCCAGCACCGGGGCGCCCGCCGACATCGCCTCGACCAGGATGATCCCGAAGCTCTCCCCGCCGGTGTTGGGCGCGACGTACAGGTCGACGGAGCGCAGGAAGCGGGCCTTGTCCTCGTCGCTGACCATGCCGAGGAACTCCACCCGGGAGCGCAGCTCGGCCGGCAGCGAGGACACCGCCTCCTCCTCGTCACCCCGGCCGGCCACCAGCAGCCGGGTCTGCGGCCGGGCGGCGAGGATCTTCGGCAGGGCCCGCATCAGCACCGGCAGGCCCTTGCGGGGTTCGTCGATCCGCCCGATGAAGCCGATCGTGTCGCCCTGCCACGCGGGGTTGGGCTCGGCCTTGGCGAAGAAGTCGACGTCCACGCCGTTCGGGATGACGACGGCGTCCCCGCCGAGGTGCTCGACCAGCGTGCGCCGCGCGTACTCGCTCACCGCGATCCGCGCGCTGATCTTCTCCAGCGCGGCCTGCAGGATCGCGTACGCGGCGATCATCGCCTTGGAGCGCGGGTTGGAGGTGTGGAAGGTGGCGACCATCGGGCCGCGCGCCGCCCAGCAGGTCAGCAGACCCAGCGACGGCGACGTCGGCTCGTGGATGTGCACGACGTCGAAGTTGCCCTCGTGCAGCCAGCGCCGCACCCGCGCCGCGGACAGGAAGCCGAAGTTCAGCCGGGCCACGGAGCCGTTGTACGGCACCGGCACCGCGCGTCCCGCGGAGACGACGTACGGCGGCAGGGGCGTGTCGTCGTCGGCGGGCGCCAGGACGGACACCTCGTGGCCGAGGCGGCTGAAGTAGTCGGCCAGGTCCCGGATGTGGAACTGGACGCCGCCGGGCACGTCCCACGAGTACGGGCAGACGATGCCGATCCTCACGCGGTCCCCTCCGACGGGTTCTTCGACGAGTCCTTAGACGGATCCGTGGACGGGTCCTTCGACGGGTCGAGATCGGCGAGCCACAGCCGCTGCAGCATGTGCCAGTCCTCCGGATGGTCGGCGATCCCCGTGGCGAAGGCGTCGGCCAGCGCCTGTGTCATGGAGGACGTCTTCTCCGCGCGCGTGCCTGACTCCGGCACGTCGATCGGGGGGTGCACCCGGCCCTGCATGACGGGCGAGTCGTCGTACCAGAGGGTGACGGGGAGCAGCAGCGCGCCGGTCTGCTGGGCCAGCAGCGCCGGTCCCGCCGGCATCCGGGCCGTCTCCCCGAAGAAGTCGACCTCCACGCCGGAGGAGGACAGGTCGCGGTCGGCGACCAGGCAGACCAGGCCGCCGTCGCGCAGCCGCCGCGCGAGCGTGCCGAAGGCCGAGCCGCCGCTGTGCGGCAGCACCTCCATGCCGAGGCCCTCGCGGTAGGCGACGAAACGGTCGTAGAGCGTCTCGGGCTTGAGGCGTTCGGCGACCGTGGTGAACGGGATGCCGAGCTTGGTGGTGACCCAGGCGCCGGCGAGGTCCCAGTTGGCCAGATGCGGCAGGGCGAGTATCACGCCCTTGCCGGCGGCCATGCCGTCGGTGAGGTAGTGCAGGTCCTTGGGGTCGAAGCCGCCCTTGATCCGCTCGGTGCTCCAGGCGGGCAGCCGGAAGGACTCCATCCAGTAGCGCAGGTAGGAACGCATGCCCGCGCGGGACAGCTCCGCGAGCCGCTCGGGGCTCGCGCCGGGCACCACGCGCGCGTAGTTGCTCTCCAGCCGCTGCACCCCCTTGCCGCGCTGCTTCCAGGCGAGGTCGGCGATGGTGCGGCCGAGGCGCACGGCGGCCGGCTCGGGGAGTTTCTTCACGGTGCCCC
>NZ_PQSS01000007.1 GCF_002920535.1 Streptomyces sp. Ru71 | reverse complement strand
TTCCGGTTCCCGCTGCGCCGGCCGCCCGCCCGGCCCGCTCCCCGCTGCCGCTGCTCACCGCCGACGCGGTCGCCGCCCTGGCCGGCGCGCTCGCCCTCGCCGGGGCGCACCGCCTCGCGCTGCCGGCCGCCGCCGCCCTGGTCGCCGCGACGCTGCTGCTGCGCCCGCGCCCCGCACGGCCGGTGAGCGGTGTGCTGGACGAACTGCCCGCCGTCTGCGGCCGGATCGCGGTCGCCTGGCTGGCGCTGGCCGCCGCCGTCGCCGCCCACCGCCCCGAGCACGCGCTGCCCGCCCGCACCCTGCTGCTCGGCGTGCTGCTGCAGTCGGCCGTCGCCTGCGCCGCCCGGGGCACCGTCCACTGGCGGCGCCGCGCCGCGCTGCTGCGCCGCCCCCGCCCGGCCCTGGTCGTCGGCCCCGCGCCGGCCGCGCAGCGGGTGGCCGCCGCCGTACTGCGCCACCCGCGCTGCGGGGTGCGCCCGGTCGGCGTGGTCGCCGAGCACCCCGAGGGCGCCGAGGGCCTGCCCGTGCTGACCACCGGCCACCAGGTGCAGCGGGCGCTGATCCAGAACGGCGTACGGGACGTGCTGGCCGTCCATCCCGAGGTGCGCTCCCGGCAGGGGCCGCTGCTGCGGGCGCTGGCCGAGTCGGGCTGCACGGTGTGGGAACTCGACGCCGACTGCCCCTCCTCCGCCTCCCGGGAGCAGCTCGCCGGGTTCTCCTGCCGCCGGCTGCGGCTGGGCGCGCGACACTCGGGCGGCGCCGGCAAGCGGCTGCTGGACGTCGTCGTGTCCGGGGCGCTGCTGCTCGCGGCGGGCCCGGTGCTGCTGGTGTGCGCGGCCGTGCTGCGGGCCACCGACGGGCCCGGTGTGCTGTTCCGGCAGGAGCGGATCGGACAGGACGGGCGGCCCTTCACGCTGCTGAAGTTCCGCACCCACCGCCCGGCCGACGCGCACGAGGCCGCCACCCGGTGGAGCGTGGCCGGTGACGACCGGATGAGCCGCTTCTGCCGCTTCCTGCGCCGCACCTCCCTGGACGAGCTGCCGCAGCTGTGGAACGTCTTCCGCGGCGACATGAGCCTGGTCGGCCCGCGCCCCGAACGCCCTTATTTCGTCGCCCGGTTCAGCCGTACCCACCCCGGCTACGCGGCCCGCCACCGCATGCCGGCCGGCCTCACCGGGCTGGCCCAGATCCACGGGCTGCGCGGCGACACCTCCATCGAGGACCGGGCCCGCTTCGACAACGCCTACATCGACAACTGGTCGCTGTGGGGCGATGTGTGCATCCTGCTGCGCACCGCCGCCGCGCTGCTGCGGGCGAGCGGGAGCTGACGGACCATGAGCCTCGCGCTGCCGCTGCCGCTGCGCCCGCCGCGCTCCCCGGTGTGGGCGGTGGTGCCCGTGCTCGCCCTGCTGGCACTGGAGCAGAACCCGGACGCCGAGGGCGCGGGCCCCGCCGACGCGGCCTCCGCGCTGGTGGTCCTGGTCTGCGTCGTACGGCTGCTGCGGCAGCGGCGGCGCCCGCTGTCCCCCGCCGCCGCCGTGATCCTCGGGCTGCCGGTGGCCGGGGTGACGCTGGCCGCGCTGCACGCCGCCTCGCCCGGCGCCGGGATCAGCGGTCTGGGCCGCTACCTCCAGGTCTTCGTCCTCGTCCCGGCCGCCGTGCTGCTGCTGATCCGCGACCGGCGCGACGCCCGGCTGCTCGCCTGGTCGCTGGTGGGCCTCGCGCTGTGGCAGGGCGCGGTCGGGGTGCACCAGTACGCCACCGCCACCGGCGCCTCCTACCAGGGCGAGGACGTCCGTGCGGTCGGCACCTTCGGCCCGCAGGACGTGATGGGCATGGCGACGGTGGTCTCCCTGGGCCTGGTGACCGCCGTCGGCCTGGCGCTCGGCCACCCGGACGTACGGCCCAGGGCGGCCGCCGGTGTGTGCGCCGTGCTCCTGCTGCCGCCGCTCGCGGTGTCCTTCAGCCGGGGCGCGTGGATCGCGACCGCGCTCACCTGCACCGTCCAGCTGGCGCTGGCCGGGCCGCGGCGGGCGCTGAAGGTGGCGGCGGCCGTGGTCGCGGCGGGCGTGGTCCTGGTGGGCGGTCTCGGCGTCGGCACGGCGATGCTGCAGGAACGGGTCTCCAGCATCACGCGGGTCGCCGACGCGCCCGACCAGTCGGTGACCGACCGGTACACCCTGTGGGCGTCGGCCGTGGACATGTGGCGCGAACACCCCCTGACCGGCGTCGGCTTGAAGGGCTTCCCCGACCACCGCGACGCGCACGCCTCCCTCGCGCTGTCCTCCGGCAGCGACACCGACGGCGCGGGCGCCGCCTTCCGCCGGCAGCCGCTGCTGTCCCCGCACAACATGTACCTGCTGGTGCTGAGCGAACAGGGCCTGCTCGGACTGCTCGCCCTGGCCGGCGGCTGGCTGGCGCTGCTGGTGTGCGCGCTGCGCGCCCTGCCGCGCGCCCGGCGGCGGGCCGGCTCCGCCCTGGACTGCGGCCTGGCCGCCTGCGGGCTGCTGGTGTGGCAGCTCGTCGACTTCGTGTACGCCGACATCGGCGGCCCCTCGACCGTGCTGACCGCGGTCTGCCTGGGCCTGGCGGCCTGGTGGGCACTGGCCGGCCGGTCCGGTCAGGAGGCCACGGCAGGATGACCGTGACGCCTCCCCCGCTGCCCCGCGCCGACGGCCGGACGCCCCTTCCGCACCCCACCGGCACACCGGCCGCCACACCCGCCGGCCAGGCGCACCAGGCGGCCCCCGGAACACCACCCACGCCCCCACCCGCCACCGCCCCGCAGAGGGCGCCCACCGCCCCGTCGAGCGAGCCCACCCCCACCGACCACCTCACCCCCGTCTCCCGCCGCTTCCTCGCCCGTGCCGCGCTCGTCACCGCCGCGCTGTCCGTGGCCGGGGCCCTGCTCGGGCTGGTGCGCGACCAGGCGCTGGCGCGGCTGTTCGGGGCGGGCAGGGACACCGACGCGTTCCTCGTCGCCTGGACCCTGCCGGAGTTCGCGGCGACGCTGCTGATCGAGGACGGGCTGGCGTTCGCGCTGGTCCCGGCGTTCAGCGTGGCGCTGGCCCGGCGCGCGCGAGGCGGCCCCGGCGACCCGGTGCGCGCACTCCTCGCGGCCACCCTGCCCCGGCTGGCGCTCGCCTTCACCGCCACCGGCGCGGCTCTCATGGCCGGCGCCCCCTACCTCGTCAGGGCCCTCGCGCCCGGCCTGCCCGACCCGGCGCTCGCCGCGGACTGCGCCCGGCTGACGGCGACCTGCGTGCTCAGCTTCGGCCTCGCCGGGTACTGCAGCGCCCTGCTGCGCGCGCACCGCCGCTTCACCGCCCCGGCGGCCATCTACGTGGCCTACAACGCCGGCATCGTCACCGCCATGCCGCTGCTCGGCGGCCGGTTCGGGGTCCGGGCGGCGGCGGTCGGCGTCGCGGCCGGCGGCTGCCTCATGGTCGTCGCACAACTGCCGTCGGTGGTGCGGGAGTTGCGGCGGCGGTCGGCGGGCGAGGCGGCCGGGGAGGCGGGTGGTGCGCAGCCCATGGCGCCGGCGCTGCTCGCCAGTGTGCTGCTGTTCGCGCTGTGCCGGCAGTCGCAGGTGCTCGTCGAGCGGTATCTCGGCTCCGCCCTCCCGGCCGGCGCGATCTCGCACCTGAACTACGCGCAGAAGGTCGCGCAGATCCCGATGACGCTGTCGGTGATGCTGTGCACGGTCACCTTCCCGGTGGTGGCCCGCGCGCTGGCCGACGGCGACACCGAGCGGGCCCGCGGCCGGGTGGAGCGGGACGTGGCGATGGCCACCTGCCTGGTACTGCTGGGCACGGCGACCGTCGTCGCCTGTGCCCGCCCGATCGTCGAACTCCTCTTCCAGCGCGGCGCGTTCACCGCGCGCGACACCGCTGCCACGGCCGGGGTGATGCGCGTGTACGCGCTCGGACTGCTCGGCCAGACCCTGGTCGGGGTCCTGGTCCGCGCCTACTTCTCGGCGCACCGCGTCACCTGGTACCCCGTCGCCGCGATGGCCGCCGGGATCGCCGCGACCTGCTGGCTGGGTGCGGCGACCGTCGGCCCCTGGGGGGTGCGGGGCATCGCCGCGGCGAACGCCTGCGGCATCACCGTCACCGCCGTCCTGCTGCTCGCCGGGGCGGGCGCGCGCGGTGTCCCGGTCCGCGCGCGGTCCGTGCTGCGGCGACTGCCCCGGCCGCTCACCGCCGCGGCGGCGGCGACGCCGGCCGGCGCGTTCGCGGCGAGCCGCCCGGAGTCGGCCGTCGCCGCAGCGGCCGTGGGCGCGGCGACCGTCGCCGGGGTCTTCGCGCTGCTCTGCCTCGCCCTGGACACCCAGGGCCGCGCCCCCGCACTCGTACGGAGCTCCGTACGGACCGTCACACGGAGGTTCGCGCATGGCCGCACCCGTTGACCACGCTCCCCGGGACGCCGGCGTCGCACCGGGCCCGTTCCCGTGGGTGGCGATGTACCACTCCGTGCACGAGGACCGCGACGACCCGTATCGCATCACCGTCACCCCCGACCGGCTCGCCGCGCAGCTGGGCTGGCTGCGCCGGCACGGGCTGCGCGGGGTGTCCCTGGCCGACCTGATCGCCGCCCGCGCGCGCGGAGCAGGCCGCGGCCTGGTCGGGCTCACCTTCGACGACGGCTACGCCGACTTCGTCGAGCACGCCCTGCCGCTGCTGCGCCGGTTCGGCTTCGGCGCCACGCTGTTCGTGCTGCCGGGCCGGCTCGGCGGCGACAACGCCTGGGACCCGCTCGGCCCGCGCAAGCCGCTGCTGACCGCCGACGGGGTGCGGCGCGCGGCCGCCGCCGGCGTCGAGATCGGCTCGCACGGCCTGACCCACATCGACCTGACCCGCGCCGACGAGCCCACCCTGCGCGCCGAGACCGCCGCGAGCCGCGCCCTGCTGGCCGAGGTCACCGGCCGGGAGGTGCGCGGCTTCTGCTACCCCTACGGCGCCGTGGACCCCCGCGTGGTGACCGCCGTACGCAGCGCCGGATACGCCTACGCCTGCGCCATCGACCCCGGCGCACTGACCGGCCCGCACGCCCTGCCCCGGGTCCACGTCGGGCAGCGGGACACCGCCGTACGGCTCTTCCTCAAGCACCGGCTGCACCGGCTGCGCCGCCGCCCCCTGCGAGGAACGCGATGAGAGCCCTGCACGTCATCACCGGCCTCGGCGTCGGCGGCGCGGAGCAGCAACTGCGGCTGCTGCTGCGGCACCTGCCCGTCGAGTGCGAGGTCGTCACGCTCACCAACCCCGGCGCGGTGGCCGCCGGGCTGGTCGCCGACGGGGTGCGCGTCATCGACCTCGGCATGGCCGGCAACCGCGACCTGGCCGCGCTGCCCCGCCTGGTCAAGGTGATCCGCGCGGGCGGCTACGACCTCGTCCACACCCATCTGTACCGGGCCTGCCTGTACGGGCGGATCGCCGCCCGGCTGGCCGGGGTGCGGGCGGTCGTCGCCACCGAGCACTCCCTGGGCGAGACCCAGATGGAGGGCCGCCCGCTGTCCGCCGGGGTGCGCGCGCTGTACCTGGCCGGTGAACGCCTGGGCTCCGCCACCGTCGCCGTCTCCCCCACGGTCGCCGCCCGGCTCGGCCGCTGGGGCGTGCCCGCCTCCCGGGTCGCGGTCGTCCCCAACGGCATCGACGTGGACCGCTTCCGCTTCGACCCGGTGCGCCGGCTGCGCGCCCGGCGCCGGCTGGGGCTCTCGGAGGACGCCTACGTCGTCGGCGGCATCGGGCGGCTCGCCGCCGCCAAACGCTTCGACGTGCTGATCCGTGCCCTCGCCCTCC
Organism: Streptomyces sp. Ru71; assembly: GCF_002920535.1. GTDB lineage: Bacteria > Actinomycetota > Actinomycetes > Streptomycetales > Streptomycetaceae > Streptomyces. The sequence continues at coordinate 156,869 of NZ_PQSS01000007.1, read as the reverse complement.
TGCCCGGCGACTGCCGGCTGCTGCTGGTCGGCGGCGGCCCCGAGGAGGGCCGGCTGCGCGGCGCCGCGCACGAGGCCGGCGTCGGCGACCGGGTGCTGTTCACCGGCGAGCGGCCCGCCGCACCCGACGGCGGCCCCGTCCCCGACCTGCCCTCCCTGGCCTGCGCGATGGACGTGCTGGCCTCCCCCTCACCGGAGGAGGCCTTCGGTCTGGCCGTCGTCGAGGGACTCGCCGCGGGCCTGCCCGTGCTGTACGCCTCCTGCCCGGCCCTTGAGGACCTGCCCCCGCACACCGCGCCCGGTGCCCGGCGCGTCACGGGCGGCCCCGAGGAGTTCGCCGCCGCGATCGCCGCCGTCCGCGCACGCGGCCCGGCCCCGCGCACCGCGTGCGAGGCCGCCCGCCACTACGCCATCGGCCGCAGCGCCGAGGCGCTCATGGACGTGTACACAGCCGCCCTCACCGCGTCCCGTGACACCCCTCAGCAGAAAGCCGGCACGCCATGACCGACACCCCCGCCCGCACCCACCGACGCCCCCTGCTCGCCCGTACCCGGGCGCTGCCGCCCTGGGCGCTGCTCGCGGCCGGCGCCCTGACCGGCTCCCTGCTCGGCGGGGCGTACGGCGCGCTGACGCCCGCTCGGTACACGGCCACCGCCTATGTCGTCGCCGTCCCCACCGACAAGGCCGACCCGGCCACCGCCCTCGGCTTCGCGCAGGCCTACGGCCGGGTCGCCACCCAGCTCGCGGTGCTCGGCGACGCCCAGGTGTGGGCCGGGGTTCCGGTGAAGGAGCTGGCGGGCAGTGTGCAGGCGCAGACCTCGCCGGACGCCCCGATGATCTCCGTCACCGCCACCTCCGCCGAACCCGCCGAGGCCGCCGACATGGCCAACGCCGTCGCCCGCGCCCTGACCCGGCACGCGGCCGACACCAAGGCCGCCACCCATGTCGAACTGCAGCAGTTCGCCCGCGCGGTGGAGCCGGCCGAGCCGTCCTCGCCGTCCCCCGCGCTCACCGCCCTGGTCGGGGGAAGCGCCGGCGGGCTGCTCGCCGGCCTGGCGCTGCTGGTGCGGCCGCGCCGCGAGAGCGAGGGCACCACCCGCCCCGCCTCGGTGCCCGGGCCGGCCCTGGCCGCCGACGCGCAGGAAAAGCTGTGACCCCGACAGGAAAAGCCGTGACCCTGATCCGCACCGGAGCACCGGCCGCGTACACGGCCGAACTCGTCACCGACGAGGCCGCCTTCGCCGCGCTGGGCCCGTCCTGGACCCGGCTGCACCGGCGCTGCTCCACCGCGACCCCGTTCCAGAGCCACCCCTGGCTGCACGCGTGGTGGCGCTCCTACGGCCGGCCGGGCCGGCTGCGGCTGCTGCTGGTGCGGCACGGCGCCGACCTGGTCGCCGCGGCCCCGCTGACCGCCGTACGCCACCCGCTGCCCGCGCTGGTGCCGCTGGGCGGGGCGATCTCCGACTACGGCGACGTCCTGGTCGACGACGACCACGGCGACGCCGCCCTCACCACGCTGACGGAGCTGCTCACGGCGGCCGCCCGCACCGCGCTGATCGACCTGCGTGAGGTACGGCCCGGCGGCGCGGCCGAGCGGATCTACGACCGCTGGAGCGGCCCGAGGCGCCGGGTCGAGGACTCCCTGTGCCTGGAGCTGCCCGCCGCGCCGCTCGCCGACCTGGTGGCCCGGCTGCCCTCGGCGAAGGCGCAGCAGCGGGTGCGGGCCAAGCTGCGCAAGCTGGACGCGCTCGGCGTGCGGCGCCGGACCGTGGCCCCGGACGAGGTGGCCGGGGCGCTGGGGCGGCTGCTCGATCTGCACCGGCTGCAGTGGCGGGGCCGCGGCGTCACCGGCGAGCATCTGCGGCCCCGCTTCCGGGACCACCTGGTGCGGGCGGCCGGCCCGATGGTGCGCTCCGGGGACGCGGTGGTCACCGAGTTCCTGCTGGACGGCGAGGTGGTGGCGGTCGACCTGACCCTGCTGTCGCCCCGGCTGGCGGGCGGTTACCTGTACGGCGCCCACCCCTGCCTGCGCGAGCGCCGGGCCGACGTGGCGGTGATGCTGCTGGACGCCTGCGCCGGGTACGCGGCCGGACGCGGGACGCTGAGCCTGCTGCGCGGCGACGAGCCGTACAAGCGGCACTGGCGGCCCGAACCGGTCGTCAACCAGCGGCTGCTGCTGGCCCGCCGGCGCACCGCGCCGCTGCTGACGGCGGCGCTGTGCGAGGTGGCCGCGCGGCGCCACGCCAAGGAGCTGCTGCGGCGCCGCGCGGCGGTCAGTGGGCCCGCGACCACCAGTCGAGCCTGAGGCAGAGCTTCCTGCCGAGCCAGTGCTCCACCCAGTCGCCCAGGTCGAGCGGCGAACAGCTGCTGGACGGCTGCGGTGTCGTCGAGGGCTCGGGGATCGTGGGTGTCGTGGGCACGGTCGGCTCGGGCGGGGTCGTCGGTGCCGTGGGCCGGCCCTGGCCGGACAGCACGGAGCGGTAGACCTCGGCGGCGCGCGGATTGCCGGAGCACTGCCACACGCCGTGCGGGCAGTAGTCGGTCAGCGTGTTGTAGACCGGCTTGTGCTCGGCCATCCAGCCGAGCATCCGGCGCATGTAGTCGGGGTTGTCGCCGTTGCGGAACAGGCCCCACTCCGGGTAGGAGACCGCCTTGTGGTGCGCCTTGGCGAAGTCGACGTGGTCCTTGAGCCCGTACGGCTCGTTCACCTGCTCGTCGAAGGGCATCCCGGACGGCTGGTCGTAGGCGTCCATGCCGATGATGTCGACGGTGTCGTCGCCGGGGTAGCACTCGGTCCAGGGCACGGCGTCCCGGCCGCGGCTGGGCGTGTAGTCGAACCGGAACCGCTGCCCCGGCACCGACCGCATGGCGGTGACGATCCGCCGCCAGTACGTCTTCCACGCCTGCGGGTCGGGGCCGCAGCGGTGGGTGTAGGTGATGCCGTTCATCTCCCAGCCGAGCACGATCACGGTGTCCGGCACCTGAAGCTCCACCAGCCGTTCGGCGAGCCGGCGGAAGTGGTGGTCGTACTGCCCGGCCGCGCCCTGCCGCAGCAGCCGGCGCACCTCGTCGTCGGGGACGTGCTCCTCGTTGCGCTCCTGCATCGGCACGTTGAGCACGAACATCCGGTCGGCCTTCTGCCGCCGCCACTGCGCCCATACGTCGAGGAAGCCGGGCGGGCCCTCGATGTTCCGCCAGCGGTCGCCGGGCAGATAGGTGTGCCCGACGCGGATCTCGGCGCCGCCCAGCCACTGGCTGAGCGCGGCCATCCGGGCCACACCGCGCGGCCCGTAGTCGAGGTAGGCGCCGAAGGCGGGGCCGGGCGGGGTGGCGGTTGCCGGCGATGTGGACGGGGCGGGGGTCGTCGACGGGACCGTTGTCGTGGACGGGACCGGGGTCGTCGGGGCGACCGGTGCGGGGGCGGGCGAGCCGGTGGCCCGTGCCATGCCGGCGCCGGAGTCCGGGCCGGCGCCGATGGCGTGACCGGGGCCGGTAGCGTGACCGGGGCCGGTGGCCAGGGCCGCCGACGCGGCGAGCGCGGTCGCGACGACCGCCGTCCGCCGGCACCGGACGCGTCGCTGCTGTGGGGCCATGCCTGCTCCCTCCTCCACTCTCGTACCGTCGGCGCGAGCCCTGCTGACCCGCCGTTAGGTACTGACACTCAGTCATACGAGAGGAAGAAGTGCCACCGCGCCGCCGCGTCCGGGTGAGCCGCTCCGCCGCACAGGTGACGCCGGGAACACGAAAGCCCCGCACCCGGGTGCCGGGTGCGGGGCCGTGGGCCGACGCGTCATCGGTGGGACGCGGATCGACCCCGTCGGTACAGGATCACGCCGCCCGCGATCAGCGCGGCGCTGACTCCGGAGGCGGCCAGCATGGCGGCGCTTCCGGTGTCGGGCATGCTCGGGTGGTCATGCCCGTGGTGCCCGTGGCCTCCGTGGTGCCCGCCCGGCGGCGTGGTGTACGGCGGGGGCGTGGTGTGCGGCGGGGAGGTGTGGGGCGGCGGCGAGGTGTGCGGCGGGGAGGTGTGGGGCGGCGGCGAGGTGTGCGGCGGCCTGGTGGTGGGAGGCGGCGAGGTGTGCGGCGGCCTCGTCGTGGGAGGCGGCGAGGTGTGCGGCGGGGGTGAGGTGTGCGGTGGCCTCGTCGTGGGAGGCGGTGTGGTGTACGGCGGCGACGTGCTCGGGGGCGGCGTCGTCACCGGCGGAGAGGTGTGCGGAGGCGGTGTGGTGTACGGCGGCGACGTGCTCGGGGGCGGCGTCGTCACCGGCGGAGAGGTGTGCGGAGGCGGTGTGGTGTAGGGCGGGGAGGAGTGGTCCCCGTAACCGCCACCGCCCGGGGTGTCGCCGTAGCCGCCACCCGGGGTGTCTCCGTAACCACCACCCTGCTCGTCCCCGTAGCCACCGCCCTCCTCGTCCCCGTAGCCACCGCCCGGCCCATGGCCGTGACCGTGGCCGTGGCCGTGGCCGATTCCCGGCACGTGACCGACGGCCGGAACGTGGCCGACGGCCGGCAGGTCGGCGCGGCCGACGCCCGGCACGTGGTCGTAGCCCCCGCCGGGTGTGTCGTCGTCGCCGTAGCCGTAGCCGCTGTCGTGGTCGCCGTAGCCGCCGTCGTGGTCGGCCGGAACGGCGGCGCGCGAGTGGGCGGAGCGCACGGCACCCGCACAGGAGTTGCCGAACGCCGGGTCGAGTGCGGCGATGACGTCGATCGAGTTGCCGCAGGCGTTCACAGGCACCTCGATCGGGACCTGGACGCTGTTGCCGGACAGTGCGCCCGGCGAGTTGAGGGCCGCCCCGGCCGCGTGCCCGTCGGCGAGGGCCTGGCTTCCGTACAGGGACAGAATGCTCGTCGCGGCGGCGGCCGCGATCACTCCCCTGCTCAGGGTCTGTCGCAATCTCGTGTTCTTCCTGCTGGGAGAAGTGGGAAAAGCCGGCCTTGGCACAGTGAAGCGGTTGTCCAAGGCCGGCCTTGTCACAGCCGAGCGGCTGAGGTGTCCGGTCGTCAGTCGTTGACGCAGGCGCCGCCGCCCGCGGGGTTCAGCAGGCCGATCAGGTCGATGCTGTTGCCACAGGCGTTGACCTGCGCGTTGATCGGCACCTGCACGACGTTGCCGGACAGGACGCCCGGGGAGTAGACGGCGGCACCCTCGGCCTCGGCACCGCCGTCGGCGAACGCGGGGGCAGCGCCGCCCAGGGCCAGCACCAGGCCGGCGACGACAGCAGCACACTTCTTCATGGAATTTCCCTTCTCTGCGGTCATGCACCGGTGTCGGTCGGCCTTTTAGGGCGAAACCGAGCGAGCACAGTCGGAACGGCTCGCACCATGACCTGCAGGCTGCAGAACGAGAGATAGACATCCGCTGAATCCACGGAACGTGTGCCACCGGGTAATTCACTCGAACGACTTCACGCAATGGACACGCCGGACCCCTGCGTCAACCCGTATGCAGCATCAGCGCCGGCTTCGGGCGGGAGAAGGGAAATACACCGCCGCGACGGCGGGGAAAGGAAGACGGTCCGTGTCGGCCGGACCGCGCGATGCGCGCCCGGGCACCCGCGGGAGAACGCGGACGGGCCCGGACGCGACGCGTACGGCGCGGGGGTCAGCCGTTCTCGGCGAGCACCGAGATGTCGTCCAGCACGTGCGACAGCGAGTCGTCGCCCTTGGCCTGCGTGGAGTTCTCGGCGCACTCCTGGAACTGCGGCGAGGACAGCACGGGGATGTCCTGGACACCGACGTTGACCAGGGCGACGATGTTCTGGACGTCCGCCTTGGCCGGAAGACCGACGCAGAGCTTGTTCACGGAGCCCTGGACCAGGGTGGCCTGCGGGCTCATCTTGCCCTTGGTCACCGAGTTGCCGAACGACTCGTGGGCGCCGTTGCCGCTGGCGGACCACGTGGAGTTGCCGTCGCCGGTGGCAAGCGCCTGGGGGGCTGCCGCAGCCGAGATACCGGCGATCGCCGCGGCGACCGCCGCCGCGGCCGTTGCCTTCTTCAGCATTTCGCTTTCCTTTCCTGGCTCCTGGCCTCTGGCCAAGGACGCACGTTGCCTGCCCCCGCATCAACCCGGCCGACGGGGTTTGGTTGCGGGTCTTCACCCGATCGGCGCGTTCAGCGCTGCGGAATTCACGGAAGACCGCTAGGGGCGGCTCGTCCAGGAGCCCCGTGCTGTGGGCCATCGGAGTGAATGGCAGGAACCAAGCCGACCGGGCGGAGTTGACCAGGGCGCTCCGGTGGACGGGGTTTCTTCAGAAGGGACAAGCAAGTGATCAAGAAGGTACTGGCTTCCGCCGCGGTCGCCATCTCCGTCGTCGGCGCCTCCGCGGCCGCCGCGCCGCAGGCCCTCGCGCACGGCGACGGCAACGGCACCTGGTCCGCCAGCGGCAACGGCGCCCACCAGGAGTTCGGCAACTCGGCCACGTACGGCAACATGAGCCCGCAGATGGCGCTCATCCAGGGCTCCTTCAACAAGCCCTGCATCGGTCTGCCGGCCAAGGCCGACGTCCAGAACATCCTCGCCCTGGTCAACGTCGGCGTTCAGGACATCCCGATCCTGTCCTCGCCGCAGACCCAGCAGTGCACCGAGAACTCCACGCAGGCCAAGGGCGACGACTCGCTGTCGCACGTCCTGGACGACCTCGCGGTCCTGGCCGAGAACGGCTGATCGGCCCTTCCTCGGCCGTCGGGCCCGTCCGCCGGGCCCGGGGCCGGCCCAGCCGGCCCCACGGCGAGCCGCCGGTCCTCCGGCGGCTCGCTACTCCAATCGGGGCACAAGCCGCAACCCGGGCGGCTGTCCAGACGTTGACGATCATGCAGCTCCTCCCCCGGAGTCCGCTTTTTCGAAAGGGAATGAACATGAAGAAGCTGTGGGCCACCGCGGCTCTCGCCGCGACGCTCGCCGGTGTGACGGCGGCGACCGCCCCCCAGGCCCTCGCCCACGGTGACGGCGACGGCACCTGGTCCGCCAGCGGCAACGGCGCCAAGTCGGAGTTCGGCAACTCGGCCACCGCCGGTGACCAGAGCCCGCAGCTCTCGCTGGTCCAGGGCTCGCTGAACAAGCCCTGCGTGGGTCTGCCGGTCAAGGCCGACGTCCAGAACATCCTCGCCCTGGTCAACGTCGGCGTTCAGGACATCCCGGTCCTGTCCTCGCCGCAGAACCAGCAGTGCGCGGAGAACTCCACGCAGGCCAAGGGCGACGACTCGCTGTCGCACGTCCTGGACGACATCTCGGTGCTCGCCGAGAACGACTGATCCCCAGCCTCGCCTCCGCGACACGGCGGGTCACCGGTTCCCCGGTGGCCCGCCGTTCGTCGTCCCGGCACGTCACGGGGCGTCAGGCGCCGTACAGCTCCTCGATCTGCCGCGCGTAGCGGACGCCCACCTCGTGCCGTCTGACCTTCAGTGACGGAGTGAGCAGCCCGTTGGCCTCGGTGAACTCGTCCGGCAGCAGGGCGAAGGCGCGGATGGACTCGGCGCGGGAGACGGCCCGGTTGGCGTGGTCGACCGCCCGCTGGACCGCGGCGCGCATCCGCGGGTCGGCGACCACCTCGGACATCGGGGTGCCGGCGGGCAGCTTGTGGACGGCCAGCCAGTGGGCGACGGCGTCCGGGTCCAGGGTGATCAGCGCGGCGACGAAGGGCCGCCGGTCGCCGACGACGACGCACTGCCCGACGGGCGGGCGGCTGCGCAGCCGGTCCTCCAGCACGGCCGGGGAGACGTTCTTGCCGCCGGTGGTGATGATCAGGTCCTTCTTGCGGCCGGTGATGGTGAGGTAGCCGTCCTGGTCGAGGGAGCCGAGGTCGCCGGTGGCGAACCAGCCGTCGTCGAGGACCTCGCCGGTGGCGGCCGGGTTGTTCCAGTACCCGCCGAAGACCACGGGCCCCTTGACGAGCACCTCGCCGTCGTCGGCGATGCGCACGGCGGTGCCGGGCACCGGCAGGCCGACCGTGCCGGGGCGGGGACCGAGGGGCGGGACGATGGTGGCGGCGGCGGTGGTCTCGGTGAGGCCGTACCCCTCGTAGACGACGATGCCGGCCGCCAGGAAGAAGAGGCTGAGGTCCCGCTCCAGCGGGGAGCCGCCGCTGATGGCGTAGCGCATCCTGCCGCCCAGCTCCCTGCGGATACGGCGGTAGACGAGCAGGTCGTACAGGGCCCACGCGGCGTACAGGCCGGGTCCGGGGCCCTTGCCGGTGCCGAGGAAGCGGCGCAGGTACGCCTCGCCGAAGCGCACCGCGACACGGTGGGCGCGGTCGAAGGAGGCGCCGCGGCCGAGCTTCTCGGCGGTGGCGCGGCCGGTGTCGTGGATCTTCTCGAAGAGGTAGGGCACGCCGACCAGGAAGGTGGGGCGGAATTCCTTGAGCGCCGGGCGCAGTTCGTCCGGTTTCACGCTCGGGAAGTGGCCGATCTCGATGCGGGCCATCAGACAGGCGATCTGCAGGGCGCGGCCCAGGACGTGGGCGAGCGGCAGGAAGAGCAGCGTCGAGGCGGTCTGTCCGGTGACCGCCTGGAAGACGGGGTGCAGGAGTTCGACGGTGTTGGCGGCCTCGGCGTGCAGGTTGGCGTGGGTGAGGACGCAGCCCTTGGGGCGGCCGGTGGTGCCGGAGGTGTAGCAGACGGTGGCGACGGTGGCCGGGGTGAGGGCGGCGCGGCGCTCGGCGATCTCCTCGTCGGGGATGCCCCGGCCGAGGGCGGTGAGGTCGGCGAGCGCGCCGGCGTCGATCCGCCACACGCGCGGCGGTGTGGGGTGGCGGGCGGTGGCCTCAGCGACGGTGGCGGCGTTGTCGTCGGTCTCGGTGACGACGTACGCGGCGCCGGAGTCGCGCACGATCCAGTCGATCTGCTCGGCGGAGGAGGTGGCGTAGACGGGGACGCTCCGGCCGCCGGCCGACCAGATCGCGAAGTCCAGGACGGTCCACTCGTAGCGGGTGCGGGACATCACCGCGACCCGGCCGCCCGGCTCCAGCCCGGCCGCGACCAGCCCCTTGGCGACGGCGGTGACCTCGGCGGCGAAGGCGGCCGCCGTGACGGGCCGCCAGGTGCCGTCGGATCCGCGGCGGCGCAGCACGACGGCGTCCGGGGCCTCGGCCGCGTTGGTGTGGGGCAGGTCGGCGACGCTGCCCGTCGTGGCGTGCGGCACCAGGGCGGCGGTGCGGGCCTCCCGTACGGTGCCGGACGCGTCCCTGATCAGCTCGGTGCTGGTGCGGGCGGCGAGATCCCCGTGCCGCCCGGCCCGTCTCAGATCCCTGCCTACGCCCATGACGGCTCCGATCGCGGTGTCGCGAGAGGTGCGGACTCGCGGTGCGTACGTGCGGTGCGGACTGGCATTGCCGGCTGACGGTGCCGACTGGCCGTGCCGGCTTACCGGGAAGTCAACTTACTCATGCGTAGGCGATGGTCAATGGGGCGTGCGGGATCGCGCGTCGGCTAGCTGACCACGTCCTTGCGGGCGAAGCCCCGGTAGGCCAGCGCGAACAGCACCAGGGCGTAGGTGACCGACAGCGCGCTGCCCTGGATCATGCCGGACCACTCCGGGCGGGGCTGGACCGCGTCGGCCCAGGCGAACTGCCAGTGCGCCGGCAGGAAGTCGCGCCAGTGGCCGAGGGCGGTGACCGCGTCGAGGACGTTGCCGACGATGGTCAGCCCGACCGCGCCGCCGACCGCGCCGAGCGGGGCGTCGGTCTTCGTCGACAGCCAGAACGCGAGGGCGGCGGTGACCAGTTGGGAGACGAAGACGTACCCCACGACGACCACGAGCCGCTGCAGCGCCGTGCCCGCGTCGAGGGCGCCGCCGGTGGGTATCTCCAGCGGTCCCCAGCCGTAGGCGGCGGTGCCGACGGCGAGCGCGACGAGCGGCAGCAGCACCATCGCGGCCAGGCTGAGGCCGAGCCCGACCAGCAGCTTCGACGTCAGGAGCCGGAAACGGGGCACGGGCGCGGCCAGCAGATAGCGCAGGGACGACCAGCTCGCCTCCGAGGCGACCGTGTCCCCGCAGAACAGGGCGACCGGGATGACCAGCAGGAAGCCGGCGGAGACGAACAGGTTGACGGCGGCGAAGTTGGCGCCGGACGCGGTGGCCGTGTCCATCAGGGTGACCTGGCCGTTGCGGGCGCCCGGGTCGCCGCCGATGGCGAAGGCGACGACCAGCACGAAGGGCAGGACGGCGAGGATCGCGGCCATGACGAGCGTGCGGCGGCGCTTGAGCTGGCGGACCAGTTCCACGCGCAGCGGCAGGGTGCGGCCGGGGCGGTAGCCGGAGGCCGTGGCGCCCCGCTCGGTCAGCGTGCTCATGCGGAGCCTCCGATCAGCGTGAGGAAGGCGTCTTCCAGGCGGCGGTGCGGGCCCAGGGAGGTCACGGGCACGTCGAGCCGGACCAGTTCGGCGACCAGCGCGGGCGCGGTGCCGTCCGTGTCGAGCCGGACCAGGAGCCCGTCGTCGGTGCGGACGGCGGAGGCGACGCCGGGCAGCGCGGCCACCTTCTCCACGACCGGGCCTTCCACGGGGTGGGCGGTGCCCACCAGCAGGGTGTCGCCGGAGCCGGTGATCTCGCCGACCTCGCCCGCCTGCACGAGCCGGCCGCGGTCCATGACCACCAGGTGGGTGCAGGACTGCTCGACCTCCGCCAGCAGATGGCTGGAGACGATCACCGTGCGGCCGCCTGCCGCGTACCGGATCATCACCTCGCGCATCTCGCGGATCTGGGGCGGGTCGAGGCCGTTGGTGGGCTCGTCGAGGATGAGCAGGTCCGGCAGGCCGAGCATGGCCTGGGCGATGGCCAGGCGCTGGCGCATGCCCTGCGAGTAGGTGCGCACCGCGCGGTCCAGGGCGCTGCCCAGGCCGGCGATCTCCAGCGCCTCCTCCAGGTGGGCGTCCTCGGCCGGGCGGCCGGTGGCCCGCCAGTACAGCTGGAGGTTCTCCCGGCCCGACAGGTGCGGCAGGAAGCCGGCGCCCTCCACGAACGCGCCGAGGCGGGACAGCACCGGTGCGCCGGGCCGGATCGCGTGCCCGAAGACGCGGATCTCGCCGCCGTCGGGCCGGATCAGGCCCATCAGCATGCGCAGGGTGGTGGTCTTCCCGGCGCCGTTGGGGCCGAGCAGGCCGAGCACCTGGCCCTTCTCCACGCGGAAGGACACCTCGCGCACGCTGTAGCTCTCGCCGCCCGCGTACTTCTTGCTCAGGTCGGTGATCTGCAGCGGGACGTCGGCCAGGGCGGGGTCGGGTGCGGTGGCGGCGGTGCGGCGGCGGCCGGTCAGCAGCAGGGCCAGGGCGGTGACGGCGCCCGCGAGGGGCAGCCACCACACCCAGGACGGCAGCGGGGCCGCGGCGGTGGTCACCCCGGGCGCCGTCGGCACGCTGAGGTCGCCCTTGAGGGAGACCGTGTACGTCGCCGGGGCGGCCGGGGAGGCGTAGCCGAGGTCGGTCGCGGCGAGGACCAGGCGCAGGCGGTGGCCGTGCCGCACCTCGTGGTCGATCGCCGGGAGGGTCAGGGTGACGTCCTTGCCGGCCCGGGCGCCCTCGACGCGGACGGGGGCGACGAGCTGGGCGGGCAGCACGGGGCGGGCGCCGCCCGGCCCGACGTCGTAGACCTTGCCGAACAGCACGGCGTCGTCGCTGGTCGAGGTGATGTGGACGGTGACCGTCGGGGAGCCGGTGATGGTCACGTCGCGGGTCAGCGGGGCCGAGGTGAAGGCGGCGTACTGGCCGGGGAAGTCCAGCCAGACGCCCAGGCCGAGGGAGGACAGCTGGGCGAGGCCGGCACCGCCGCTGCCGCCGCCGAGGCCGGGCAGGGCGGAGACGGCGGGCGGGGAGGCGCCAGCCGGGTTGTCGACGCGCTGGGCGCCGCCGGTGAGCGGGATGGCGCGCGGGTTGCCGCGCAGGCCCGGGTAGGTCTCGCCGCTCGCGCCGCGCAGCTGGGCGGTGCCGTCGGTGGAGTTGACGCCTCCGGTGCGGGTGACGCGGAAGGCGGGCCCGGTGGCGGTGCCCTTGTCGCCCTTCAGGTAGCGGTCGAACCAGGCGCCGACCCGGTCCTGGACGCGGCCGGTCTCCAGGTCGCCGCCGTCGTGGCCGCCCGCGATCCAGTCGACGTCGACGGGGGCGCCGTTGGCCCGGATGGCCCGTGCGGCGGCGTCGGCCTGCCCGAGCGGGAAGAGGGAGTCGCTCTGCCCCTGCACCAGCAGCGTGGGCACCTTGATGCGGGCGGCCACGGCGGACGGGGAGCGCTCGGTCAGCAGCCGCCGTGCCTCGGCGTCCGGCCGGCCCGACTCGGCGACCCGCTGGTACATCCGGCACAGCTCGGGCTCGAACGTCCGGCAGCCGCCGCCGGTGGAGAAGAAGACGCCGGCCCACAGCTTCTTGAACACGCCGTCCGGGAACAGGGCGTCGGCGAGGTTCCAGTAGGTGATCGCCGGGGCGATGGCGTCGACCCGGCTGTCGTACCCGGCGGCGAGCAGGGCGGCCGCGCCGCCGTAGGAGGCGCCGGCGACGCCCACGCGCGGGTCGCCGGGCCGGTCGAGCCGCACCTCGGGCCGCCGGGCCAGCCAGTCGGTGAGCGCCCGGACGTCGGCGATCTCGCCGCGCGGGTCGTTGAGGCCGATCTTCCCCGTGGACCTGCCGAAGCCGCGCGCCGACCAGGTCAGCACCGCGTACCCGTCCCGGGCGAGGTCCTCGGCCTGCCGGCGGACGTCGTCCTTGCTGCCGCCGAAGCCGTGCCCCAGCAGGACGGCCGGGCGGCGGCCGGCGGAGCGGGCGGTGAAGTAGGAGGTGTCCAGGCGCACGCCGTCGACGGCCAGCGTCTGGTCGGTGCGGTGCACCGGGGCCGGGTCGTCGGAGGCGACGGCCGTCCAGGTGCCGGCCCCGGCGAGCACCACGAGGGCGGCCCCGGCGGCCAGCAGCCGCCGGGGCCCTCGCAGCAGCGCCCGCAGACCGGGCAGGCGAAGATCCATGCGTCCACGGTACGGGCCGCCACCGACAACGGCGGCAGCCTCGGGGCCGATGCCCGGCCCCTTCCCCGGGAGTACGGCGGGGCCGCGGCGTACCGCGGTCGCGGTAGGCGGACACCCGCGCCTGTGCCTCCGGCCGGGTGCGGGTCGTGGTGGGTCGCTCGCGCAGTTCCCCGCGCCGCTGGGGATGCCTCGGTCCGCGCCTGTGCCGTCGGCCGGGTGCGGGTCGTGGTGGGTTGCTCGCGCAGTTCCCCGCGCCCCTGGGGGGGCTGCAGTGCCGTCCGCCTTGAGGGCAACGCCAGGTCTGGGAACGCGAAGGCCCCGCGCCGGGAGTGTCCGGTGCGGGGCCTTCGTGGGGGAGGCGTCAGGCCTGGGCGTCCTCCGGGATCGACACCAGCCAGCGGGTGTCGCGGCGCGGGCGCAGGTACAGGGCCCAGTACAGGGTGGCCACCGCGGTGATGCCGCCGGTCCACAGCAGGTAGCTGACCTCCTGCTGGACCAGGATGTAGGCGAGGACGGCGATCAGCAGGACCGGCATCACCGGCCACAGCGGCATGCGCCAGGCGGGGGTCGCCTTGTGGGAGCCGCGGCGGGCGAGCAGGGCGGCGACGGCGACGAGCAGGTACATGCCGGTCACGGACACGCCCGTCACGCCGTAGAGGGTGTCGAGGTTGACGAAGCACAGGACGGCGCCGGGAACGCCGACCGCGAGCGTCGCGACCCACGGGGAGCCGAAGCGGCCGAGCTTGGAGAAGGCATTGTTGACGGGCTCGGGCCAGGCCTTGTCGCGGGCGGAGGCGAACAGCACGCGGGAGTTCTGGATGACCATGACGATGCCCGCGTTGATGATCGCGAGGGCCACGCAGAGGCTGACGAAGGTGCCGACGGCGGAGTTGGACCAGGCGGTGACCATGGAGCTGATGTCGCCGCCGGTGAGCTCCTTGAGGTCACCGGCGCCCAGGGTGATGGCGACGACCGGGACCAGGATGACGACCGTGGAGATGGCGAGGGTGGCCAGGACCGTGCGGGCGACGTTGCGGCGCGGGTTCTCCAGCTCCTCGGAGAGGTAGATCGCGGTGGAGAAGCCCTGGGTGACGAAGAGGGCGATGGCGAGCCCGGAGACGACCAGCATGGCGGTCACGGTGTCGGTGTGGCCGTCGGCGCCGGCCACCTGCATGGACACCAGGCTGCCCACCCCGCGGTGGCCGTGGGTGAAGCCGAGCAGTGCCACGACACCGGCGGCGACGACCTCCAGGACCAGGAAGATGCCGGTGATCCAGGCGTTGGCGCGCAGGTCGAGCAGGCCGGCGAGGGTGGCGAGCAGCATCACGCCGGCGCCGGTCATGGACGGGTCGAGGTGGACGATCGGGGCGAGGTAGTCCGCGGTGCCCATCGCGATCACCGGCGGCACGATCATCACCACCAGCAGGGACAGTACGAAGACCAGCCAGCCGGCGAGCCGTCCGGCCATCGTCGACACGATCGCGTACTCGCCGCCCGCGCTGGGGATGAGGGTGCCCAGCTCGGAGTAACAGAACGCCACGGCGATACAGAGGAGGGAGCCGATGGCGATCGTCAGGGCGGTGGCGGTGCCGAGCGAGCCGAATAGATCGGGGACCACGACGAACAACGTGGACGCGGGCGTGACGCAGGACAGTGTCAGCAGCGTGCCGCCGACCACTCCGATCGAGCGCTTGAGCTTCCGGGGGGCGTCTGCTGCCTCTATGACGGCTGTCTCGACAGAGCGGAGCGTGTCGGTCATGCGGCGGTTCCGATCGACTCGTGTGACTGCGGTGGGGGCGGGAGCGCTATCGCCTCCGGCGGATCGTCGTACGTCTCTTCATCCGCTCCCGGCGCTGAATGGAACCCCGACGAAAACCACCACGTCAATGGCCGATTACCTTCGGAATCCGTACTTGCACAGTGGTGAGCTGCGCATGACTTTCCCAGGCTGTGACGTCCTATTGGTGCGACCACGCAACCTGCTCGCAATGTGACCTTGGTTTCAAAGGTCAACTAGGCGCAACCCCTTCGTCACCCGTTTCGTCCCGGGTAAACGGGAACCGCAGCGAACGTGTCAAAAAAATGTCAGCCCGTCCGGTATCCGGACGCCCTCGGGCCGCCCCTGGACTGTCGGTGGGGCCCGCTAGAGTCGGCAGCCACAGTTGAATCACAGCAACGGGTGGGGACTCATGAAGCTGAAGCACACGGCCGTCTGGGTGGGGTGCACGGCGGCGGCGCTGGTGGCGACCTCCGCGTGCAGCGCGGAGTCGGCCAAGGTGGCGGCCAAGAGCGCCGACCAGGCGATGGCGGCGCTGGCGCGCGTCTCGGACCGGACCCAGCAGCTCGGCTCGGCCGAGATCAGGACGACGACCACGCTCGGTGCGGCCGGCAAGCCGGTCGGCATGGACGGCACCTACTCCTGGGGCGACGGCCCGGCGATGGACGTCGCGATGGACACCGCCGCGGCCCGGATGAGCACCCTGCAGGACGATCCGACGACGCGGGTCATCATGGTCGACGGCGCCTACTACTACGGCATCGACCCGCAGCCGCGCGGCCCGCTGAAGGGCAAGCACTGGATGCGCATCGACATCTCGGCCCTGCTCGGCCAGGCGGCCGTGGACAACATGACGGCCAACGCCGACCCGACCGCGTCCCTGCGCTCCATGCGCGCCTCCACGGACGTGCAGGACCTCGGCGAGGAGACGGTCCTCGGCAAGAAGGTCACCCACTACCGGGGCAGCGTGGACGAGGAGCAGGTCAACAAGAGCACCAGGCTCAGCGCGGCGGAGAAGAAGGCCGTCATCCAGAGCCTGAGGGCCGGCGGCTCCAAGCTGACCTGCGACATCTGGGTCGACGGCAAGGACCTGCCGGTGCGGATGAAGCAGAGCGCCGCCGGCATGACCGTGACGATGGACTTCCTGAAGTTCGGCGCCACGAAGCCGGTCACCGCCCCGCCCGCCGGGGACACCGGCGACCTCAGCGAGCAGGTCAGAAAGCAGCGCGAGGCGGCGCAGGGCACGCAGGGCTGATCACGCGCCGGTGCCCCGCCCCTCCCTCGGGAGGTGCGGGGCACCGGTGTCACGCGGGTGTGTCAGTGGTTGCGCGGGAAGCCCAGGTCCACGCCCGCCGGGGCCTCGGACGGGTCGGGCCAGCGGGTGGTGACGACCTTGCCGCGGGTGTAGAAGTGCGTGCCGTCGTTGCCGTAGATGTGGTGGTCGCCGAAGAGGGAGTCCTTCCAGCCGCCGAAGGAGTGGTAGCCCACCGGCACCGGGATCGGGACGTTCACGCCGACCATGCCGGCCTCGATCTCCAGCTGGAAGCGGCGGGCGGCGCCGCCGTCCCGGGTGAAGATCGCGGTGCCGTTGCCGAACGGCGAGGCGTTGATGAGGGCCACGCCCTCCTCGTAGGTGTCCGCGCGCAGCACGCACAGGACGGGCCCGAAGATCTCGTCCTGGTAGGCCTTGGCGCTGGTCGGCACCTTGTCCAGCAGCGACAGGCCGATCCAGTGGCCGTCCTCGAAGCCGTCGACGGTGTGGCCGGTGCCGTCCAGGACGACCTCACAGCCCTCGGCGGCGGCGCCCGCCACGTAGGAGGCGACCTTGTCGCGGTGGGCCTTGGTGATCAGCGGGCCCATCTCGGACGCCGGGTCGTTGCCCGGGCCGATCTTGATCTTCTCGGCGCGCTCGCGGATCTTCTCCACCAGCTCGTCGCCGATCGAGCCGACCGCGACGACCGCGGAGATCGCCATGCAGCGCTCACCGGCGGAGCCGTAGGCGGCGGAGACGGCCGCGTCGGCGGCGGCGTCCAGGTCGGCGTCCGGCAGGACCAGCATGTGGTTCTTGGCGCCGCCGAGCGCCTGGACGCGCTTGCCGTGCGCGGAGGCGGTGGTGTGGATGTAGCGGGCGATCGGGGTGGAGCCGACGAAGGACACCGCCTTGACGTCCGGGTGCTCCAGCAGCCGGTCGACGGCCACCTTGTCGCCGTGCACGACGTTGAACACGCCGTCCGGCAGCCCGGCCTCCGCGAGCAGCTCGGCGATGCGGATCGACGCCGACGGGTCCTTCTCGCTCGGCTTGAGCACGAAGGTGTTGCCGCAGGCGATCGCGATGGGGAACATCCACATCGGCACCATCGCCGGGAAGTTGAACGGCGTGATGCCCGCGACCACGCCCAGCGGCTGCCGGATCGAGGAGACGTCCACACGATTGGCGACCTGGGTGGACAGCTCGCCCTTCAGCTGCACGTTGATGCCGCACGCCAGGTCGACGATCTCCAGGCCGCGGGCCACCTCGCCGAGGGCGTCGGAGTGCACCTTGCCGTGCTCGGCGGTGATCAGCGCGGCGATCTCGTCGCGGTGCTGGTCCAGCAGCGCCCGGAAGCGGAACATGATCGTGGTGCGCTGGGCCAGCGAGGACTGACCCCAGGTGAGAAAGGCGTCCTTGGCCGCCGCGACGGCCGCGTCCACCTCCTCAACCGACGCGAAGGCGACCTTCGTGGTGACCTCGCCGGTCGCCGGGTCGGTGACCGGACCGTAGGTGCCCGACGTGCCCTCGGCGGTCTTGCCGCCGATCCAGTGGTTGACGATCTTCGTCATGCCCAGTTACTCCTTCACAGATGGCGGCGTCGGGTCGAGACGTGCCGTGGGTAGAGCTCGTGTGCCGTGACCGCCGACTGTCGGGTCGCCATCACGTCACACCTCCATCCCAGCAGGCCCGGGCGGGATGCGCGCCCGACACTCTGTCTGCCGTTTCGAAGCCGGGATAGACAGATGAGCCGGGCGGGCGGCGGGCCGGGACGGGGACGGCCGGCGGGGACCTCCGGCGCGGGGCCGTAGCGGGCGGGGAGTCGTCGCTCGCACTTCGCTCCTGCCAGGGCGAAGCGGCCTCCCGCGCCGGAGGCGATCGGTGGGAACTCCGGACCCGCGGTCCTGCCGGGTGCTGACTGCACCGTACAAGCAGCGAGGTGGCGGAGGTAGGGAAAGTTCACAGGGACGGTCCCGGCAGCAGGGCGACGGCCGCGTCGACGGCGGCGGCCACATCGCCGTCCGGCGGATACAGCAGGGAGCGGCCGACCATCAGGCCGCGCACGGTGGGCAGCCGCAGTGCGCCGTGCCAGCTCTTCAGCGCCGCCGCCCGGTCCTCCTCGCCGTCGCCGACGTCACCGCCGAGCAGCACGGCGGGCAGCGTGGAGGCGGCCATCACCGCGGGCATGTCGTCGGGGTCGTCGGTGACCGGCACCTTCAGCCAGGTGTAGGCCGAGCTGCCGCCGAGGCCCGAGGCGATGGCGATCGAGCGGATGACGGCTTCGGCGGACAGGTCGTTGCGCAGCCGGCCGTCGGCGCCGCGGCGGCTGATGAACGGCTCGACGAAGACCGGCAGCCGGCGCGCGGCCATCGCGTCGATCGCGCGGGCGGCGGCCTCCAGCGTGGCGAGGGAGCCGGGGTCGTCGTAGTCGATGCGCAGCAGCAGCTTGCCCGCGTCGAAGCCGAGCCGCTCGATGTCCTCGGGGCGGTGGCCGGTGAAGCGGTCGTCGAGTTCGAAGCGGGCGCCGGCCAGGCCGCCGCGGTTCATCGAGCCCATGACGACCTTGCCGTCCAGCGCGCCGAGCAGCAGCAGGTCCTCCAGGATGTCGGCGGTGGCGAGGACGCCGTCGACGCCGGGCCGGGCCAGCGCGGTGCACAGCCGGCGCAGCAGGTCGGCCCGGTCGGCCATGGCCAGGTGCCGGCCGCCGACACCGAGGGCGCCGCGGGCCGGGTGGTCGGCGGCGACGATCATCAGCCGTCCGGCCTCGGCGAGCAGCGGCCGGCGCGCACGGCGGGCGGCGGCCTCGGCGATGGCCTCGGGGTGGTGGCTGCGGATGCGGACGAGCTCGGCGACGTCCACTTCGACGGTGGGGCCGGCTGCGGGCGCCCGCCCGTCCCCGCCGCCCTGCTCGTACGGCACGTCGTGGGCCGCTCCGCCCACCCGGCCCGCCCTCACCGGACCGCCCCCGCGCTCAGCGCGGCCTCCACCTCGGCGGGCGTCGGCATGGCGGAGGAGCACTCCAGTCGGGAGGCGACGATGGCTCCGGCGGCGTTGGCGTGTCGCATGGTGGTCTCCAGGTCCCAGCCGGCGAGCAGCCCGTGGCACAGGGAGCCGCCGAAGGCGTCGCCCGCACCGAGCCCGTTGAGGACGTTCACCGGCAGCGGCGGGACCTCGGCGACGTCGCCGTCGCGGTGGACGGCCAGGACGCCCTTGGGTCCCTGCTTGACGACGGCCAGCTCGACCCCGGCCGCCAGCAGCGCGCGGGCGGCGGCGTGGGGGTCGCGGTGGCCGGTGGCGACCTCCACCTCGTCGAGGTTGCCGACGGCGACGGTGGTGTGGCGCAGGGCCTCGGTGTAGAAGGGGCGGGCCGCGCCGGGATCGGACCAGAACATCGGGCGCCAGTCCAGGTCGAAGACCGTCGTGGCCGCCCTGGCCCGGTGGGCGAGGGCCGCGAGCGTGGCCGTACGGCTGGGCTCCTCGCTCAGGCCGGTGCCGGTGACCCAGAAGACGCGCGCTTCCCGCACGGCGTCCAGGTCCAGCTGGTGGGCGTCGATCTCCAGGTCGGGGGCCTTGGGCCGCCGGTAGAAGTAGAGCGGGAAGTCGTCCGGCGGGAAGACCTCGCAGAAGGTGACCGGGGTGGGCAGTCCGGGGACGGGGGTGACCCAGCGGTCGTCGACGCCGAAGTCCCGCAGCGCCTGGTGCAGATAGGTGCCGAAGGGGTCGTCGCCGGTACGGGTGATCACGGCGCTGCGGCGGCCGAGCCTGGCGGCGGCGACGGCGACGTTGGCGGCCGAGCCGCCGAGGAACTTCCCGAAGGTGGTCACCTCGGCCAGTGGGACCCCCGTCTGCAGCGGGTAGAGGTCCACGCCGATCCGCCCCATGGTGATCAGGTCGTACGCCATCGGCTTCCCTTCGTGTCCGGCTCTCCCCGGTTTTGTAGTCCCGTACGCGAAGGCCTGTCAATCTTTTGTCCGGACATTCGGACGATTTTCTGTGGGGAGTAGGCCGACGGCCCTGTCCTCCTTCCGGTCGCGGCCGTGCCGTAGCACCATGGAGGGCTTCCGGCGGGGGCGGGAGGCGGGGATGCCTTCCGGTGGGGCGGGAGGCGGCGATGGCGGACGTGGTGCGTGAGCGGTCGGGGGGCGGCGGCCCGGCCGGTTCCTGGGAGACGGTCCTCGCGCTGCCCCACCCCCGGCTGCGCCCCGGCGTCCTCAGCTACCGCGGGATACGGCTCGCCCTGCGCGGGCCCCGGCGCCGGCTGGAGGCGCCGATCGGCGCGGCCACACTGGTGCTCGGCTTCGAGGAACCGCTGAGCGTCTCCCGGGGCGGCAGCCCGCCGGTCACGCTGACGTCGCTGTTCTGCGGCCCGACCACGACCGCGGCCGTCGGCGGGCACGGTGGCCGGTTCGCCGGCGTCGAAGTGCTGCTGGCCCCGTGGATGGCGTTCAGCCTGTTCGGCACCCCGCAGCACGAGCTGGCCGACCGGGTCGTCCACCCCGACGAGCTGCCGCACGGACAGGGCTCGGGCCGGCTGGCGGGACTGGCCGCCGCGCTCGCCACGCTGCCCGCCTGGCCGGAACGCTTCGCGCTGCTGGACGAGGCCCTCGCCCACTGGTCGGCCGGCGCCGCCCCGGCCTCGGCGCGGGTCGCGCACGCCTGGGCGGAGCTGGCGCGCACCGGCGGCACGCTCCCGGTGCCCCGGCTGGCCGAGGAGGTCGGCTGGAGCGTGCGGCAGCTGGAGAACCGGTTCCGCCGGCAGATCGGTCTGGCGCCGAAGGTCGCGGCACGGGTGCTGCGGCTGGAGCGGGCCCGGCGGCTGCTGGCGGCCGGGCGGGGCCAGGCGGAGACGGCGGCGGCCTGCGGCTTCTACGACCAGGCGCACCTCAGCGGCGAGTTCCGGGCGATGACCGGCTGCACCCCGGGCCAGTTCGCGGCGGCACGGCGGCTGCCGCCGGCCGGGTCACCGATGGCCGACCGGATCAGCGGTGAGGCGACGAGCCTGCTGCTGCCCGGCGGTGGCGCTGCGTCGCCCTTCTCGCCGAGTGCGGATTTTTCCAAGACCCGCGCCCGGCGCTGACGGCAGGCTCTGCAACCAGCCGGTCGCGCGGCACGGGGGGGCGGCCAGGAAGCCGGCGGGCCGGACTTGACGCAGCAGGTCCGGCCCGCCCTGCTGCCCCGCAACGGGGGCCCGTCACTCTCGTCGGCGGCCCGTCCTGCCGCCCCGGAACGGCGGGTGGGCGTGTCACTCCTGCCGGCGGTTCCGGTTGCCCGGGCGGGAGGCCACCCAGGCCCGGACGGTCTCGGCGTACCAGTAGGGCTTGCCGCCCTCCACCTGGTCGGGCGGCGGCAGCAGTCCGTGCTTGCGGTAGGAACGTACGGTGTCCGGCTGCACCTTGATGTGCGCCGCGATCTCCTTGTACGACCAGAGCCTGCGGTCGGTCATGTCGTGCACCTCCCTGCGCGCGCCGCGGCGGCGGCCGGGGGACGGCCGCCGGGGGAGCCGGGCGCTGCGCCGGCGTTCACCAAGCCTGTGCTCGGTGAACGAGGCGGACGGCGGACGGGCAGGGGCTGTCGAACGGGTGTGACGCAAGGCCCGCGTACCCGGGACATGTGTGACAGGACCGGGGCGTTCGTGACACGAGTGCAGCAAAGGCGCACGCCGGTGCCAGCGCGCGGCGTGTTGCGCTCGGGGCTGTGGGAGTCCGTGACTTCGGGCCGTCAGGACTCGACGACCGTCACGCCCGCGCCCGCCGCCGTGCCCATCGCCGCGAGCGCGGCCGGTGCGTCCGCCAGCGGGATCGTCGAGGTGACCAGGCCGACCTGGACGTGCCGGCCGCGGCGGCGCAGGCCGTTCACGGAGGCCGCGCAGGTGACGGGTGGGCCGAGGGCGTCCGCGCCCGGCGTTCACGCAGGCCACCGCTCCGAAGCCGCGCGCCAGTTCCAGGGCGCGCTCGGAGAGGTCGACGGCCACCACCCGGGCGCCCGAGGCCGCCGCGATCATCACGGCGGACAGGCCGACGCCGCCGCAGCCGCCTCCACCACCCCGGCCAGTTCGTGCCCGGGGACGTGCGGCAGGAGGATGTCCGGGTCGTGGCCCTGCCGGCCGTGCCAGTCGCTGCGGCACAGTCCGGTGGCCGCCACCCGCACCACCACGCCGTGCTCGGCGGGCGCCGGGTCCGGCACCTGCCGCACCTCGGCGGGCTCACCGAACCGCTCGAACACCACAGCGCGCACAGGTCCCTCTCTCACCCCCGACGGCCGGACCACCGCACGCTATCCCGGGGCTCTCGTCCCGCCGGGCGCACCCCCGCGCGGGGTACTCGCCCCTTTCCGGCCCGCGCTGTGCACGGCCCGGACGCGCCGACGGCCGCCCGATGATGGCGTTCATACCCCCTAGGGGTATAAAGTAAGGGAGGTGGCGCCCCGAGGGGCCCCACCGGACCCACACGCCTCGATGAGGAGTAACGACATGACCGCCCAGACCGACACCCCCGGTTCCGTCACCGCCGTCTACAAGGTGAGCGGCATGAGCTGCGGACACTGCGAGGGCTCCGTCTCCGCCGAGATCTCCGAGATCCCCGGCGTCACCTCGGTGAAGGCCGTCGCCTCCGCCGGCGAGGTCACCGTCGTCTCCGCCGCCCCGCTGGACGAGGAGGCCGTGCGCGCCGCCGTCGACGAGGCCGGCTACGAGCTGGTCGGCAAGGCCTGAGCCGCACCGCACATCTCGCGCATCTGTCCGACCGGGCCGTACCGACCAGCTGATACTGGATCTGTACGGCCCGGTCCGTTCCCAGGAGTAGTACGGACATGTCCAGCACCTCACCGGCCCCCGCGACGGCCTCCCCCGAGACGTCCGAGGTCGAGCTGCTCATCAGCGGGATGACCTGCGCCTCCTGCGCCGCCCGCGTGGAGAAGAAGCTCAACCGCATGGACGGCGTCACCGCCACGGTGAACTTCGCGACGGAGAAGGCGAAGGTCGTCTACCCCGCCGGGACCGAGGTCGCCGACCTGATCGCCACGGTGGTCAGGACGGGGTACACCGCCGAGGAGCCCGCGCCGCCCGCCCCGCCGGAACAGGGTGCGGAGCAGGAGCCTCCGCAGGACGCCGAGCCGGCGTCCCTGCGGCAGCGGCTGGTCGTCTCCGCCGTCCTCGCCGCGCCCGTGGTCCTGCTGGCGATGGTGCCGAGCCTGCAGTTCGACAACTGGCAGTGGCTGTCGCTGACGCTCGCCGCGCCGGTCGTCGTCTGGGGCGGATGGCCCTTCCACAAGGCGGCCTGGACCAACCTGCGGCACGGCGCGGCCACCATGGACACGCTCGTCTCGGTCGGTACGGCGGCGGCGTTCGGCTGGTCGCTGTGGGCGCTGTTCCTCGGCGACGCGGGCATGCCCGGCATGCGGCACGGCTTCGACCTCACGCCCGCGCGCGGCGACGCCTCCTCCACGCTGTATCTGGAGGTCGCCGCCGGCGTCACCGCGTTCATCCTGCTGGGCCGCTATCTGGAGGCGCGCTCCAAGCGCCGCGCCGGTGCCGCGCTGCGGGCGCTGATGGAGCTGGGCGCGAAGGACGTGGCCGTGCTGCGCGCCGGCCGCGAGGTGCGGGTGCCGGTGTCCCGGCTGGCCGTCGGCGACCGGTTCGTGGTGCGGCCCGGCGAGAAGATCGCCACCGACGGGACGGTCGTCGAGGGCTCGGGCGCGGTGGACGCCTCCATGCTGACCGGCGAGTCGGTGCCGGTCGACGTCGGGGTCGGGGACTCGGTGACCGGCGCGACCGTCAACGCGGGCGGCCGGCTGGTCGTCGAGGCCACCCGGGTCGGCGCGGACACCCAGCTCGCGCGCATGGCCAAGCTGGTCGAGGACGCGCAGAGCGGCAAGGCCGAGGTGCAGCGGCTCGCCGACCGCGTCTCCGGGATCTTCGTACCGGTCGTCCTGCTGATCGCGGCCGCCACCTGCGGCGGCTGGCTCGGCGCGACCGGGGACGCGACGGCCGCGTTCACCGCCGCCGTCGCCGTGCTGATCATCGCCTGCCCGTGCGCGCTGGGCCTGGCCACGCCGACCGCGCTGATGGTGGGCACCGGCCGGGGCGCCCAGCTCGGCATCCTGATCAAGGGACCCGAGGTCCTGGAGTCCACCCGCCGCGTCGACACCGTCGTCCTGGACAAGACCGGCACCGTCACCACCGGCCGGATGACCCTGCAGGAGGTGTACGCCGCCGAGGGCGCCGACGAGAAGGAGGTGCTGCGGCTCGCGGGCGCGCTGGAGCACGCCTCCGAGCACCCGATCGCCCGTGCCGTCGCGGCCGGCGCCGAGGAGCGGGCCGGTGAGCTGCCGCCCGTCGAGGACTTCGCCAACGTCCCCGGTCGGGGCGTGCGGGGGCGTGTGGACGGCCGCGAGGTGGCCGTGGGCCGCCTGTTCGACACGCTCCCGCCCGCGCTGGCCCGGGTGCGCGAGGAGGCCGAGCGGGCCGGACGTACGGCGGTCGTCGTGGGCTGGGACGGCGAGGCGCGGGGTGTGCTCGCGGTGGCGGACGCGGTGAAGGAGACCAGCGCCGAGGCGGTGTCGCAACTGCGCGCGCTCGGGCTGACGCCGGTGCTGCTGACCGGGGACAACCGGACGGTGGCCGAGGCGGTGGCCCACCAGGTGGGCATCGACCAGGTGATCGCCGAGGTGCTGCCCGAGGACAAGGTGGACGTCGTACGGCGGCTGCGGGACGAGGGGCGGACGGTCGCCATGGTCGGCGACGGCGTCAACGACGCGGCGGCGCTCGCCACGGCGGATCTGGGCCTGGCGATGGGCACCGGCACGGACGCGGCGATCGAGGCGAGCGATCTGACGCTGGTGCGCGGGGATCTGCGGGTGGCCGCGGACGCGATCCGGCTGTCCCGGCGGACGCTGTCCACCATCAAGGGCAATCTGGTGTGGGCCTTCGGCTACAACGTGGCCGCGCTGCCGCTGGCCGCCGCGGGGCTGCTGAACCCGATGATCGCGGGGGCGGCGATGGCCTTCTCCTCGGTGTTCGTCGTCACCAACAGCCTGCGGCTGCGGGCGTTCCGGTGAACTGTCTGTGATGTGTTCGTCACAGCACAAGACCGGAGCCCCTCTGGAGTCCGGCGGCAGCCTCACATAAGCTCTTCACAAGCCTCGCGCATCTTCCTTACGCGGGGGTTCCGATCGTCGCATCGGGGCTCTTGCGCATTTAAAGGACGTATGCAAGAGACACAGATCACAGTGATGTGAACCCAACCACCGAAGGGGTGCGAGGGTCTAAGTTGGCGATGTCAGGAAGCGTCTTGGGGGGCGCCTACTGGCATCTGGAGTCGTCTTGGGGGACTTCTCCAGAGCTGCGTTGCCGGGACGCGTACACCGGGAAGCTTTGAGCGGCCCTCCCAGCGTGCGTTGTCCCGGCACACATCACTGGAGCACGGCGGGCTCGCCCGGCGTGCTCAGACAGCGATTCAGGCGCTGTTCTCGCAAGCGCCCGGCCGGATCCCGTGGGGGGAATCCGCACCGGGACACGGGAAGGCGCCCTGGTCGCCGGCCCGTGGGGGGACCGGCGCACCGGGGCGCCTTCTGCTTTACCTCTTGCCGCTCACCGCTGCCGCTTGCCGCTCACCGCTTGACGGGTCGTACGACGATGCCCCGCACCCGGCAGCGCCGGACACGGGGCACACATCGAGGCGTCGGCTGCGGCTCAGCGCTCCTCGACGGGGACGAAGTCGCGCTCGACCACGCCCGTGTAGATCTGGCGCGGGCGGCCGATGCGGGAGCCCGGCTCCTTGATCATCTCGTGCCACTGGGCGATCCAGCCCGGCAGGCGGCCGAGGGCGAACAGGACCGTGAACATCTCGGTCGGGAAGCCCATGGCCCGGTAGATCAGGCCGGTGTAGAAGTCGACGTTCGGGTAGAGGCTGCGCGAGACGAAGTAGTCGTCGGAGAGCGCGTGCTCCTCCAGCTTCAGCGCGATGTCCAGCAGCTCGTCGGACTTGCCGAGCGCGGACAGCACGTCGTGCGCGGCGGCCTTGATGATCTTGGCGCGCGGGTCGAAGTTCTTGTAGACCCGGTGGCCGAAGCCCATCAGGCGGACGCCGTCCTCCTTGTTCTTCACCTTGCGGATGAAGGAGTCGACGTCGCCGCCGGCGTCGCGGATGCCCTCCAGCATCTCCAGCACCGACTGGTTGGCGCCGCCGTGCAGCGGGCCCCACAGGGCGTTGATGCCGGCGGAGATCGACGCGAACATGTTCGCCTGCGAGGAGCCCACCAGGCGGACGGTGGAGGTCGAACAGTTCTGCTCGTGGTCCGCGTGCAGGATGAGCAGCTTGTCCAGCGCGGAGACGACGATCGGGTCGAGCTCGAACTCCTGCGCCGGCACCGAGAAGGTCATGCGCAGGAAGTTCTCGACGTAGCCGAGGTCGTTGCGCGGGTAGACGAACGGGTGGCCCACCGACTTCTTGTAGGCGTAGGCCGCGATCGTCGGAAGCTTGGCGAGCAGGCGGACCGTGGACAGGTCGCGCTGCTTCTCGTCGAACGGGTTGTGGCTGTCCTGGTAGAACGTGGACAGCGCGGAGACGACCGACGACAGCATGGCCATCGGGTGGGCGTCGCGCGGGAAGCCCCGGTAGAAGTTCTTGACGTCCTCGTGCAGCAGGGTGTGCCGCGTGATCTCGTCCTTGAACGCGGTGAGCTGGTCGACGGTCGGCAGCTCGCCGTTGATCAGCAGGTAGGCGACCTCCAGGAAGGTGGAGCGCTCGGCCAGCTGCTCGATGGGGTAACCGCGGTACCGGAGGATGCCGGCCTCACCGTCGAGGTAGGTGATGGCCGATTTATAGGCGGCGGTGTTGCCGTACCCGCTGTCCAGGGTCACCAGACCGGTCTGGGCGCGCAGCTTCCCGATGTCGAAGCCCTTGTCGCCGACGGTGCTGTCGACCACCGGGTAGGTGTACTCGTTGCCGTCGTACCGCAGTACTACAGAGTTGTCGCTCACGTCTTCCCTCACCGACGTTGTGCCTCATCTTCGAGGTTGCCCTGACTGTCTCTACCATCCCCCATTTGGCTCAGGAGAGTGCACTCGGGGTCGACCATTGGGCTTATCGGCGGCACTCAGTGCCGCCAACTTGCTCATCCTGCCCCCTTCTCTGCCCGTCGGGAAGTGCTCTGTGACCTTCACGACTCGTTTGATCGATCATTTTTTGCGATGGAGCCCGCGGCGGCCGTGGAACCCATGGCGCCCATGAGCCGGAAGTCCAGGGCGGTGCAGCGCCGCCCCGCCGACACCGTCCGCACGGCCTGGCCGATCGCCTTGCGCGAACCGACGAGGACGACCAGCTGTTTGGCCCTGGTCACCGCGGTGTACAGCAGGTTCCGCTGGAGCATCATCCAGGCGCCGGTGGTGACCGGGATCACCACGGCCGGATACTCGCTGCCCTGCGAACGGTGGATGGTCACCGCGTACGCGTGCGCCAGCTCGTCCAGTTCGTCGAACTCGTACGGAACCTCCTCGTCCTCGTCCGTCAGCACCGTCAGACGCTGGTCGACCGGGTCGAGCGAGGTGACCACGCCCACGGTGCCGTTGAAGACACCGTTCTTCCCTTTTTCATAATTGTTGCGGATCTGGGTGACCTTGTCGCCGACACGGAACACCCGCCCGCCGAACCGCTTCTCCGGCAGATCGGGCCGCCCCGGGGTGATGGCCTGCTGCAACAGCCCGTTGAGCGTGCCGGCCCCGGCCGGACCCCGGTGCATCGGCGCCAGCACCTGCACATCCCGCCGGGGATCGAGCCCGAACCTGGCCGGAATCCGACGCGCCGCCACATCGACGGTGAGCCGGCCGGCCTCCTCGGTGTCGTCCTGCACGAAGAGGAAGAAGTCCTTCATCCCGTCCGTGAGCGGATGCTGCCCCGCGTTGATCCGGTGCGCGTTGGTGACGACGCCGGACTGCTGCGCCTGCCGGAACACGCGCGTGAGCCGCACGGCGGGCACGGGGCTGCCGTCGGCCAGCAGATCCCGCAGCACCTCGCCCGCGCCGACGCTCGGCAGCTGGTCGACGTCCCCGACGAAGAGGAGATGGGCCCCCGGCGGTACGGCCTTCACCAGTTTGTTGGCCAGGAGCAGATCCAGCATCGACGCCTCGTCGACGACCACGAGGTCGGCGTCCAAGGGCCGGTCACGGTCGTAGGCCGCGTCCCCGCCCGGCTTCAGCTCCAGCAGCCGGTGCACGGTGGACGCCTCCGCCCCGGTCAGCTCGGCCAGCCGCTTGGCGGCCCGCCCGGTGGGCGCGGCGAGCAGCACCTTGGCCCGCTTGGCCTGGGCCAGCTCGACGATCGAACGGACCGTGAAGGACTTGCCGCAGCCCGGACCACCGGTGAGGACGGCGACCTTCTCGGTCAACGCCAGCTTGACGGCCGCCTCCTGCTCGGACGCCAGCTCGGCGCCGGTGCGCTGCTTGAGCCACGCGAGTGCCTTGTCCCACTGCACGGACTTGAAGCCCGGCATCCGGTCCTCGTCGGTGCGCAGCAGCCGCAGCAGCTGGGAGGAGAGGGACAGCTCGGCCCGGTGGAACGGGACCAGGTACACGGCGGTGACGGGCTCGTCGGTGTCGTTCCCCGGCACCTTCTCCCGTACGACACCGGGTTCCTCGCCGTCCTCGCCCGGCTGGGCCAGCTCGGCCAGGCACTCGATGACGAGCCCGGTGTCGACGCCGAGCAGCTTGACGGCGTCGGAGATGAGCTTCTCCTCCGGCAGATAGCAGTGCCCCTGGTCGGCGGACTGCGACAGCGCGTACTGCAGGCCCGCCTTGACCCGCTCCGGGCTGTCGTGCGGGATGCCGACGGACTGGGCGATCTTGTCGGCGGTGAGGAAGCCGATGCCCCACACGTCGGAGGCGAGCCGGTAGGGCCGCTCCTTGACGACCTGGATCGAGGCGTCGCCGTACTTCTTGTAGATGCGCACGGCGATGGAGGTGGACACGTCCACGGTCTGCAGGAACAGCATCACCTCCTTGATCGCCTTCTGCTCCTCCCAGGCGTCGGCGATCTTCTTGGTCCGCTTCGGCCCGAGCCCCGGCACCTCGACGAGCCGCTTCGGCTCCTCCTCGATGATCCGGAGCGTGTCCGTCCCGAAATGCTGCGTGATCCGGTCGGCGAAGACCGGCCCGATGCCCTTGACCAGCCCGGAGCCGAGATATCTCCGGATGCCCTGGACGGTGGCCGGCAGCACGGTCGTGTAGTTCTCGACGTGGAACTGCTTGCCGTACTGCGGGTGGGACCCCCAGCGCCCCTCCATCCGCAGGGACTCCCCCACCTGGGCCCCGAGCAGCGCGCCGACGACCGTGAGCAGATCACCGGCGCCTCTGCCGGTGTCCACCCGGGCGACGGTGTAGCCGTTCTCCTCGTTGGCGTACGTGATCCGCTCCAGCACGCCTTCGACCGTGGCGAGCCGCCGCGCCTCCGCGCCGCCGTACGGGGTCCCCTCCGCTTGAGCCATGATCCGACGTTACCGGTGGGGTGTGACAGCGGAGGGTCCGGAAGGGTTTGGCCACTAACCTCGGCACGTGGACTACCCCAGGACGCGTGCCCTCGCCGAGGAACTCGACGCGTATGCGCAGGGACTTCCAGGGGCGTGGACCGTGGAGATCGGCCCCTCCGGCCCGGTGCTGGCCATGCGGCGCGCGTCCAAGCGCCGCGAAGGGGTGATCCGCCGCACCCGCGAGCAGCTCGACGCCCTGCTGCCTCAGACCCACCCCGGCTGCGTCTGCGCCAACGGCCCGGTGATCGAGGACCCTGCGATCGGCCGTATGCGCCGCCCTGACGCCGTCGTCATCCCCGAGTCCGTGCTCGACGAGGAGGGCCTGGCCGTCGACGCGACGCGGGTGCCGGCCGCCATCGAGATCGTCTCGCCGTCCAACCCGAACAACGACTACGGCGAGAAGCTCGCGGACTACCCGGCCATGGGCATCCCGCACGTCGGAGTTCCGGCGTTACGGCAAGGACGACGTCGGCTGAGGGTCCTTGAGTGCGTTTCCGCAGTGCGGCGTGGAGGTGGGGCCGCTGTTCTAGACTGGCCCCTCTCAACGCCCTTGGCGCACAAGGACATTCGGGGGAGCCGTGGCTACTGCGGAGATTTCGGTGCTGAGCGAGGCACCTGTGGCCGATACCGAGTCGCTGGCGGGCTGGCTCGGAGGGGAACCCGAGCTTGCCGGCCGGGTGCGCCGGACCGGTCACACGCCCGGTCCGCAAGAGCTCGGAGCCGTACTCGACACCCTGACCGTGGCGCTCGGCACCGGCGGCACGGTCACCGCACTGGTCACCTCCTTGCGCACCTGGCTCGCCCATCCGCGCCGCAGTGACGTCCGGCTCAAGGTCCGGCGCGAAGGCGGGGCGACCGTCGAGATCGACGCGAAACGCGTGAAGCGCGCCGACGTGGAGAAGCTCCTGCATCAGGCCCTGCAGGAGCAGCCGGAGCCGGGGCAGGACTCGGACGTACAGGAGTGACGTGCGTCTTCCCGATCCACAGCGCTCCCGGATCGTGCTGATCGGGGCCAGTCAGTACTCCGATCCGGCGCTCCCCGACCTGCCGGCCGTCCACCGTACGATCACCGACCTGGCTGAGCTGCTGACGGACCAGGTCTACGGGGTGGTCCCCGAGGACCACTGCACGGTGCTGCTCGACGAAGGGGACCTGCGGACCGTCGGTCAGCGACTGTGGGCCGCGGTCACCGAAGCCGAGGATCTGCTCCTCATCTACTACGCCGGGCACGGCCTCATCAGCGAGCCACGCTGGGACCTGTCCCTCGCCCTGCCGGACAGCGAGTTGGCTCACCCGGAGTTCAACTCCCTCGAATACGACAAGCTGCGGCACGCGGTGCTCAACAGCCCAGCCGTCAACAAGCTGGTGATCATCGACTGCTGCTTCTCCGGCCGGGCCCTCACCGGCACCATGGCGGGAGACGGCGCCACGGAGATCGGGCAGCTCGAAGTGGCGGGGACCTACGTCCTGACGTCGGCGGCGCGCGACCAACTCGCCCTCGCCCTCGCCGGGGAACCGCACACCGCCTTCTCCGGACGCCTGATGCGCCTCCTGCGGGAGGGCATCGTCGGCGGACCCGAGCTGCTGACCATCGAGGACCTGTACAAACGGCTCAGGCAGAACATGACGGCCGAGGGGCTGCCCGTGCCGCTCAACCGTGGCGCCGGCACAGCCAGCCGGCTCGCCCTCGGTGTCAACCGCGCCTTCGCCGCCACGGCCGGCCCTGAGCTGCGCAAGCAGCACGTCGCCGCCGTACAGCAGGGCAAGGACGGTGACTGGAAGGGGGCTGCGGACGCGCTGCAGAAGATCCTGGACGAGCAGGTCCGCGTCCTGGGCCAGGAGCACGTCGACACACTGCGGACCCGTCAGTCGTACGCGCACAGCCTCGGCGGCGCAGGCGACGCGATGACCGCCGCCCAGCTGCTGCGCCAGCTCCTCGCCGACCAGTTGCAGCTGCTCGGCCCGGACCACGAGGACACATTGCGCACCCGGCAGTTCCTCGCGGTCAATCTCGGCGAGGCCGGCTACCGGGAGGAGGCCGTCGGCATGCTGCGGGTCCTGCTCGCCGACCGGGGTCGCGTGCTCGGCGCCGAGGACCTCCATACGCTGCGCACCCGGCACATGCTGGCGCGCAACCTCCTGCTGCTGGGGGCGAAGGACGAAGCCGTGGCCCTGCTGCGCCAGCTGGTGACGGAGCGCGAACGGATTCTCGGCGGGGAGCATCCGCACACCAGGCGGGCACAAGAGGATCTCCGCAGCGCCGTGGACAGGGAGGGTGGTTGATGGCGACGCTCTTCGACCGCTTCGATGCCGGGGCTCGCCGTGTCGTCGTTCTGGCTCAAGAAGAAGCCCGGATGCTCAACCACAACTACATCGGCAGCGAGCACATCCTCCTGGGCCTGACCCACGAGGGTGCCGGTGTCGCCACCAAAGCCCTTGAGGATCTCGGCATTTCTCTCGCAGCGGTCCGCCGGGAGGTCGAGGAGATCATCGGGCTGGGCCAGCAGCCGGCGCCGAAGAACCCGCTTCCGTTCACGCCACGCGCCAAGAACGTGCTCGAATTCTCCCTGGACGAGGCACAGCACGACGGGCGGAACGACATCAGCCCGGAGCACCTCCTGCTCGGCCTGACACGTGCCGGCGAAGGCGTCGCCGCCCAGGTCCTGATGCGGCTGGGCACCCATCTGGACATCGCACGGCAGCAGGTCAGGCGCGTCCTGGCCGAACGCCGTCAGAGGGAGTTCGACGAGCCGGCCAAGGCGGAGCAGGCATGGCCCCTTCTCGACCAGTGCGGTCGCGATCTCACCGCGGCGGCCCGGCAGTCCAGGCTCGATCCGGTGGTCGGGCGGACGAAGGAGATCGAGCGGGTCGTCCAGATCCTCACCCGCCGGAACAGGAACGTGCCGCTGCTCGTCGGTGAACCCGGCGTCGGCAAGACGGCGGTGGCGTTCGGCTTCGCGCAGAGCGTCGCCGCGGGTGACGTGCCGCCGGCCCTGCAGCACCGGACCGTGCGGTCGCTGGACCTGGGTACTCTGCTCGCCGACCCGCAGCACCGGGGCCGGGGCATCGACCTGGTGACCGCGCTGCTGAGCGAGGTCCGTTCTCACCGGTCCCTCGTGGTGTACCTCAGTGGCGCCCTCAGTCCGCTGCACCTGCCCGACGGAACGACCAACCCCCTCAGCCTGTTCCGCTCGCTGCTCGGCACTCCCGGAGTCCTGGTTCTGGGTTCCTGTACCAGGGTGGAGCTCGAACAACGCGGCCTCGAACCGGCCGTCGACCGGTTGATCCAGCCCGTCCCCGTCGACGAGCCCGCGCCCGAGGATCTGCTGGAGATCCTCAGAGTCTGCCGCAACCGCCTGGAGGAACACCACCAGGTGGCCATTCGCGACGAGGCCCTGGAGGCCGCCGCATCACTCGCCAGCCACCACGTTCCCGACCAGCATCTGCCGGGTTCGGCCATCGACCTGCTGGACGAGGCGAGCGCACAGGTACGCGTCAGTGAGATCCGTACGTTCGAGGCGCGGCTGCAGGAGACTCTGCAGCGGTACGACGCGGAGATCGCCGAGGCCCGGCGGGGCAAAGAGGCGGCCATCGAGGAGCAGGACTACGAGCGAGCGGCCTCGATGCGCCACCGGGAGGTGCAACTGATCGCGGAACGCCGCAAGGCCAAGCAGAACGCGGACAAGCCGACCCGCGACGTTCCGCTGGAGATCGGCAAGGCCGACGTCGAAAACGCGTTGGCCGTCTACTCCGGCACTCAGTCCCCCGAGCCGACGCGCACGACAACCGTCACCCGCCGGACCTCACCGGTCGAGCACGACCCGTACGTCTGGTCCATGAGCTAGGTCCATCTCCTACGAGGACGGTGGCGCGAGTACGTCGACGACTCGCTTGATCATGTCCTCGCGCGCGTTGAGCGGGGTCGGTGTGTAGGACAGCACGAAGCGGGTGCTCAGGTCCCGCGTGGCGAACATGCGGGTGCGGTAGCCGTAGTTCTCGCCGGTCTTCCCCCAGAACGTGGTGCCGTTCACCCGGGCCGCCTGCAAGCCCATGCTGTAGCGGGCGTCGGTGCCGTCCAGCATGGTCACCGGAGGCAGGGTGAAGAGCTTCTCCCGCGCTCGGGGCGGCAGCAGCGCCCCCGTGAACAAGGCGTGCTGGAAGCGAAAGAGGTCGTCGGCGGTGGAGACCAGTTCGCCTTCGCCCCAGGACGACGACTGGTCGTAGGTCGTCACGTCACACAGGCTGCCGTCCGTCATGCGCAGATAGCCGTGCACGGCTGAGCCGTGGACGCGGCGATCGCCGCCGGGGATCACCGTGCCGGTCAGTCCGAGGGGACGCAGGATGCGCGAGGCGATCACGTCGCCGTACCGCCGCCCCGTCACCTCCTCGATGAGCAGCGCGAGCAGAACGTAGTTGATGCCCCGGTACTCCTGCTTGTCGCCGGGGGTGAACTTGAGGCCTTCGTGCGTCACGGTGCGGACCAGGGCCCGCGGTGTCCAGTGGTCGAAGCGGTGGCGCACGACCGCCTCCGGCGTCCCGAGGTCCGGCAGGCCCCGGTGGTCGGGCAGACCGCTGGTGTGGTTGAGCAGGTGGGACACCGCGATCTCGCCGAAACCGGCAGGCAGCGGCAGATCGGGAAGACAGCGCGTGATCGGGGCGTCGAGATCCAGCCAGCCCTGCGCCCACAACTGCAGGACGACCGTCGCCACGAAGGCCTTGGTCACACTGCCCGCCCGGAAGGGGTCGTCCGCCCGCACCGGCCGGCCGCTCGCGATGTCGGCGGTGCCGGCGGTTCCGTACCAGCGGCCGTCCCGGCCTTCCACCAGCAGTTGCGAGGCGATCGCCTCGGGGTGGGAGAGGTCACTGATGGCCGCCTGTAAGGCTGCGGAACGCGGGGTCGCCGCGGCTGCCGGGGCGCGTGTGCCGACGAGCGCGAGCGCGCCGGCCGCGAGGGCGCCGGTGACGGCGCGTCGGGAGAGAGAGGTCATGCGGTCGATGGTTCCGCGTCCCGGCCTACGCGGCCCTCCGGGACGCCCCTGGCCGAACCCTGGGACCGTCCCCTACGGACGCTTCAGCGACGCGAGAAAGGCGGCGAAGGCGGGGGTGGGGAAGGTGAGGGTGGCTCGGGCGGGGTCCTTGGAGTCGCGGACGGCGGTGTGGGTGGGGGTGGTGGCGACCTCGACGCATTCGTTGCCGTCGCCCTCGCCCGAGTAGGAAGACTTCCGCCAGGTGTTCATGGGAGGCCTCACAGCTCTTGTGCCAGCCGGTGGATGAAGTCGCGGGACTCATCCGGTTCCAGTGATACAGCCTCCACCATACGGAAGCGCGTTCGATAGATACTGAGTTGGGCCTCGGCGTCGATCAGCACGCTCCCGTGGGGCGCGTCCCGCATCACCGTGTCCAGCTTTGGCACGGGACCGCCCGCATACGTCATCGCGCTTGAGGGCACGAAACCGTCCCGGTCGAACGGGATGACGCGAACGGTCGCCTGGTCCGCCTCCGAGCGTTCCAGGAGCCGGGCGAGCTGGGCCTTCGAGGTGGCACGGTCACCGACCCGGATCCGAAGCGCCGCCTCGTGGATCAGCGCCACATAGGGAGCGGTGACCCTCTGACGCTCCTGCCGGTGCCGGATCCGCAACTCCACCTCCTCGTCGGTCAGTTCCGGAAGCCTGGAGGAGAAGACGGCACGGGCGTAGCCCTCCGTCTGCAAGAGGCCCGGCACGTACAGGATGGCCACGTGGTGCAGGAACCGGGCGTGGTGTTCCAACTCGGACAGGTCCAGGAAAGACGTGGGCAGCAGACCCCGGTACTCCTCCCACCAACCGCGTGAGCGATCGGTGGCCATCGCCACGAGTGCGTCGACGAACTCCTCGTCCGTACAGGCATAGTGAGAGGCCAGGCGGCGCACGCGCTGCTCACTCACACCCTTGACCCCGGCTTCGATCTGGCTGATCTGCACCCGGTTCACCCCGAGCAGCGCCGCCGCCTCGATGGCGGTGAGCCCTGCCGCCTCGCGGAGCCTGCGTAGTTCCACACCCAGGCGCAACTCACGTGCGGTCGGTTCACGCCTCGGGCCCATCAGTTGCTCCTTGATCCAACGATGCGGCCACTGCCGCTCGTTGGGGTTCAGATTACGCGATCAGCTTGCCCGAGGTTACATGTAACCCATACCGTCGGTGACGTAGCGCACACGCAGCGGAAGTGCACCGCGCCGTCGTGCCATGACGGCTGCGGCGATGCCACCCGGCGTGAAATCCCCTGGCAAACGACGGAGTTGATGCCGCATGTCCGAAAACGAGACCTGGGACTACACGCTCTACCTCCCCAACGACCCCAGAGCCGTCACCGTCTCGCGCCGCACCCTGCGTCTGATCCTCACCCTGCACGGCCTGATCGGCCTCGTGGACACGGCGGAGCTGCTCGCCGCGGAGCTGGTCGCCAACGCCGTACGGCACACCAAGGGGCCGGCGGCGCTCAGGGTGCGCCGTACCCGGGAGGGGGCGGTGTGGATCGGGGCGTGGGACACCGACCCCGCACCGCCCGAGCCGCCAAGGGAGCTGGAACAGGCCCTGGAACTGGAGGAGGGCCGGGGCCTGGGCCTGATCGTGGCGTGCGCGGACGTGTGGGGCTGGCAGCCGTCGGCCCGGTTCGGGGACCGGGGGAAGTACGTCTGGTGCCAGCTGGGGGCCGCGTGATGGCGGGCTCGCTGATCGAACCGGGCGGGCGCCCACCCGGTCACAGCAGTGCTGTCAGTCTGGACACGTTGCGCGTGCCCTCCCGGCGTACGCCCACCGGGATCAGGGCCGCGCGGGTCGGGACCCGGACTCCGCCCGTGAAGGCCACCCTCGTGCCCGTGCCGTCCGGCCTCGCCGCCACCCCGATCAGCAGGAAGCGGCTCTGCAGCCAGCACCAGCCCGGGCGTTGCACCCCGCGCAGCCGGGCCCGCGGGCCGAATCTGCTGCGGGCCAGCGCCTCGACCCGCTCGCCCCGGCGGTGGACGACGCGCAGCCGTTCCATGTCGGTCACCACCTGCCCGAACCCGCCCTCCAGGTCGCCGAGCAGGGACCAGACCCGCTCGAAGGGCGCGTCCACGTACGCCTCGGTCACGTGCGCGCCGCGCACGCCGGCGGCCAGGGCGTGCAGACGGCGCACGGGGTCGACGTCGGTGGCCGGCCAGAACTCGTTCATGACGTCCACGCCTTCCGGAAGGTGTCGCGCGCCCGGTGGAGCCGCGATTTGACGGTGCCTGTGCGCACGCCGAGCAGGGCGGCCGCGGTGCGCTCGTCCAGGCCCTCCACGTCGCGCAGCATCAGCACCGCACGGTGTTCGGGCGAGAGCCGTTCCAGTACGTCCCTGATGTCGGCGGACAGCTGCGGGTCGCCCCGGGCCGGGAGCGTGCTCAGATCGGCCGGCACGGTACGCGCGGCGCGTTGCGCGGCGCGTACCGCCTCGCGTACGGCGATGGCACGGACCCAGCCGTGCAGGGCGGCCGGGTCCTTCAGGGTGCGCAGTGATCTGAAGACCGCCGTCAGGGCCTCCTGTGCCGCGTCCGCTCCCTGGTCCAGCGCGATGGGCGCGCACACGCGGCCCACGTACGGCGCCAGGAGGTCCAGGAGTTCCGCCATCGCGAGGGTGTCGCCGCGCTGGGCCGCGCGCACCAGCGCGGCCGTCCGGTCATCGGGTCCTTCAGCGGGCACGGACGTCGTCCTTCCACCGCGCCACCCGCAGGGCGGCGACGGCCAGGGCTGCGCACAGCGGGGTGTAGAGCACGAGATTGAGCCAGTAGAACGTCGTGCCGGTCTCCTTGGCGAAGAGCCAGTAGACGCCCGCGAGGGCGCGCAGGGACAGACCTGCCGCCACGGCCAGGGTGCCGAGCCGCAGGACGGGCCGGCGGGGGCGCAGAACGCGGGCGAGCACGCAGGTGGCGCCGGTCAGCAGGACCGCGACGAGCGGCAGCAGGATCGGCGGCGTGAACGGTACGTCCGTGCCCAGGACCGCCTGCGACAGGCTGCCGTCGTCGGCCGCCGGCCAAGTGGCGCCGGTCGTCCAGTACAGGTGGAGCAGGGCGTCCGCGCCGAGCACCGAGGTGACGAGCACGGCGGCGCGGGTCGGAGCGTGGGTGCCGGGCCGGTGCGGCATGGGTCCTCCTGGGGGCGACTTCGGTATTCCGTCGCCCTCCAGAGGCGCCGTCCGCGCAAAACGTTCCACCGGCCACGGCACTTCTCACCCGGCCCGGCCGGAACCGACGCGTGCTACGCGGGCTGCAGCACGCACGTCCCGACCACGTACCCCGTGATGCCGTTCTTCGTGACCTTGACCCAGCGGGTGCTGGTGATGCCGCACGCCGTGTAGGAGCCGCCGTAGTACATCTGGCACGGGGACGACGCGGTCTGGCCCTTGTTGAGCTGGCCCAGCGCCGTGCCGCTGGTGCTCGTGCGGTCGCGGATCAGGACGGTCTCCAGGGCCTTCGCCGTGCAGCTGGAGGCGGTCGCGTTCGTCTGGGCGACGGCGGGCGTGCCCGCGATGACGGCCGTACCGACGAGGGCGGCGGCGGCCAGGGACGCACCTAGGACGCGGCGTGTGCGCATAAGTCGTACTCTCTCCCGTTTTGGCGCGGGCATGTCACCCGCAGTGGTCAGGGGCAGCCTAGATCCCCTCGTCGCCGCTCCGGGGCTGGCACGCTGTACGCGTTCACGGCACAGCGCCCGGCCCGGCCCGGCGAGCGCCGGGGACGAGGGGAACAGTGCCGGTGCGGGTCGTCCCGCGCGACATCGGGCCGGCTCGGTGGCTGACGGTTGGGAGTCAACACATGTACGACTACGACCTGCTGGTCGTCGGCTCGGCCAATGCCGATCTGGTGGTCGGCGTGGAGCGCCGCCCGGCGGCCGGGGAGACCGTCCTCGGCTCCGACCTGGCCGTCCACCCGGGCGGCAAGGGCGCCAACCAGGCGGTCGCGGCGGCCCGGCTCGGGGCGCGAACGGCCCTGCTGGCGCGGGTGGGTGACGACGCGTACGGCCGGCTGCTGCTGGACTCGCAGCGGGCGGCCGGGGTGGACACGGTGGGCGTGCTGGTCGGCGGGGCGCCGACCGGGGTCGCCCTGATCACGGTCGACCCGTCCGGGGACAACAGCATCGTGGTGTCGCC
The DNA here is from genome assembly GCF_002920535.1 of Streptomyces sp. Ru71. Classification (GTDB taxonomy): domain Bacteria; phylum Actinomycetota; class Actinomycetes; order Streptomycetales; family Streptomycetaceae; genus Streptomyces. The sequence goes on along the minus strand of NZ_PQSS01000007.1, from coordinate 118,244 downwards.
GGGCGCCAACGGCCGGCTCACCCCGGCGGACGTACAGGCCGCGGGCAGCCTGTTCCAGGCGTCCAGGGTGGTGTCGGCGCAGCTGGAGATCCCGCTGGAGTCGGTCGTGGAGGTCGTACGGTCGCTGGCTCCGGGCAGCCGGTTCGTACTGAACCCGTCGCCGCCGCGGCCGCTGCCGCGCGAGGTGCTGGACGCCTGCGACCCGCTGATCCTCAACGAGCACGAGGCGAAGGTGATCCTCGGGGACGCGCGGGCCGGGGACACCCCCGAGGAGTGGGCGCGGGTGCTGCTCGCCAAGGGCCCGCGCTCGGTGGTGATCACACTGGGCGCGGAGGGCGCGCTGGTCGCCGACGCGCGGGGCGTGACCCGGGTGCCGTCGGTGAAGGTGGACACCGTGGACACCACCGGCGCCGGGGACGCGTTCACCGCGGCGCTGGCGTGGAAGCTGGGCACGGGCGCGTCCCTGGCCGAGGCGGCGGCGTACGCGGCGCGGGTCGGGGCGGCGGCGGTGACCCGGCGGGGCGCGCAGGAGTCGTATCCAACGGCGGACGAGGTGGCCGCGCTGTGAGGATCCGACCTGCCCGGGAAAGTCTTCGAGGGGCCCGGTCCGTCGACCGGGCCCCTCGGTTTCCCCTCCGTATCAGAACCCCCCGAGATCCCCCCCGGGTCCCCCTCCAGAAGTCCTGACACCGAGTACGACCCACCAGGTAGCGGAAGGGTTGTACTCGGTTCCGCATATTTTTTTCGCGGGCCCCGCTAGCGGATCGCGTGCTCCACGAACCGTTCCGCGGTCTCGTCCAGCACCTCCCGGCCGTCCCGCGCCCACAGGCCGTCGTTGAACAGCTCGACCTCGATCGGGCCGGTGTAGCCGGCCGCCTCCACGTACCCCTTCCACTCCCGCATGTCGATCGCGCCGTCGCCGATCTGGCCGCGGCCGTTGAGGACGCCCTCGGGCAGCGGAGTGGTCCAGTCGGCGAGCTGGAAGGTGTGGATACGGCCGCTCGCGCCGGCCCGGGCGATCTGCGCGGGCGCCTGGTCGTCCCACCAGATGTGGTACGTGTCCACGGTCACGCCCACCTGCCGGGCCGGGAAGCGTTCGGCGAGGTCCAGCGCTTGGGCGAGGGTGGAGACCACGCAGCGGTCGGAGGCGAACATGGGGTGCAGCGGTTCGATGGCCAGCTTCACGCCATGCGCCTCGGCGTAGGGGCCCAGCTCGGCCAGCGCGTCGGCGATGCGTTCACGCGCGCCCCGCAGGTCCTTCGAGCCGTCCGGGAGGCCCCCGGAGACCAGGACCAGGACGTCCGTGCCGAGGGTGGCCGCCTCGTCGACCGCGCGCCGGTTGTCGTCGAGCGCCCTCGTGCGTTCGGCCGGGTCGATCGCGGTCAGGAAGCCGCCGCGGCACAGCGTCGTCACGGTCAGGCCCGCGTCGCGGACCAGCTTGGCGGTCGCCTCCAGACCGTACGCCTGGACCGGTTCGCGCCACAGGCCGACCTTGTCGACACCCAACTCGCGGCAGGCGTCGGCGAGTTCGGGCAGCGACAGCTGCCTGACCGTCATCTGGTTGATGGAGAAGCGGGACAGGTCGCCGGTCACTGGGTCACTCCGTACAGCGCGAGCAGGGTCTTCATCCGCTCCTCGGCCAGCTTGGGGTCCGGGAACAGGCCGAGGGAGTCGGCGAGTTCGTAGGCGCGGGCGAAGTGCGGCAGGGAGCGGGCCGACTGCAGGCCGCCGACCATCGTGAAGTGGGACTGGTGGCCGGCCAGCCAGGCCAGGAAGACCACGCCCGTCTTGTAGTAGCGGGTGGGCGCCTGGAAGAGGTGGCGGGAGAGTTCGACCGTCGGGTCGAGCAGGGCGCGGAAGCCGGCCCTGTCGCCGGTGTCCAGGACGCGGACCGCCTCGGCCGCGAGCGGGCCCAGCGGGTCGAAGATGCCGAGCAGGGCGTGGCTGAAGCCCTGCTCGTCGCCCGCGATCAGCTCCGGGTAGTTGAAGTCGTCGCCGGTGTAGCAGCGCACGCCCTGCGGCAGACGGCGACGCAGGTCGATCTCGCGCTGGGCGTCCAGCAGGGAGACCTTGATGCCGTCGACCTTCTCCGGGTGCGCCGAGATCACCTCCAGGAAGGTGTCCGTGGCCGCGTCCAGGTCGGTGGACCCCCAGTAGCCCGCCAGCGCCGGGTCGAACATGGGGCCGAGCCAGTGCAGGATCACCGGGTCGGAGGCCTGGCGCAGGAGGTGGCCGTAGACCTCCAGGTAGTCCTCGGGGCCCTTCGCCGTGGCGGCCAGGGCGCGCGACGCCATCAGGATGGCCTGCGCGCCCGCGTCCTCGACGACGGCGAGCTGCTCCTCGTACGCGGCCCGGATCTCCGGCAGGGTCCCGCCGGTGATCTGGTCGGTGCCGACCCCGCAGGCGATCCGGCCGCCGACCGCCTTGGCCTCGGCGGCGGAGCGGCGGATCAGTTCGGCCGCGCCCGCCCAGTCCAGGCCCATGCCGCGCTGGGCGGTGTCCATGGCCTCGGCGACGCCGAGCCCGTGGGACCACAGATGGCGGCGGAAGGCCAGGGTGGCGTCCCAGTCGACGGCGGCCGGGGAGTCGGGGGTGACGTCGGCGAAGGGATCGGCGACGACGTGCGCCGCCGAGAAGACCGTGCGGGAGGTGAGGGGGGTGGAGGAGGTGACGAGGAGGGGTTCGGTGCGCGGCTCGTAGGTGCGCAGGGCCCCTTGCGCGTCGGGAAGGCGGATGGTCACAGCGCGATCTCCGGAACCTCGATACGGCGGCCCTCGGCCGAGGACTTCAGGCCCAGCTCGGCGAGCTGGACGCCGCGGGCGCCGGCGAGCAGGTCCCAGTGGTAGTCGGCACCGGCGTACACATGCTTGAGGAACAGCTCCCACTGGGCCTTGAAGCCGTTGTCGAAGTCCTGGTTGTCGGGGACCTCCTGCCACTGGTCGCGGAAGACCTCGGTGGCGGGGATGTCCGGGTTCCACACCGGCTTGGGGGTGGCGGAGCGGTGCTGGACGCGGCACTTGCGCAGGCCCGCCACGGCGGAGCCCTCGGTGCCGTCGACCTGGAACTCGACCAGTTCGTCGCGGTTGACGCGCACGGCCCAGGAGGAGTTGATCTGGGCGATGGCGCCGCCTTCGAGCTCGAAGATGCCGTACGCGGCGTCGTCCGCCGTCGCGTCGTAGGGCTTGCCGTGCTCGTCCCAGCGCTGCGGGATGTGGGTGGCGGTCAGGGCCTGCACGGAGGTGACGCGGCCGAACAGCTCGTGCAGGACGTACTCCCAGTGCGGGAACATGTCGACGACGATGCCGCCGCCGTCCTCGGCGCGGTAGTTCCAGGACGGGCGCTGGGCCTCCTGCCAGTCGCCCTCGAAGACCCAGTAGCCGAACTCGCCGCGCACGGACAGGACGCGGCCGAAGAAGCCGCCGTCGATGAGGCGCTTCAGCTTCAGCAGGCCCGGCAGGAAGATCTTGTCCTGGACGACGCCGTGCCTGACGCCCTTGTCGTGGGCGAGCCGGGCCAGTTCCAGGGCACCGTCCAGGCCGGTCGCGGTCGGCTTCTCGGTGTAGATGTGCTTGCCGGCGGCGATCGCCTTCCTGATGGCCTCCTCGCGGGCGGAGGTGACCTGGGCGTCGAAGTAGATGTCGACCGTGTCGTCCGCCAGTACGGCGTCCAGGTCCGTCGACCAGTGGTCCAGGCCGTGCTGCTCGGCGAGCGCCTTCAGCGCGTGCTCGCGGCGGCCGAGGAGGACCGGCTCGGGCCACAGCACGGTGCCGTCGCCGAGGTCGAGGCCGCCCTGCTCGCGGATGGCCAGGATCGAGCGGACGAGGTGCTGGCGGTAGCCCATGCGCCCGGTCACGCCGTTCATGGCGATACGCGCCGTCTTGCGTGTCACGTCTGTCCCTTCGTGGGCGCGGCGGCGCCCGGTTCTCCGGCCGGCCGGGCCGTCGTGCCCTCGGTCCGGCAAGGCGTGCAGTAAGCGCTTTCTATACGTGAGAAACTAGCCGCTGAGCAGTGGTCTGTACAAGGCCGTGCACAAGACGAGTTGTTCGAGGGGGCGAACAACGCCGCCGGGTGGCCTAATGTCTGCTCGGAACCGTGGGCGTGGGCCCGGGTGTGTACGAGGGCGTACGACGAGATGCGCGACCGGAGGACGACGAGATGACGGTGACCCTGGCGGACGTGGCGGCCCGCGCGCAGGTCTCCCCCGCGACGGTGTCGCGCGTGCTGAACGGGAACTACCCGGTGGCGGCATCCACCCGGGAGCGGGTGCTCAAGGCCGTGGACGAGCTGGACTACGTCCTCAACGGGCCCGCCAGCTCGCTGGCCGCGGCCACCTCCGACCTGGTCGGCATCCTGGTCAACGACATCGCCGACCCGTTCTTCGGGATCATGGCCGGTGCCATCCAGGGGGAGATCGGCGGGCCTGGGGGGCGCGCGGGGGGCGAGAGACTCGCCGTCGTGTGCAACACCGGGGGGTCACCGGAGCGGGAGCTGACCTACCTCACGCTGCTCCAGCGGCAGCGGGCCGCGGCCGTGGTGCTGACCGGCGGAGCCCTGGAGGACCCGGCGCACCGTGCCGCCATGGCGGCGAAGCTGCGCAAGCTGGTGGACGCGGGGACGAAGGTCGTGCTGTGCGGGCGGCCGCCGGTGGAGGACGCCGGGGTGATCGCGCTGACCTTCGACAACCGGGGCGGGGCGCGGCGGCTCACCGAGCATCTGATCGGGCTCGGGCACCGGCGGCTCGGGTACATCGCCGGGCCCGAGGAGCGGACGACGACGCGGCACCGGCTGGAGGGGCACCGGGAGGCGCTGGCCGCGGCGGGGATCGAGGAGCTGCCCGAGTGGACCGTGCACGGGCGCTACGACCGGCAGTCGGGGTACGAGGCCACGTTGGAGCTGCTGCGGCGGGATCCCTCGTTGACGGCTGTCGTGGCGGCGAACGACTCCGTCGCGTTGGGGGCGTGTGCGGCGCTGCGGGAGTCCGGGCTGCGGATTCCTGCTGATGTGTCTGTGGCCGGGTTCGATGATCTGCCGTTCAGTGTCGACGCGGTGCCTTCGTTGACGACCGTGCGGTTGCCGTTGGCTGAGGCGGGGGCTCGGGCCGGGCGGATTGCCATGGGGCGGGAGGAGGCTCCGCCTGGGGGGATCGCCACGGTTCGGGGGGAGTTGATGGTTCGGGGGTCTTGTGGGGGGCCTCGGGTGGGGTGACCTTGCCTGTGGCGTTTGTTCCGGGGGCCTGCGGCGGCCCGTTGCTGGTGCGTTGTGGCTGGTCGCGCAGTTCCCCGCGTTACCCTGCGGCGGCCTGTTGCTGTTGCGTTGTGGCTGGTCGCGCAGTTCCCCGCGCCCCTGGAATGCCTGCGGCGGCCTGTTGCTGTTGCGTCGTGGCTGGTCGCGCAGTTCCCCGCGCCCCTATATGCCTGCGGCGGCCCGTTGCTGTTGCGTCGTGGCGTGCGTTGCGCCTACGGCCGGTTCGTGAGTCGGCGCCGGGGTGGGGGGTGTCCGTCCTCGGTCCGGCCCACTGTCCCCGACACGGTGGCTGTCGGCGGTGCCGGCCGCTGCGGGCGGACACCCCCCACCCCGGCCCCTTCCCGCCGTGCGCGGGTGCCTCGCCGTCGTGCTGTCGGAATTCGTGGCCCCCTCTTGCGGGCGGGGGGCCGGGTCTTCCGCGATGATCGGAGGGGGTGCCGGTGTCACCGAGCGAGGAGCGGAGTGGGTTCCATGCGCACCGTGGCCAGCGAGTTCATCAGTCTTGACGGTGTCGTGCAGGCGCCCGGCGAGCCGGAGGACACCGACGACGACTTCGCGCACGGCGGCTGGTCGTTGCCGTATGTCGATCCGGAGGTCGTCGGCGGCGCGTTCGAGGGGGCGCTCGCCAAGGCGGACGCGCTGCTGTGCGGGGAGCGGACCTGGCAGACCATGGCCACGTTGTGGCCGGAGCGGGCCGGGGAGATCTTCGCCGACCGGATGAACGCCGTTCGGGCGTACGTGGTGTCCGGGACGCTGGTCGAGTCCGATCTGCCCTGGCCGAACATGAGGCTGATCCCGGCCGGGGAGGCCATGGACCGGATCGAGGATCTGCGGGCCACGCCGGGAGGTGACCTGCTGATCGCCGGCAGCCCGCGGCTGGTGCGCTCGCTGCTGACCGAGGGGCTGCTCGACGAGCTGATCCTGATGCGGATGCCGGTGCTGCTGGGGGGCGGTATGTCGATCTTTCCGGCGGACGGGGTGCGGCGGCCGTTCCAGCTGGTGTCGACGGTCAGCGCCAAGACGGGTGCGGAGGTGTGCGTGTACCGGGCCGTGGCACAGGAGTAGCCGGGGGTGGGGCGGCGGCCTAGGCTGGGTGCACGGTTTTCTCTGACTGAGTCAGAGATTGTTTTCAGCATCGGGGTCGGCCATGACCGTTCAGGACATTCGCTCCTTCAACCGCTTCTACACCCACCTCATCGGCGCCCTCGACTACGGCCGCCACCTGTACGCCCCGTACACCCTCACGGAGACGCGTGTCCTGTACGAGCTGGCCCACGCGCCGCGGACGGACGCCGCCGATCTGCGGGCCCAACTGGCGTTGGACGCCGGGTACCTCAGTCGGATCCTGAACCGGTTCGAGCGGGACGGGCTGGTCGAGCGGGTGCCCTCCGAGACGGACACGCGGCGGCGCCGGGTGGTGCTCACCGAGCGCGGCCGGGACGCCGCCGGGCTGCTCGACGAGCGGGCCCGTCAGACCGTCGGCGCGCTGCTGGCCACCGTGCCGGCGGACGACCGGCCCCGGCTGGCGGAGGCGATGCGTACGATCCGGTCCGTTCTCGGGGAGCGGCGGGCGCCCTCGGCCGAGGACGTCGTGCTGCGCGGGCCCCGGCCCGGTGATCTGGGCTGGATCGTGCAGCGCAACGCGGCCGTGTACGCCGCCGAGTACGGGTGGGACGGGGAGTACGAGGGGCTCGTGGCGCGGATCGTCGCCCAGTTCGCCGAGGACCATGACCCGCTGGTGGAGCGGGTGTGGATCGCCGAGCTGGACGGGCGCCCGGTGGGCTGCGTGATGTGCGTGCGCGACGACGCCCCGGACACGGCCCGGCTGCGGCTGCTGCTGGTCGAACCGGAGGCCCGCGGCCTCGGCATCGGCGACCGCCTGGTGACGGCGGTCGTCGATTTCGCTCGTGGTGTGGGGTACCGGTCCGTTGTGTTGTGGACGAACGATGTTCTGTCCGCTGCCCGGCGGATCTACCAGCGGCACGGGTTCGTGCTCACCTCTGAGAAGCCGCACCGGTCCTTCGGGAAGGATCTGGTGGGGCAGGACTGGCGGCTGGACCTGCCTTGACGTTTGAAGCGGCGGGCTGCGAGTAGGGTCCTGGGCATGAAGCTGGCGTTCTCCACTCTCGGTGTGCCCGGTCTGCCTCTTCCCGACGTGCTGCGGCTGGCCACCGCGCACGGCTATCACGGCGTCGAGCTGCGCGCCCATCCCGAGGAGCCGGTGCATCCGGGCCTCTCCCCCGCCGAACGGGCCGATGCCGCCGCCTTGTTCAAGGCGGCCGGTGTGGAGGTGCTCGGGGTCGCCGGGTACACGCGCGTGGCCGCGCCGGGCGACGACGGGCCCGTACTGGAGGAGATCCGCGCCCTGCTGCAGCTGGCCCATGACCTCGGGGCGCCCTTCGTGCGGGTCTTTCCCGGCGGCGGTGAGCAGTCGCGCGAGGAGGCCGACGCGACGGCCGCGCGGCGGCTCGGCACGGCCGCGAAGGACGCCTCCGCGCTGGGGGTGCGGATCCTGCTGGAGACCCACGACTCGCACCGCACCGGCGCCGACGCGATCCGGGTGCTCGGCCCCGTGGGGCACGGCAGCGTGGGTGCGCTGTGGGACGTGATGCACACCTGGCTGGGCGGCGAGCAGCCGTCCCAGACATACGCCGCGCTCGCCCCGCACCTGGGCTATGTGCAGGTCAAGGACATCGCTTCGGCCGACGACACCACTCCGCTGGCGCTGGGCGCGGGGGTGCTGCCGCTGGCCGAGGTCGTGGAGGTGCTCTCCCGGCACGGCTGGGACGGCTGGCTGTGCTGGGAGTACGAGAAGCGCTGGTACGAGTCGGCGGCACCGCTGCCGGAGCTGCTGGACGCGGGGCGGGAGCGTCTGAGCCGGTTGCTGAGCGAGTCGGCCTGAGCGACGGGACCGGGGGCTGGTGGAGTCGGCGGCCCAGTAGTACGTGGGCCCCGCCAGGTCTCACCTCGTGTAGCGCGCGATCCGGTGTTCCAGGCGTGTGCGGGAGGCCGGCCATTCCTCCGCCGTGATCGAGAAGATCGCGGAGTCGCGCAGGCGGCCCTCCTCGCCCGGGGCCCAGGAGCGGGACCAGTTGCGCAGGACGCCCTCGAAGCGGGCGCCGGCCGCGGCGATCGCCGCGCGGGAGCGGGCGTTGCGGGCGTCGGTCTTCAGGTCCACGCGGGACACGTCCCACTCCTCGAAGGCGTGGCGCAGGAGCAGCAGCTTGGCCTCGGCGTTCACGCCCGTGCCCTGTGCCGAGGCCGCGAGCCAGGTGAAGCCGATCTCGACGGCGTCGAGTCCGTCCTCGGACAGCCAGCTGCGCGGGTCCAGGTAGCCGGTGGCGCCGACCACCCGCCCCGTGGCGCGGTGCACCTGCACGTACGGAGCCAGCCAGCCGGACGCCGCGCGGGCCAGCTGGGTGTCGATGTACGCGTCCACTTCGTGGCTGCGCGGCACCCAGGTGAAGGCGTAGGTGTCCCGGTTCTCCTCGGCCGCCTCCGCCAGCCCGGCGGCGTGCCGGTGCTCCAGCGGCTCCAGGCGCACCAGCGTCCCCTCAAGAACCGGTCCTTCCAGCTTGAAGCTCACGCTTCGTCCCCCTCATGATCGTGCCGCGCTCCCGACGACCGGTGAGTCTTCCTCAGCCGGTGGCCGGCGTCGACCGAAATAGCCGGGGGTCCGCCGCCGCGCCGGTGCCAGGGACGTGAGAGCCACCCCGCCCACCAGCAGCGCCGCCGCGCACCACCGCAGCCAGGTCACCGGCTCGCCCAGGAACAGGGCCGCCGACGTCATGCCGAACACCGGCACCAGCAGGGAGAAGGGGGCGACCGTGGACGCCGGGTGGCGGCGCAGCAGCCAGCCCCAGGCGCCGAAGCCGAACACCGTCGTGACCCAGGCGACGTACACCACCGTGCCGGCGCCCTGCCAGTCCAGGGCGCGCAGGGCGTCGTAGTCCCGGGACGGGCCCTCCAGGAGGAGGGAGAGGGCGAGGAGGGGCAGGACGGGGACCGTGCTCACCCACACCATGAAGTTCAGCGCGTCGGGCGGGGCGGCCTTGCGGGTGAGGACGTTGGACAGGCCCCAGCACAGGGCCGCCGCGATGACGAGGGCGAAGGCGCCGAGCGGGCCCGAGGCGCCCTCGTCGACGGCCGCCACCGCGATGCCGGACACGGCCACCAGCATGCCCAAGGCCCGCACGCCGGTGGGGCGTTCGCCGAGCACGGCTGCGGCGATCAGGGCCGTGAACACCGCCTGGATCTGCAGGACCAGCGAGGACAGGCCGGCCGGCATGCCGGCGTCCATGCCGACGAACAGCAGCCCGAACTTGGCCACCCCGAGGACGAGTCCGACGGCGACGATCCACCGCCAGGCCACCTTGGGGCGGCCGACGAACAGCACGGCGGGGACCGCCGCCGCCAGGAAGCGCAGGGCGGAGAACAGCAGCGGCGGGAAGTGGCCGAGGCCGATCTCGATGACGGTGAAGTTCACGCCCCAGACCGCCGCGACGAGGACGGCGAGGGCCAGATGTGCAGGTCGCATGCGTCGAGGATCACGGCCCGGCACCCTTTAGCACCAGCGATGATTCCTGCACGGTTGGATGAAGCAGTGCTTATGAGAGGAGGGCCCCGTGCTCGATCTGCACCGGCTGCGCGCCCTGCACGCCGTCCATGTCCACGGCAGTGTCGCCGCGGCCGCCGCCGCGCTGGGCTACACGCCGTCGGCCGTGTCGCAGCAGATCGGGAAGCTGGAGCGGGAGACGGGCGCGGTGCTGCTGGAGCGGGACGGGCGGGGGGTGCGGCTCACCGCCGAGGCGCTGCATCTGGCCGGTGTGGCCCGGGAGTTGCTGGCCGTGGTGGAGCGGGCCGAGACGGAGCTGGAGGAGCGGCGCGGGGTGCCGGCGGGACGGCTGACGATCGCCGCGTTCCCGTCGGCCGCGCGCGGGCTGCTGCCCGGCGTACTGGCCGAGCTGGCGGCCCGGCATCCCGCGCTGGACGCCCGGCTCAGCGAGGTCGACCCGCATCTGTCGGTGGACCTGGTAGCCCGGGGCGCGGTCGACCTGGCCGTGGCGCACGACTGGGACATCGCGCCGCTGCCCGCGCCGGCCGGCGTGGAACAGGCGGTGATCGGGGACGACCTGTGCGATCTGCTGGTGCCGGCGGCCCATCCGTTCGCCGGCCGGACGGCGGTGCGGCGGGCCGAGCTGGGCGGGCAGCGCTGGATCTGCCAGCCGCCCGGCCGGGTCTGCCACGACTGGCTGCTGCGCACGCTGCGCGCGGCCGGGCACGAGCCGGAGGTCGTCCACCAGGCCGACGAGAACCCCACCCTGGTCGCGCTCGTCGCCGCCGGGCTGGGCATCGCGCTGATCCCGCGGCTGGGACGCGGCCCGCTGCCCGAGGGCGTGGTGGAGGTGCCGCTCGATCCGCTGCCGGTACGGCGGCTGTACGCGCTGTGGCGCACGGGGGCCGCGCGCCGCCCGGCGATCGCGGAGACCGTGCGCGCGCTGCAGGAGCGGTGGCCGAACGCGGCGGCGCATCCGCCCGGTTGAGCACCGCGCGGGCGGGGAGCGAGCGCCTGCGCACTGTCTTGACTGGCAGAAACTTCCCGGATATTGGTGGCCTCTCGGAAGTTTCCTTCAGCGGTTCCCCCTCCGGAAGGAGCGCACGTGCACCACACCAGCACGGACAGCACGGGAAACACCGCACGACCCGCCAGACGCACCGTCCTCGCCGCGACGGCCGCCCTGACCGCCGCCCTCACCGTCGGCCCCGCCACGACGGCCGCCGCCGCCCCGCACGACGACCGCAGACTACGCGCCCTCGTCTCCCGGATGACCCTGGAGGAGAAGGTCGGCCAGCTCTTCGTCATGCGCGTCTACGGCCACTCGGCCACCGCACCCGACCAGGCCGACATCGACGCCAACCTCAAGGAGATCGGGGTCCGCACGGCCGCCGAGCTGGTCGAGAAGTACCGCGTGGGCGGGGTGATCTACTTCGTGTGGGCGCACAACACCCGCGACCCGCAGCAGATCGCCGCACTGTCCAACGGCATCCAGCAGGCGTCCCTGGACCTGCCGCGCGGGCTGCCCGTGCTCATCTCCACGGACCAGGAGCACGGCATCGTCTGCCGCGTCGGCAAGCCGGCCACGCTCTTCCCCGGCGCGATGGCCGTCGGCGCCGGCGGCTCCCGCTCCGACGCGCGCACCCTCGGCCGGATCTCCGGCACGGAGCTGCGCGCACTCGGCATCCGGCAGGACTACTCCCCCGTCGCCGACGTCAACGTCAACCCCGCCAACCCGGTCATCGGCGTGCGCTCCTTCGGCGCCGACCCGGACGCGGTGGCGGGGCTGGTCGCCGCCGAGGTCACCGGGTACCAGCACGCGGGTGTCGCGGCGACCGCCAAGCACTTCCCCGGGCACGGCGACACCGCCACCGACAGCCACTACGGCTTCCCGGTCATCACGCACAGCCGCGAGCAGTGGCAGACGCTGGACGCGGTGCCGTTCCGGGCGGCGATACGGGCCGGCATCGACTCGATCATGACGGCGCACATCCAGTTCCCGGCGCTGGACCCGTCCGGCGACCCGGCCACGCTCTCCCGCCCGATCCTCACCGGCATCCTGCGCGAGGAGCTGGGCTACGACGGGGTCGTGGTCACCGACTCCCTCGGCATGGAGGGCGTGCGCACCAAGTACGGCGACGACCGGGTGCCGGTGCTCGCGCTGAAGGCGGGCGTGGACCAGCTGCTCAACCCGCCCAACCTGGACGTGGCGTGGAACGCGGTCCTCACCGCCGTACGCACCGGGGAACTCACCGAGGAACGGCTCGATGAATCGATCCTGCGCATTCTGCGGCTCAAGGCCCGCCTCGGGCTGTTCGACGACCCGTATGTGACGCCCGACGGTGTGGAGCGCACGGTGGGCACGCCCGAGCATCTCGCGGCGGCCGACCGGATCGCGGAGCGGACCACGACCCTGCTGGTGAACGAGGGGCATCTGCTGCCGCTGAACCGGCGGGAGCACAAGAAGGTCCTGGTCGTGGGCGCCGATCCGGCCTCCCCGTCGGGCACCACCGGACCGCCCACCAGGGTCCTCGCCGCCGCGCTGACCGAGCTGGGCTTCACCGCGACGGCCCTGTCCACCGGTACGGCGCCCTCCGCGGCGACCATCGACCGGGCCGTGGCGGCCGCGGCGGACGCGGATGCCGTCGTCGTCGGGACGTACAACGTCACCGCAAGCAGCAGCCAGCGCACGCTGGTGCGGCGGCTGCTGGAGACGGGCCGGCCCGTGGTGGCCGTCGCCGTGCGCAACCCGTACGACGTGGCCCAGCTTCCGGACGTACGGGCGTATCTGGCGTCCTACTCGTGGACCGACGTGGAACTGCGCGCCGCCGCCCGGGTGATCGCCGGCCGGGTCGATCCGCGCGGGACGCTGCCGGTGCCGGTGATGCGGGCGGACGATCCGGCGCAGGTGCTGTATCCGATCGGGCATGGTTTGTCGTACTAACGCTACGTTCGCCCCCCGGCGCACCACCCCCAACCGACCCAAAACACCCCGCGCGTCTGGCGTGCGCCCGCGCCCACGGGTCACGCTGGACGCGGGGCGGCCGGGGGGATGGGGATGCGTGCGAGATGGTCCGTGGAGGTGGGGTGCGCGCTGCTGGCCGCGGTGCTGGCGGCCGGCTGCCGGCAGCAGACCGGCAGCGGCGGTGGTAACGGGCTGCAGGGCGGGCGGCCGCCGACGCCCGTCGGGTCCTCCGTCGGACACGGCGCGCAGTTCCTGGGCGTCGGCGAGTGCAGTTCGTTCGGCACGACCAGCTTCACCGAGGTGCCCTGCGGCGGTGAGCGGGCGGCCGCGCGGGTCGTCGCCCGGTACGACGGCGCGGCGTCCGGCGGCCCTGCCTGCCCGCCGGCCACCGACTTCGTGCTGCACATCAGCGAGCAGCGGCCCGCGTCCGACGAGGACGGCGACGGGGTGATCCCGCAGGGCTACGCCTGTATGCGCAATCTCCAGCCCCCGCACCCGGGAGACCCGGGCGGCGGGGGCGGGCCGCGCACCGTCGTCGGCGACTGCGTCTACGGCGTCGGCGACGGCCAGGTCCGGGAGACGGCCTGCGACGGCAGCGGCCGCCGCAAGCCGCAGTACCAGGTGGTGCGGGCCGTGGCCGCCCGGTCGCTGTGCCCGGCGTCCACGGCCCTGTACGTACAGCTCGGCGGGGATCAGCCGGTCGGCTGCGCCCGCCGGATGTGAGCTACGGCCGCAGGGCCGGCTCGCGCTCCACGTCCCGCACGTCCAGCCGGCTGTCGAACTTCGCCAGCGGCCTGGCCGCGGACGCCTGCTGCCCGAGGCCCGCCCAGTCGAGGATGCGGGCGGTGGCCAGCTCCTTCTGGGCGGGCACCAGGCCGGCCACGTTGGCGCCGTGGTTCAGGCCGGGCGCGGTGAGGACGTAGGAGTCCTTCGCGCCCTTGTCGACGCGGAAGCGCTCGCTGCCCCACGGGTCGTTCTGGCCGTACACGAACAGCATGTGCCGGGCGTTGTGCCGCACCCAGGTGTCGACGTCGCGCATCGCCCACGGCTGGAAGCGCATCGGGATCTCGCGCGGGACGAAGTTGCGCGGCGGCTGGTAGCCGTAGCGGATGTACTGCTTCTCGATGTGCGGGAAGCCGATGGTGGGCGCACCGAGCTGGGTGCCGGCCTGGTAGTAGTACGGCGTGTACGTCTGCAGGCCCTGGTCGGTGTAGGCGGAGAAGCCGGAGATCTCGTCGACCGAGTTCCAGATCTCGTCGTCGGTCGCGGTGGCGGCGTTCGCGGGGATCTTGTCGCAGTCGGCGAGCAGGCTGTACTGCCAGAAGCCCCATACGTAGTCCAGGACGACGGCCTCGTAGGCGCGGTCCAGGGAGCCGATGGTGGTGAAGGTGTAGCCGTTGTCGGCGGCGTACGCGGCGTACTTGCGCTCCAGCGGTTCACGGCGCACGAGCGCCTCGCGCTGCACCGCGTTCAGCTTGTCGCGGCACTCCTTGGTGCCGACGGAGGCGAAGAAGCGGTCGTAGGCCGAGTCCTCGTCGTTCACCACGTCGTTGGGGGCGACGTAGGCGACGACGCCGTCCATGTCACGCGGGTAGAAGCGCTCGTAGTAGGTGGCGGTCATGCCGCCCTTGGAGCCGCCGGTGGCGATCCAGTTGTGGGTGTAGAGCGGCTTCAGCGCCTGGAAGACGCGGTGCTGGTCGCTGGCGGCCTGCCAGATGTCCAGCTTGGACCAGTCGGCCGGGGCGGGGCGGGACGGGGTGAAGTAGCGGTATTCCAGGGAGACCTGGTTGCCGTCCACGATCTGGGTGGGTTCGCGGCGGGACGGGTTCGTCGAGACGTTGTAGCCGCTGGTGTAGAAGACCGTCGGACGGCTGACGTCCTTGTGCAGCACGGTGATGCGCTGCTGGAACGTGCCGGCCTCGGGGTGCCGGTGGTCGACCGGCTGGGTGAAGTTGAGGACGAAGTACCGGTAGCCGGGGTACGGCTTCTCCTCTATCAGGCTCATGCCCGGTATGGAGAGCAGCCGGTCCTTGATGTCCTGGCTGCCGGAAGCGTCGGCGGCGGTGGCCGCTCCCGCCGTGCTCAGCGTGCCTATGAACACGGTGAACGCCAGCAGCCATCTGAGCGCCTTGCGCATGCACCCTCCCTGTGAGTCAGATGTGCGCCGGAAGCTATCGGAGCAACATCGTTTCCACCAGGGGTGGTTGGTGTGGGAGGTGTCTTCAGCACAGAATCCAGCCGGAGTCGCGCGATCCGCCGCCCACCGAGCCGATCACCCGCACACACCGGTGCCCGGCGTGCACGGTGACGGGGCCGGCGCGTCGGGTGAAGCGGCCCCGGTCGACGACCGGCCGTCCGCCGCGCGCCTGCACGCTGACGGACATGACCTGCCGGGGGCCGGGGCGCGTGGGCAGGGTGACGGCGCAGACGTAGCCGCCGCTGCGGAAGACCTGCACGCTTCCGGTGGAGAAGGGCAGCGTCGCCACCTTGCGGCCGGCGCACTGCGTGGGCGCGGCGGCCTGCGCACTGCCCGGCGCGGCGAGCGCCAGCACTCCGGACGCGGCGAGCGCGGCCATCCCGACCGCCGTCCGCCGACGTAGCGCACCCCAGTCCACAGTCGACCCTCCCTACGTCCATGCGACAAGAAGCGTACGGGTGTACGGACGCAGGACATGTGTCGGGTGGTTGCACGACCGTCAACGGAACGCGGCGCAACGCCGACCGGGCGAGGAGCGGGCTGCAGCGGCCACCGCCGGGCTACGGGGCACCTGCCGCGCCGTCAGCGCGACGCGGGGTTTGCGAGGGCCGCCGCATGCCGGCGGCCGGTCGTCCCGGCAGCGTGTGCTGCCGGGCCCGAGGAGGCGGGCTGTCGCGCCGTCAGCGGACCAGGCGGCTGACCGGCCCGACGCGGCTGCCGCCACCGGCTGCGGGGCAGCCCTGCCCCACGCAGACAGCCGCGCCACCGGCGGTACCCCCGGAAGACCGGCGAACCCGGGCTGACGCGCTGTCAGCGGAACGCGGGGTTGCCGAGTGTCGGCGGGTCCGGCTGACTGGCGAGCGGTCAAGGGACCCGGGGACCGTCGGCCGGGCCGGGGCGGAGGCCGCCGGCCGGCCCGGCAACCCGGGCTGGGCGCGGCTGTGGGACCGTCAGTGGGCGGGTGCTGCCCGGGCCGGGGTCGGGGCGGCCTCAGCGGGGTGCGCCCACCGGCTTCTCCGGTTCGGGTTCGCCGATGAAGGTGCGCCAGAGTTCGGCGTAGCGGCCGTTCCGGGACAGGAGTTGGTCGTGGGTGCCGTCCTCCGCGACGCGGCCGTTGTCCATCACCACCACCCGGTCGGCCCGGGCGGCCGTGGTCAGGCGGTGGGCCACGACCAGGGTGGTGCGGCGGCCCGCGAGGCGGTCCGTGGCCTGGTTGACCTGGGCCTCGGTGGCCAGGTCCAGCGCGGCCGTCGCCTCGTCGAGCAGCAGGATGTCCGGGTCGACCAGCTCCGCGCGGGCCAGCGCGATCAGCTGCCGCTGCCCGGCGGACAGGTTGCGGCCGCGCTCGGCGACCTCGTGCAGATAGCCGCCCTCCAGCGTGGCGATCATGTCGTGCGCGCCGACCGCCCGCGCCGCCGCCTCCACCTCCGCGTCGGTGGCGCCGGGCCGCCCGTAGGCGATGGCGTCGCGGATGGTGCCGGGGAAGAGGTACGCCTCCTGCGGGACGACACCCAGCCGGTGGCGGTACGAGGTGAGGTCCAGCTCGCGCAGGTCCGTGCCGTCGACCGTCACCCGGCCGCCGGTCGGGTCGTAGAACCGCGCCACCAGCTTCACCAGGGTCGACTTGCCGGCGCCGGTCTCGCCGACGAAGGCAACCGTCTGCCCGGCGGGGATGCGCAGGTCGATCCCGCCGAGGGCCTCCTCGTCGTCGCCGTACGCGAAGTGGACGTTCTCGAAGGCGATCTCGCCGCGCAGGGAGATCACCTCCAGCGGTTCGTCCGCCGACTTCGTCGACGTCGGCTCGCGCAGCAGCTCCTGGATGCGGCCCAGCGACACCGTCGCCTGCTGGTAGCCGTCGAAGACCTGGGACAGCTGCTGCACCGGCGCGAAGAACAGGTCGATGTACAGCAGGTACGCCACCAGCCCGCCGGTGGTGAGCGTCGCCGCCTCCACCCGGCCGGCGCCGACGATCAGCACCGCCGCCGCGGCGGCCGAGGACAGCAGCTGCACGAACGGGAAGTACACGGAGATCAGCCACTGGCCCCGGATGCGGGCCTGCCGGTAGCTGTCGCTGCGCTCGCGGAAGCGCCGTCCGCCGTCCCGCTCGCGCCTAAACGCCTGCACGATCCGCAGGCCCGCCACCGACTCCTGGAGGTCGGCGTTGACCACCGACACCCGCTCCCGGGCCAGCTCGTACGCCTTCACGCTGGCCCGGCGGAAGAAGTACGTGGCGACGATCAGCGGCGGCAGGGTGGCGAAGACGACCAGCGCGAGCTGGAGGTCGATCACCAGCAGCGCGGCCATGATGCCGAAGAAGGTGACGACCGAGACGAAGGCGGTGACCAGGCCGGTCTGGAGGAAGGTGGACAGCGCGTCGACGTCCGTCGTCATCCTGGTCATGATCCGGCCGGTCAGCTCGCGCTCGTAGTAGTCCAGGCCGAGCCGCTGGAGCTGGGCGAAGATCTTCAGGCGCAGCGCGTACAGGACGCGTTCGCCGGTGCGGCCGGTCATGCGGGTCTCGCCGACCTGGGCCGCCCACTGCACGACCACCGCGAGCAGCGCCAGCAGCGACGCCGACCAGACGGCCCCCAGTGCCATCCGGGAGACGCCGCTGTCGATGCCGTGCCGGATCAGCACCGGCAGCAGCAGCCCGACCCCGGCGTCCACGGCGACCAGGGCGAGGGAGACCAGCAGGGGCAGCCCGAAGCCGCGCAGCAGGCGGCGCAGGCCGTAGGAGTCCTCGGGGCGGACCGCGGCGGCCTCGTCGATGCCGGGGGTGTCGGTGGCCGGGGGCAGCGCCTCGACCTGCTTGAGCAGCTCCGGGGTGGCCGGGGTGCCCGCCATCGCCGCGTCCCTGGGTTCGCGCTCGCCCGCCCACAGCCGGGGTGTGATGCCGCGCTCGGCGTCGAACTCGGCGTCCAGCTCGTCGCGCACCGAGGTGTCCTCGGCGGGCGCGGCGGGCTGGGTGTGGCCGGGGGAGACACCGCCCAGCTCGTCGGGGTCGGTGAGCAGCCTGCGGTAGAGGGCGCAGCGTTCCTGCAGCTCCTCGTGGGTGCCGAGGTCGGCGAGGCGGCCGCCGTCGAGGACGGCGATGCGGTCGGCGAGGTTCAGGGTGGAGCGGCGGTGGGCGATCAGCAGGGTGGTGCGGCCCCGCATGACCTCCTTGAGCGCCTCGTGGATCTCGTGCTCGACGCGGGCGTCGACGGCGGAGGTCGCGTCGTCGAGGACGAGCAGCCGCGGGTCGGTGAGCAGGGCGCGGGCGAGGGCGATGCGCTGGCGCTGGCCGCCGGACAGGGTCAGTCCGTGCTCGCCGACGGTCGTGGCGTAGCCGTCGGGAAGCTCCTTGATGAACCGGTCGGCCTGCGCGGCGCGCGCGGCGGCCTCGATCTCCTCGTCGGTCGCGTCGGGGCGGCCGTAGGCGATGTTGGCGCGGACGGTGTCGGAGAACAGGAAGGAGTCCTCGGGGACCAGCCCGATCGCGGCCCGCAGCGACTCGGTGGTCAGCTCGCGCACGTCGTGGCCGCCGACCAGGACGGCGCCGTGGGTGACGTCGTAGAAGCGCGGCAGGAGCAGGGAGAGGGTGGACTTGCCGGAGCCGGAGGAGCCGACGACGGCGAGGGTCTCTCCCGGCCGGATCTCGAAGCTGAGCCCCTGCAGGACGGGGCGCTCGTGGTCGTACCCGAAGGACACGTCGTCGAACTCGACGGTCGCCGGCGCGTCGGCGGGCAGCTCCTTGGTGCCGTCCTTCAGGGTCGGCTCGGTGTCGATCAGCTCCAGGACGCGTTCGGTGCCGGCGCGGGCCTGCTGGCCGACGGTGAGGACCATGGCGAGCATGCGGACCGGGCCGACGAGCTGGGCGAGGTAGGTGGAGAAGGCGACGAAGGTGCCGAGGGTGATGTGCCCGCGCACGGCGAGCCAGCCGCCGAGGGCCAGCATGGCGACCTGGCCGAGCGCCGGGACGGCCTGGAGGGCCGGGGTGTACCTGCTGTTCAGGCGGATGGTGCGCAGCCGTCCCGCGTACAGCCGGCGGCCGACCTCGCGCAGCTTGCCGGTCTCCTGTTCCTCCTGGCCGAAGCCCTTGACCACGCGGACCCCGCTGACCGCGCCGTCGACCACGCCGGCCACGGCGGCGGCCTGCGCCTGCGCGTACCAGGTGGCCGGGTGCAGCCTGGACCGGCTGCGCTTGGCGATCCAGTACAGGGCCGGGGCGACGGCCAGCGCGACCAGGGTCAGCGGCGGCGACAGCCAGGCCATGACCACCAGGGAGATCACGAACAGCAGGACGTTGCCGATGGTCATCGGCAGCATGAACAGCAGGCCCTGGATCAGCTGGAGGTCGCTGGTGGCCCGTCCGACGACCTGCCCGGTGGACAGCTCGTCCTGCCGCCGGCCGTCCAGTTTGGTGATCGTGGAGAACATCGCCGTCCGCAGGTCGTGCTGGACGTCGAGGGCGAGCCGGCCGCCGTAGTAGCGGCGGATGTAGGTGAGGAGGTAGACGACGACCGCGGCGGCGATCAGCACACCGGCCCAGGGGGCCATACGGCGGCTGTGGTCGCCGATCACGTCATCGATGATCACCTTGGTGATCAGCGGGACGACGGCCATCACGGCCATGCCCGCCAGCGAGGACCCGAGGGCCAGGACGACGTCCTTGGGATAGCGCCAGGCATAGCCCCACAGCCGCCGTGCCCATCCCCGTTGCGGTGTCACTCCGTGCCTCCCAGTGGTCCTGCTCTACCGGAAGGCACCAACGCCGCCGGGCGCCGATTTCATCCCGCCGCAACAAACGGCCGGGGGCGACCCGTGCGGCCGCGGTCACAGCCGGTCACCGCGCGGCGGGCGCGGTGACCGGCGGGAGACCGCCGTGTGGAACGTCAGCCCTGCGGCGGGACCGCGACGAACGCCTCACGCGGCTGGCCGGTGGGCGTGTAGCGGGACGTGGCGGTCGGCACCAGGTCCTTGTGGATGGCCTTGGCGACGTTCTGGATGGTGGTCACGCCGTAGTTCATGGTGCTGTTGTCCTGGGTCAGCACCGTGATCATGTAGTCGTGGCCGGCGCCGTTGAAGGTGCCCAGGCTGTGCACCCGCCAGCCGTGTGTGGCGCGCTGCAGCCAGCCGTTCTTGACGTGGACGGCGACCGAGGAGGGCGCCCCGGCGGGCGTGCCCCAGCGCTGCGAGGAGACGACCTGTCCCATCAGCTTCAGGATGTAGGCGCGGGAGTTGTCGCTCAGCACGCTGTTCTTCGCGGTCACCAGCTTCAGCAGCTTCTGCTCGTCGGTGACGTTGACCTGGGTCAGGCCCCAGTAGCCGCCGGTGCCCGGCGTGGTCTTCGTCATGCCGGCGGCGGCCAGGAAGCCCTTGATCTTCGTCATGCCGAGCTGCTTCCACAGCGCGCTCGTCGCGTCGTTGTCCGACCGGGTGATCATGGCCTTGGTGAGGGTGACCTCACGGTCGGTCAGATACTGGTTGTGCTTCTTGTGGTCCCACAGCAGCGCCGCGAGGACGGTGACCTTCACGGTGCTCGCCGAGTCGAAGCTGCTGGTCCCCCTGAGTGTGCAGGTCGTGTTGGTCGAACGGTCGTAGAGGCCGATCGCCACCGTGCCCTTGCGGCCGGCGAGCGCGCCGGTGATGTCCTTCTGCAGCTTGGCGGCGAGACCGGCCTTGGCCGACGTACAGCTGACGGCCGGTGCGGCGGCGGCCGCGGGCGTGGCCGCGAGCACGGCCGGAACGAGTACGCCCGCGCCCACGGCGGCGGCCAGCAGGCGGGTGCGCCTTGATATCCCCTGATTCATGCCCCAGTTGACGCATGAATTCGCCCGAATGGTTGTACGGACGGACGGGGCGGTGACTCAGGGGCGGCCGAACAGCCCTCAGTTCAGGTGCGTCGGCGCGAACATCCGCAGCAGGGCCGGGAGTACGACCACCGAGGGGCCCGGCGTCGCGAGCGCCTTCGCCAGGTCGGTCTCCAGGCTCTCCGGGGAGGTGCGCACCCCGGGCACCCCGAAGGACTCCGCGAGCGCCACGTAGTCCGGGCGGGTCAGCTCGGTCGCCGTGGCCTGGCCGAAGGCGTCCGTCATGTACTCGCGCAGGATGCCGTAGCCGCCGTCGTCGACGATCAGCCAGGTGACGTTCAGGTCGTACTGGCGGGCCGTGGCCAGCTCGGCGATGGAGTACAGGGCGCCGCCGTCGCCGGAGACGGCCAGGACCGGGCGGGTCGGGTCGGCCGCCGCCGCGCCGAGGGCCGCCGGGAAGCCGTAGCCGAGGCCGCCGGCGCCCTGTGCGGAGTGCATGGCGTTGGGGGCCTTGGCGTCGAAGGCGGACCACGCCCAGTAGGCGAGGATCGTCATGTCCCAGAAGGAGGGCGCGTCGGCCGGCAGCGCGCGGCGCACCGAGGCGAGCACCTGCTGCTCCAGGGTCAGGTCCTGGGCGTCGATGCGCGCGCGGACCTTGGCCAGCAGCTCCCGGACGCGCTCGGGGGCGGTCGGGTCGGGGCGCTCGGTCACCGTCTCCAGCAGGGCCTGCAGGGCGAGGCGGGCGTCGGCGTGGATGCCGAGGGCGGGGTGGTTGGACTCCAGCTTGCCGAGGTCGGCCTCGATCTGGATCACGCGGCCGCGCGGCTTGAACGTGTGGTAGTTCGAGGAGAGTTCACCGAGCCCCGAGCCGACGACCAGCAGGACGTCGGCGTCCTCCAGGAGGTCGGTGGTGTGCCGGTCCTCCAGCCAGGACTGCAGGGACAGCGGGTGCTCCCAGGGGAAGGCGCCCTTGCCGCCGAAGGTGGTGACGACGGGCGCCTGGAGCTTCTCGGCGAGCTGCAGCAGCTTGCCGGAGGCGTCCGCGCGGACCACTCCCCCGCCCGCGATGATCGCGGGGCGCTCGGCGCGGGAGAGCAGGTCGGCGGCCACGGCGGTCAGTTCGGGACGCGGGAGAAGCTCGTCCGGGGTGGCGTCCAGGGCCGTCACCACCGGCAGGTGGGTCTCGGCGAGCAGCACGTCCTGCGGGATCTCCACCCAGACCGGGCCGTGCGGGGCGCTCAGCGCCGACTTCCAGGCCGCGGCGATCGCTGAGGGGATCTGCGACTGGGTGCGGACGGTGTGCACGGACTTCACGACGCCGCGGAAGGAGGCGGCCTGGTCGGGCAGTTCGTGCAGATAGCCGTGGCGGCCGCCGCCCAGGCCCGCCGTCGGGATCTGGCTGCTGATGGCCAGGACGGGGGCCGAGGCGGCCGCCGCCTCCTGCAGCGCGGCCAGGGAGGTGAGGGCTCCCGGGCCGGTCGACAGCAGCAGCGGGGCCGCCTCGCCGGTGACGCGGCCGTAGGCGTCGGCCGCGAAGCCCGCGTTGTTCTCCACGCGCAGGCCCAGGTAGCGCAGGTCGGAGCGGCGCAGGGCGTCGAACATGCCGAGGGCGTGCTGGCCGGGCAGGCCGAAGACGGTCGTCGCGCCGAGCCCGGCCAGTGTCTCCACGACCAGGTCTCCGCCGTTGCGCCCGGCGGGCGGGTTCAGTGCGGCCTCCGTCTGGGCGGCGGTCGGACGGAGCTCCAGGTCGTGGTCGTGGGTCACTTGCCCTCGTTCTCCTTGCGGGCGGCCGCGATCTGGCGGCTCATGATGGTGGTCAGTTCGTACGCCGTGTGGGAGGCCGCCACCGAGGTGATCTCGGCGTGGTCGTAGGCGGGGGCCACCTCGACGACGTCCGCGGAGACCAGGTTGCAGGAGGCCAGGCCGCGCAGGATCTCCAGCAGCTCGCGGGAGGTCATGCCGCCCGCCTCGGGGGTGCCGGTGCCGGGGGCGTGGGCCGGGTCGAGGCAGTCGATGTCGATGGAGATGTACAGCGGGCGGTCGCCGATGCGCTGGCGCAGCTGGTCGGCCACCTCGTCGGCGCCACGGCGGTAGATGTCCGCCGAGGTGACGATGCCGAAGCCCATCTTCTCGTCGTCGGTGAGGTCCTGCTTGCCGTACAGCGGGCCGCGGGTGCCGACGTGGGAGAGCGCCTCGGTGTCGAGGATGCCCTCCTCCACCGCGCGGCGGAACGGGGTGCCGTGGGTGTACTCGGCGCCGAAGTAGGTGTCCCAGGTGTCCAGGTGGGCGTCGAAGTGGAGCAGGGCGACCGGGCCGTGCTTCTTCGCCACCGAACGCAGCAGCGGCAGGGCGATGGTGTGGTCGCCGCCGAGGGTCATCAGACGGGCGCCGGTGCCGAGCAGCTCATCGGCGGCGGCCTCGACGGTCTCCACGGCCTCGTTGATGTTGAAGGGGTTCACCGCGATGTCGCCGCCGTCGGCCACCTGCGCGAGGGCGAACGGGGAGGCGTCCTGCGCGGGGTTGTAGGGGCGCAGCAGCCGGGACGCCTCGCGGATGGCGTTGCCGCCGAAGCGGGCGCCCGGCCGGTACGAGACGCCGGAGTCGAACGGCACGCCCACGACGGCGACGTCGGCGCGGCCGACCTCGTCGAGGCGGGGCAGCCGGGCGAAGGTCGCGGGACCGGCGTACCGCGGGATGCGGGACGAGTCGACGGGGCCGCGGGGCGTCTCGTTGCTGCTCATGGGAACTGCCTTCTTTCCTACGCTTCTTCGCGTATGTACTGCTTGGTCCTGTCGACTCTACTGGGGAGCCGGGACCGGTTCGGACAGGGGTTCGGGGGTCCGGCCGGCCAGGCGCTCGCGCCAGGCTGCCAGGACGGCCGCGTCGGTGGGCTTCGTCGCGAGGGAGACGACGACGTAGGCGGCGAGGGAGGCCAGCAGGCCGTAGTAGACGGGCTCGTTGGCGAGGATGCCGTAGCCGGCCATCAGCCCGATGACGGCGAGACCGCCGACGATCACCGCGGCGAGCGCGCCCTGGACGGTGCCGCGCTTCCACAGCAGTCCGCCGAGGATCGGCACCAGCAGGCCGCCGACGAGCAGGTTGTAGGCCACGGTCAGCGCCTCGACGACGTTGTTGAGGGCGATGGCAGTGCAGATCACGGCGATGCCCATGATCAGGATGAAGGCGCGGTTGCCCTTGACCTCGTCGTGCTCCTCGCCGGAC
This sequence comes from Streptomyces sp. Ru71, assembly GCF_002920535.1. Lineage (GTDB taxonomy): Bacteria > Actinomycetota > Actinomycetes > Streptomycetales > Streptomycetaceae > Streptomyces. The sequence continues at coordinate 94,269 of NZ_PQSS01000007.1, read as the reverse complement.
GGCTTGACGATGCCCCGCAGCCGGGACCAGATGTCGTTGTTGGCGACGGTGGCGCAGGCGATCAGCGCGCCGGAGGAGGTCGACATCACCGCGGCGAGGGCGGCGGCCAGCACCAGCCCGCGCACACCGATCGGGAGCTCGTCCTTGACGATGGTGGCGAAGGCGTCGTCCGGGCTGCCCAGCTTGGGGTACATGACCTTGGCGGCGGTGCCGATGACGGCGCCGGCCAGGGCGTAGACCAGGCAGTAGGTGCCGGCGACGGTGCCGCCGTAGCGAGCCGTCCTGTCACTGCGGGCGGTGAACACGCGCTGCCAGATGTCCTGGCCGATCAGCATGCCGAAGGTGTAGATCAGCACATAGGTGAAGATCGTCTCGCCGCCGATGCCCAGCGGGTCGAAGTACGAGGTCGGCAGCTTGGCCTTCATCTCGGAGAAGCCGCCCGCCTTGACCACCGCGATGGGCAGCAGCAGGAGCAGCACGCCGATGGTCTTCACGACGAACTGCACCATGTCGGTGAGCGTGATGGACCACATGCCGCCGAGCGTGGAGTAGGCGACGACGATCGCGCCGCCGAGGATGATCGCGACCGTCCGGTTCATGTCGAACAGGACGTCGAAGATCGTGGCGTAGGCGATGGTGGAGGTCACCGCGAGCATCAGGGTGTACGCCCACATCACCACGCCCGAGATCACGCCGGCCCGGCCGCCGTAGCGCAGGTCGAGCATCTCGGAGACGGTGTAGACCTTCAGCCGGGCGATGCGCGCCGAGAAGAAGACCGACAGGGCGAGCAGGCCGAGGCCGATGGTGAAGACCATCCAGGCGCCGGAGAGGCCGTACTGGTAGCCGAGGCCCACACCGCCGATGGTGGAGGCGCCGCCGAGGACGATGGCCGCCATCGTGCCGGAGTACATCGCGGGCCCCAGGCGGCGGCCCGCCACCAGGAACTCGCTCTTCGACTTGGCGCGGCGCATGCCCCACCAGCCCATGGCCAGCATGCCGGCCAAGTACAGGACGATGACTGTGTAGTCGACGGCCATGGGGCCTCCTTCCACCGTTCTCGGTGGCGTGTCGTGAAGTTCTCGGAAGAGTCGGCAGCGGTTCGCGGGGACATCCGCCCGTACCCGCGGCTGCCGGTTCTGGACCGACACTAGGTGGCCGAAAAGAGACTGCGAAGTGTACGTTTCCTCCATTCGGACGGCCCGGGGGTGGAGGGAGTGCACACCATGCCGGAGCAGGCGGTTCCCCCTACGCCACCCGTTCCCCTCACGTCGCTCCTGGCCCGTGAGGACCTGGCCCTGCGGCAGATCGCCGGGCCCCGCGATGCGGGTATCGCCATCCGCTGGGCGCACACGTCCGAGATGGCCGACCCCTACCCGTACCTGCTCGGCGGCGAGCTGCTGCTGACCGCCGGCGTGCACATCCCGGAGGCCGCCGGCACCGGCACCTACTTCGACGACTACGTCTCCCGGATCGTCGCCGCGGGCAGCGCCGCCCTCGGCTTCGGCGTGGCGCCCGTGCACGACACCGTGCCGCGCGCCCTGGTCGAGGCGTGCGAGGCGCACGGGCTGCCGCTGCTGGAGGTCCCGCCGCAGACCACGTTCTCCGGGGTCGCCCGCGCGGTGTGGCAGCTGATGGCGCAGGCCCGCCTCGCCGAGCTGCGCCGGGTGACCGAGGCCCAGCAGTCCCTCGCCGCCGCCGCGGCCCGCCCCGACCCGGTGCCGTCGGTGCTGCGCCAGCTCGCCCAGCGGGTCGCGGGCCGGGCCGTGCTGTACGGCCCGGAGGGCGCCCGGATCGCCGAGGCGGGCCGGGAGCAGCCCGAGGAGGCCATGGGCGCGCTGACCGAGCTGGCCGCCGTGGTCACCCGCCGGGCCACCACCACCGCCACCGACACCGCCGCCGGCGTCCATCTCGCCGCCTACGCCCTCGGCGCCGGCCAGGGCTTCGCGCTCGGTGTCGCCGCCCCGCAGCGCGACCCCGCCGACCACACCATCGCCTCGCTCGCCGCCGTCCTGCTCACCCTGCTCACCGGCGAGCACCAGAGCGGCACCGGCGCCGCCCGCTCCTCCGCCCTGGTCCGGCTGCTGCTGGGCGCGGCGCCCGAGGAGGTGGCGCCGCTGCTGGGCACAGGGCGGGCCGTCGTCGTGCACGCCCACCCCGGCACCCAGGCCCCGGACCCGGTGGCCGCCTCCGCGCTCGGCGCGGCCCTCGGCACCCCGCTGGTCGACCTGGCCGACGACGTCGTACGCCTGCTGGTACCCGCCCAGCACGAGATCGCGGAACAGCCCGGCTGGACGCTCGGCGTGAGCGCGCCCGCCGGCCCGGCCGACTGGGTGGCCGCCGACCGCCAGGCGGCCCGCGCCCTGGCCCGCGCCCGCGCCGGCCGCGCCGCGCTCGTCCGGCACGGCAGCCGCCCCGCGCTGACCGACCTGCTGCCCGCGGAGGAGGCCGCCGCGCACGCCCGCGCGCTGCTGGCCCCGCTCACCCCCGCGCTCACCGAGACCCTGCGCACCTGGCTGTCCCTGCACGGCAGCTGGGACCGCACCGCCGTGGCCCTGTCCGTGCACCGCAACACGGTCCGCCAGCGCATCGCCCGCTGCGCGGCCCTGCTGGAGACCGACCTGGACGACACGGACGTACGGATGGAGCTGTGGCTGGCGTTGAAGCAGGTGTGAGGGGGCCGGGGGCGCCGGCGTGGGGGTGCGGGGACCTCGGCGCGAGGGGGCCGGGGAGGCCGGCGTCGGGTGGAGCGGCGGAACCCCCTGTGTGGGGTGGCGCGGGGGCGCCGGCGTGGGGTGGGGCGGAACCGCCGGCGTGAGGGGCCGGGGCGCCGCCCTCGGGCGGGTCGGGGCGGCCGGGTGTGGGTGGCGCCGGAGGACGGCGTGGGGTGGGCGGGACCACCGGCGTGAGGGGCCCGGGGCGCCGGCCTCGGGTGGGGCGGAACCGCAGGCGTGGGTTGGTGCGGGGCCCCGGTGCCCGGTGGTACGTGACGCGCGTCCCAGCGGCCGGAACGTCGTCGGCCCGCTCAGCGATCTGCCTCACAATGGTGACCATGCCGATACCCGGGACACCCAGCCGCGCCGAACTCGTCGCCCACCTCGTCCGCACCCGTATCGCGGGCGACGTCGCCACCCCCCGCGAGAACAACCTCTCGCACTACCGGGAGCTGGCGAACGGCAACCGGCACTACTGGCTCGGCCTGGAGCTCGGCGAGCGCTGGAGCGACGAGCAGGACGTGCTCGCGGTGATGGCGGAGCGGGTCGGCGTCAGCGACGACCCCGAGCACCGCTACGGCCAGGACACCATCGACCCGGAGCTGACCGTCGACGCGCTGGAGCGCATGGCGGGACGGCTGCGCAAGGCGGCCGACAGCGGCCAGCGCGTCCTGTTCGCCACCGGGCACCCCGGCGGCCTGCTCGACGTGCACCGCGCCACGGCCGCCGCGCTGCGGGCGGCGGGCTGCGAGATCGTCGTCATCCCCGACGGGCTGAGCACCGAGGAGGGCTACGTCATGCAGTTCGCGGACGTGGCGGTGCTGGAGCACGGGGCGTCGCTGTGGCACACCCACTCGGGCGAGCCGATGCGGGCGATCCTGACCGGCCTGGAGCGCGAGGGCCGTCCGCTGCCCGACCTGGTCGTCGCCGACCACGGCTGGGCGGGCTACGCCGGGCAGCACGGCGTGGACTCCGTCGGCTACGCCGATTGCAACGACCCGGCGCTCTTCCTCGCCGAGGCGGAGGGCACCCTGCAGGTGGCGGTGCCGCTCGACGACCACGTGGTCAGCCCGCGCCACTACGACCCGATGACGGCGTATCTGCTGGACCAGGCCGGCCTGGCATGAGCCCCTCGCCCCGCACCCGCCTCCCCGGCGTCGGGTCCAGGTAGACCCGCCCGATCGCCGGGAGCAGCTCCCGCAGCCGCTGCTCGGCCTGCTCACAGGCCCGCTCGATCTGCCCGGCCGTGGACACGTCCCGGAAGTCGACCTTCGCCGCGACCAGGGCCTCGCGCGGCCCCTGCACGAGGGTGGTCAGCTCCAGTACGGCCTCGATCTCCTCCACGGCCAGCAGCTCGGCCCGGATGCGCTCCCGCGTCGGCTTCGGCAGCGGCCGCCCGATGAGCAGCTCGGCGTTGGAGCGGCCCAGCACCCAGGCGACGTACAGCAGCAGCACGCCGATGGCGAGGGAGGCGACCGCGTCCCACACGCCGGACCCGGTGAGCTGCCCGCCGAGCAGCCCGCCGGCGGCCAGCACGAGGCCGATCAGCGCGGCGGAGTCCTCCAGCACGACGGCCTTCACGGCGGTGTCCGGGGTGCGCCGCAGATAGTGCCGGAACGGCACGCCGAGCCGGGCCGCCTCCCCGCGCGCCTGCCGCACCCCCGTCCGCAGCGAGAAGCCCTCCAGCAGGAAGGCCACGGCCAGCACGAGGTAGGACACGAGCGGGTCGCCGAGGTCCTCGCCCGCGAGGAGGGTGTGGACGCCGTCGTAGAGGGAGAAGACGGCGCCGCCGACGAACGTGGCGACGGCGGCGAGCAGCGCCCAGATGTACCGCTCGGGCCCGTACCCCAGCGGATGCTCCTCGTCGGCGGGCTTCTCGCTCCGCTTGAGGGCGGTGAGCAGCAGCACCTCGGTGACCGTGTCGGCGACGGAGTGCGCGGCTTCGGACAGCATCGCGCTGGAGCCGCTGATCACGCCGGCGACCGCTTTCGCCAGGGCGATCCCGAGATTGGCGAGGGCGGCGACGATCACGGTGACCGTGGACTCGCCGCCGGGACGCTCGGCTTCCGACTGCTGCTGTGCTGGGGCCATGCCCCTCAGTGTTCCCAGGAGAGCCTTCAGTGTTCCCAGGAGATGCTTCAGCGTTCCCGGGGGACGCGGACCACGCCTTCCTGGATCACCGAGATGGCCAGCCGTCCGTCCTCGGTGTAGATCCGGGCCTGGCCGAGGCCCCGCCCGCCGGAGGCCGACGGGGACTCCTGGTCGTACAGCAGCCACTCGTCGGCGCGGAAGGGCCGGTGGAACCACATGGCGTGGTCCAGCGAGGCGCCGACGACGTCCCCGACGGCCCAGCCGCCGCGCCCGTGGGCGAGGAGCACGGAGTCGAGGAGGGTCATGTCGGAGACGTAGGTGGCGAGGACGACGTGCAGCAGGGGGTCGTCGTCGAGCTTGCCGTTGGTGCGGAACCACACCTGCGAGTGCGGCTCGCGCGGCACGCCGAAGCGGCCGTAGGGCGGCTCGTCCACGTACCGCAGGTCGATCGCCTCACGCGCTTCGAGGAAGCGTTCGACGACCTCCGGGGCGAGGTGCTCGTACCCGCGCAGCCGCTCCTGCGAGGTGGGCAGCGACGCCGGGTCGGGCGCGGGCGGCATCGGGGCCTGGTGGTCGAGTCCCTCCTCGTACGTCTGGAAGGACGCGGAGAGGGAGAAGATCGGCCGGCCGTGCTGGACGGCCACCACCCGGCGGGTGGTGAAGGAACGGCCGTCGCGGATGCGCTCGACGCTGTAGACGATGCGTGCGCCGGGGTCGCCCATGCGCAGGAAGTACGCGTGGAGCGAGTGGGCGAGCCGGTCGGCGGGGACCGTCCGCCCGGCGGCGACCAGCGCCTGCGCCGCGACCTGCCCGCCGAAGACGCGCGGGACGACTGCGGAGCGGGACTGGCCGCGGAAGATGTTCTCCTCGATCTGCTCAAGGTCGAGCAGATCGAGGAGATCCTGGAGTGCCTGGCTCATGGAGTAGTTGTACCGGCCAGTGATTTCCGGCGTCCTACAGGCCCATGTCCTTCGCGATGATCGTCTTCATGATCTCGCTGGTGCCGCCGTAGATGCGGTTGACGCGGTTGTCCGCGTACAGGCGGGCGATCGGGTACTCGTTCATGTAGCCGTAGCCGCCGTGCAGCTGGAGGCAGCGGTCGATGACGCGGTGGGCGACCTCGGTGCAGAACAGCTTGGCGGAGGCGGCCTCGGCGGGGGTCAGCTCGCCGGCGTCCAGCGCCTCGGTCGCGCGGTCGGCGACGGCCTCGGCGGCGTCCACCTCGGCCTGGCAGGCGGCCAGCTCGAACTTGGTGTTCTGGAAGTGCGCGACGGGCTTGCCGAAGACGGTGCGCTCCTGCACGTACTGCTTGGCGAACCGGACGGCGGCCTTGGCCTGCGCGTAGGCGCCGAAGGCGATGCCCCAGCGCTCGGAGGCGAGGTTGTGGCCGAGGTAGTAGAAGCCCTTGTTCTCCTCGCCGAGCAGGTCCTCGACGGGCACCTTGACGTCGACGAACGCCAGCTCGGCGGTGTCGGACGTGCGCAGGCCGAGCTTGTCGAGCTTGCGGCCGATCGAGTAGCCCTCGGACTTGGTGTCGACGGCGAACAGCGAGATGCCGTGACGGCGGTCCTCGGCGGTCGGCGCGGCGGTGCGGGCGCAGACGATGACGCGGTCGGCGTGCACGCCACCGGTGATGAAGGTCTTGGCGCCGTTGAGGATGTAGTGCGTGCCGTCCTCGCTCAGCTTGGCGGTGGACTTCATGCCCGCCAGGTCCGAACCGGTGCCCGGCTCGGTCATGGCGATGGCCCACATCTCCTCGCCGGTGACGAACTTCGGCAGGTAGCGCTTCTTCTGCTCGTCCGTGGCCAGCATCTTGATGTACGGCAGGGCGAGCAGCACGTGCACGCCGGAGCCGCCGAACTGGACGCCCGCGCGGGCGGTCTCCTCGTACAGGACGGCCTCGAACTTGTGGCTGTCCAGGCCCGCGCCGCCGTACTCCTCGGGCACGTTGATGCCGAAGATGCCCAGCTCACCGAGCTTGTAGTAGAAGTCACGCGGCGCCTGACCGGCGGCGAACCACTCGTCGTAGACGGGGACGACCTCGGCCTCGATAAAGGCGCGGAGGGTCTCCCGGAACGCCTCGTGATCCTCATTGAACACCGTACGGCGCACGGCGCCACCTCCACGTACCGTCGACTGTCTAAGCGCTTGCTCATCTCCCACGGTACCGGCGAGTAGGGAAACGCGTCCAGAGGGGGGAGGTGGTAACGCTCGTCACGCCCGGTCCCGAACCGGCGCCCGGCAACCGTCATCCCCGCCCACGCGTCGCACAGGGCATGCAACTGGAATGGCTCTTCGCCCTCATCCCGCTGACGGTCGGCGCGGGCTTCCTCGCCTTCGGCGTCCACGGACTCCGCCGCGCGGAAACGCTCCGCCGCAGGGGCGTCACGGCCCGGGCCCGCATCGTCCGCCACGAGGTCAGACGGGACGACGAAGGCGCCAGGTACCACCACCCGGTCGCGTCCTGGACGACCCAGGACGGCCGCGAGTGCACCCACGCGTCCCGCTTCGGCCGCGGCACGGTCGCCCCGCGCTACGGCGTGGGCGCCACGGTCGTGGTCCGCTACGACCCGACGAAGCCGAGCCGCTTCATCATCCAGGGCTGGGACACCCCGACGGTCGACAGACTGTTCACGGTGCTGGGGGCGGTGCTCGCGGGGGCCACGGTGGGGGTGGTGCTGGTGCGGCTGGTCACTCTCTGACTCTCGCCTCCCCGTGCCCCGCGGCCACGGCTGTCGCCGATAGGGCGCACGACCTCCGCTAGGACGATTCCGCCGCCCCGAAGGCCCCCCGCGCCATCCGGTGCAGCAGTTCCGCCGTCACGCCGCGGCCGGGCAGGGTGCCGCCGCGGCCCAGGTGGGGGGTGGAGTTCAGCAGGCCGAAGACCGAGTGCACGGCGGAGCGGGCCGTCGGTTCCGCCAGGCCCGGGTAGACCTCGCGGACGACCTCCACCCACAGCTCGACGTACTGGCGCTGGAGCTGGCGGACCAGCTTGCGGTCGCTGTCGCGCAGGCGGTCCAGCTCGCGGTCGTGCAGGGTGATCAGGGGGCGGTCGTCCAGGGCGAAGTCGATGTGGCCCTCGATGAGGGAGTCCAGCAGCTCGGCCGCCGGGACCCCGTCCGCCTCCGCCACCCGGCGCTTCGCCCCGGTCAGCAGCCGGCCGCTGATGCCGACGAGCAGCTCGGCGAGCATCGCGTCCTTGCCGGGGAAGTGGCGGTAGAGCCCGGGTCCGCTGATGCCGACCGCCGCGCCTATCTCGTCGACGCCGACCCCGTGGAAGCCGCGTTCGGCGAACAGCCGGGCAGCCTCCTTGAGGATCTGCTCGCGGCGGGTCGGGGCGTCGGTTCTGGTGGCCATGCACGTAATTCTAGACAGGCAGGTTAGCGGTCGTTAACCTGGAGGAGATGGTTAACGCTCATTAACAGTCACCGCTGGGTGAGGGGACCGCAAGGATGCAAGAGGCACCGGAGCTGACGAGCGCGGCCGACCCCGCGTCGGAGGCCTGGCAGGCCAACGAGGAGGCGCACCGCGCTCTCGTCGAGGAGCTGCGCGGCAAGCTGGCCGCCGCCCGCCTGGGCGGGGGTGAGAAGGCGCGGGAACGGCACACCGCGCGCGGCAAGCTGCTGCCGCGGGACCGGGTGGACACGCTGCTGGATCCGGGCTCGCCGTTCCTGGAGCTGGCGCCGCTGGCCGCCGACGGGATGTACGACGGGCAGGCCCCGGCGGCCGGCGTGATCGCCGGCATCGGGCGGGTCAGTGGCCGCGAGTGCGTGATCGTCGCCAACGACGCCACCGTCAAGGGCGGCACGTACTACCCGATGACCGTGAAGAAGCACCTGCGGGCGCAGGAGGTGGCGCTCGACAACCGGCTGCCCTGCGTCTATCTCGTGGACTCCGGCGGTGCCTTCCTGCCGATGCAGGACGAGGTCTTCCCCGACCGCGACCACTTCGGGCGGATCTTCTACAACCAGGCCCGGATGTCCGGCGCCGGGATTCCGCAGATCGCGGCCGTGCTCGGGTCGTGCACGGCCGGCGGCGCGTACGTGCCCGCGATGAGCGACGAGGCCGTCATCGTCCGCGGTCAGGGGACCATCTTCCTCGGCGGCCCGCCCCTGGTGAAGGCCGCCACCGGCGAGGTCGTCACCGCCGAGGAGCTGGGTGGCGGCGAGGTGCACTCCCGGGTCTCCGGCGTCACCGACCACCTCGCGGAGGACGACGCGCACGCGCTGCGGATCGTGCGCAACATCGTCGCCACGCTCCCGGCCCGCACGTCGCTGCCCTGGGAGGTCCAGCCCGCCGCCGAGCCCAAGGTCGATCCCTTCGGGCTCTACGGCGCCGTGCCCGTGGACTCCCGCACCCCCTACGACGTCCGCGAGATCATCGCCCGTGTCGTCGACGGGTCGCGGTTCGCCGAGTTCAAGAGCGAGTTCGGGCAGACCCTGGTCACCGGCTTCGCCCGGATCATGGGTCACCCGGTCGGGATCGTCGCCAACAACGGCATCCTGTTCTCCGAGTCCGCCCAGAAGGGCGCGCACTTCATCGAGCTGTGCGACCAGCGCGGCATCCCGCTGGTGTTCCTGCAGAACATCTCGGGCTTCATGGTCGGCAAGGACTACGAGGCCGGCGGCATCGCCAAGCACGGCGCGAAGATGGTGACGGCGGTGGCCTGCACGCGCGTGCCGAAGCTGACCGTCGTCGTCGGCGGGTCGTACGGCGCGGGCAACTACTCCATGTGCGGCCGGGCCTATTCGCCCCGCTTCCTGTGGATGTGGCCCAACGCCAAGATCTCCGTGATGGGCGGCGAGCAGGCCGCCTCCGTGCTCGCCACCGTCAAGCGGGACCAGATGGAGGCGCGCGGCGAGGACTGGCCCACCGAGGACGAGGAGACCTTCAAGGCGCCCATCCGCGCGCAGTACGAGCGTCAGGGCAACGCCTACTACGCCACCGCCCGGCTGTGGGACGACGGCGTCATCGACCCGCTGGACACCCGTCAGGTACTCGGGCTCGCCCTGACCGCCTGCGCCAACGCGCCCCTGGGTGACCCCCAGTTCGGCGTCTTCCGGATGTGAGGAGGGGACCCGTGTTCGACACCGTACTCGTGGCCAACCGGGGCGAGATCGCCGTCCGCGTCATCCGCACGCTGCGGTCGATGGGCGTGCGCTCGGTGGCCGTCTTCTCCGACGCCGACGCGGACGCCCGGCACGTCCGGGAGGCCGACACGGCCGTACGGATCGGTCCGCCGCCCGCGACCGAGAGCTATCTGTCCATCGAGGCCCTGCTGGACGCGGCGGCCCGGACCGGCGCGCAGGCCGTCCACCCCGGTTACGGGTTCCTCGCCGAGAACGCCGCCTTCGCGCGCGCCTGTGAGAAGGCGGGGATCGTCTTCATCGGCCCGCCGGCCGACGCCATCGCGCTGATGGGCGACAAGATCCGCGCCAAGGAGACCGTGCAGGCGGCCGGAGTGCCGGTCGTGCCCGGCTCCAGCGGCAGCGGGCTGAGCGACGAGCAGCTCGCCGAGGCCGCCCGCGCGATCGGCATGCCGGTGCTGCTGAAGCCGAGCGCCGGCGGTGGCGGCAAGGGCATGCGGCTGGTCCGGGACGCCGCGAAGCTCACCGACGAGATCGCCGCCGCCCGCCGCGAGGCCCGCGCCTCCTTCGGCGACGACACGCTGCTCGTGGAGCGGTGGATCGACCGGCCCCGGCACATCGAGATCCAGGTGCTGGCCGACGGGCACGGCAACGTCGTGCACCTGGGCGAGCGCGAGTGCTCGCTCCAGCGCCGCCACCAGAAGATCATCGAGGAGGCGCCCAGCGTGCTCCTCGACGAGGCCACGCGCGCGTCGATGGGCGAGGCGGCGGCCCAGGCGGCCCGCTCCTGCGGCTACCGGGGCGCCGGCACGGTGGAGTTCATCGTCCCCGGCGGCGACCCCTCGCAGTACTACTTCATGGAGATGAACACCCGCCTGCAGGTGGAGCACCCGGTCACCGAGCTGATCACCGGCCTGGACCTGGTGGAGTGGCAGCTGCGGGTGGCGGCGGGCGAGAAGCTGGGCTTTCGGCAGGAGGACGTCCGCCTCACCGGGCACGCCATCGAGGCCCGTATCTGCGCCGAGGACCCGGCGCGCGGCTTCCTTCCCTCGGGCGGCACGGTGCTGTTGCTGCGCGAGCCGGAGGGCGACGGCCTGCGTACCGACTCCGGGCTGAGCGAGGGCACCGAGGTCGGCAGCCTGTACGACCCGATGCTCTCCAAGGTCATCGCCTACGGCCCCGACCGGGCGAGTGCGCTCAGGAAGCTGCGCGCGGCCCTGGCGGAGACGGTGACGCTGGGCGTGCAGACCAACGCGGGCTTCCTGCGCCGACTGCTGGCCCACCCGGCGGTCGTCTCCGGGGAGCTGGACACCGGGCTGGTGGAGCGGGTGGTGGACGAGCTGGTCCCCACCGGCGTACCGGAGGAGGTGTACGAGGCCGCCGCGGCCGTACGCCTGGAGGCACTGCGGCCCTCCCCGACCGGCTGGGTGGACCCCTTCTCGGTGCCGAGCGGCTGGCGGCTGGGCGGCACGCCGCAGCCGGTCTCCTTCCCGCTGCGGGTCACCGACCCCGTGGAGGTCACCCCGCGCGGCACCCACACCGTCACCGACGACACGGTCACCGTCACCCTCGACGGCGTCCGGCACACCTTCCACCGCGCCGCCGACTGGCTGGGCCGGGACGGCGACGCCTGGCACGTGCGCGACCACGACCCGGTCGCCGCGTCCCTCAGCCGCGCCGGGCACGCGGGCGCCGACTCGCTGACCGCGCCGATGCCCGGCACGGTGACGGTGGTGAAGGTAGCCGTCGGCGACGAGGTGGCCGCGGGGCAGAGCCTGCTGGTGGTGGAGGCGATGAAGATGGAGCACGTCATCTCCGCCCCGCACGCCGGCACGGTCGCCGAGCTGGACGTCACGCCGGGCACGACGGTCGCCATGGACCAGGTGCTGGCCGTGATCACCCCGCACGAGGAGCACGAGGAGGCGGAATGACCGTCCCAGGGCTGCCCATGACCGTCCCGGCCGCCGGCCTGCCCGCGCGGGTGCGCATCCACGAGGTGGGGGCGCGCGACGGGCTGCAGAACGAGAAGGCGGCCGTGCCGACCGAGGTGAAGGCGGAGTTCGTCCGCCGCCTGGCCGGCGCGGGCCTGACCACCATCGAGGCGACCAGCTTCGTGCACCCCAAGTGGGTGCCCCAGCTCGCCGACGCCGAGCAGCTCTTCCCCCTGGTGAGCGACCTGCCCGTGGACCTGCCGGTGCTGGTGCCCAACGAGCGCGGCCTGGACCGGGCGCTCGCGCTCGGCGCCCGCCGGGTCGCCGTGTTCGCCAGCGCCACCGAGGCGTTCGCCAAGGCCAACCTCAACCGCACGGTGGACGAGGCGCTGGCGATGTTCGCACCGGTGGTGTCGCGGGCGAAGGCGGAGGGCGTCCATGTGCGCGGCTATCTGTCGATGTGCTTCGGCGACCCCTGGGAGGGCCCGGTCCCCATGGACCAGGTCGTCCGGGCCTGCCGGGCGCTGCTCGACATGGGCTGCGACGAGCTGAGCCTCGGCGACACCATCGGGGTGGCCACCCCGGGTCACGTCACCGCCCTGCTGACGGCGCTGGGCGAGGCGGGCGTGGGCCCGCAGACGCTGGGCGTCCACTTCCACGACACCTACGGCCAGGCCCTCGCCAACACCCTGGCCGCGCTGCAGCACGGCGTCACCACCGTCGACGCCTCCGCGGGCGGCCTGGGCGGCTGCCCGTACGCCAAGTCCGCCACCGGCAATCTCGCCACCGAGGACCTGGTGTGGATGCTGCACGGCCTCGGCATCGACACCGGGGTCGACCTCGGCCGTCTCGTCGCCACGAGCGTGTGGATGGCCGAACAGCTGGGCCGCCCGAGCCCCTCCCGTACCGTCCGCGCTCTCTCCCACAAGGACCAGTGATCATGGACTACCGACTCTCCCCCGAACTCGAAGAACTCCGCCGCACCGTCGAGGAGTTCGCGCACGACGTGGTGGCGCCCAAGATCGGCGACTTCTACGAGCGGCACGAGTTCCCGTACGAGATCGTGCGGGAGATGGGCCGCATGGGGCTGTTCGGGCTGCCGTTCCCGGAGGAGTACGGCGGTATGGGCGGCGACTACCTCGCGCTGGGCGTGGCGCTGGAGGAGCTGGCCCGGGTGGACTCGTCCGTGGCGATCACCCTGGAGGCGGGGGTGTCGCTGGGTGCGATGCCGATCCATCTGTTCGGCACCGAGGAGCAGAAGCGCGAGTGGCTGCCCCGGCTGTGTTCCGGCGAGATCCTGGGCGCGTTCGGTCTGACCGAGCCGGACGGCGGCAGCGACGCCGGCGCCACGCGGACGACGGCCCGGCTCGACCCCGACACCAACGAGTGGGTGATCAACGGCACCAAGTGCTTCATCACCAACTCCGGCACGGACGTCACCGGCCTGGTCACGGTCACCGCCGTCACCGGCCGCAAGCCGGACGGCCGGCCGCGGATCTCCGCGATCATCGTCCCGTCCGGCACGCCCGGCTTCACCGTCGCGGCACCGTACTCGAAGGTCGGCTGGAACGCCTCCGACACGCGTGAGCTGTCGTTCGCCGACGTCCGGGTGCCCGCCGCCAACCTGCTGGGCGAGGAGGGCCGCGGCTACGCGCAGTTCCTGCGCATCCTCGACGAGGGCCGCATCGCCATCGCCGCGCTGGCGACGGGGCTGGCGCAGGGCTGCGTGGACGAGTCGGTGAAGTACGCCAAGGAGCGGCACGCGTTCGGCAAGCCGATCGGCGCCAACCAGGCCATCCAGTTCAAGATCGCCGACATGGAGATGCGGGCCCACACCGCACGCCTGGCGTGGCGCGACGCGGCGGCGCGGCTGGTGTCCGGCGAGCCGTTCAAGAAGGAGGCGGCACTGGCCAAGCTGTACTCCTCCACGATCGCGGTGGACAACGCCCGCGACGCCACGCAGATCCACGGCGGCTACGGCTTCATGAACGAGTACCCGGTGGCCCGGATGTGGCGGGACTCCAAGATCCTGGAGATCGGCGAGGGCACGAGCGAGGTCCAGCGGATGCTGATCGCACGGGAGTTGGGGCTGGTGAGCTGAGGAGCCGGGTCTGACGGGCTGAGCGCGCCGGGGCGCCCTCTGGACAGGAACTGAGGTTAGGCTAACCTACCTTCGAACCTGTCCGGCGGGCGCTTCGCCCCGTTCGAAAGCAGTCATACCCATGTCCAACGCCCGTGCCACCCATCTCACCCGCCGCGGCATCCTGGCCGCGGGCGGCGTCATCGGCCTCGGTGCCGTACTCGCGGCCTGCGGTGACGACGACGCGAAAGCCGGGGACTCGGGCAACGGGACCGCCGCCGCCAAGTCCGGTCCCTGGACCTTCAAGGACGACCGCGCCCAGAGCGCGAAGGCCGACAAGGTGCCGTCGAGCATCGTCGCGTTCACCGGCGTCGCCGCCGCGCTGCACGACTACGGCGTCGAGGTGAAGGGCGTCTTCGGCCCCACCAAGACCAAGGACGGCAAGGCCGACGTGCAGGCCGGCGACCTGGACGTGAACAAGGTGACGGTCCTCGGCAACGAGTGGGGCCAGTTCAACATCGAGAAGTACGCGGCGCTCCAGCCGGACCTGCTCGTCTCCACGATGTTCGACAACGTCGGCACCCTCTGGTACGTCCCGGAGGAGTCGAAGAAGAAGATCGAGGCCGTCGGCGCCCCGAGCGTCGGCATCTCCGTCTACGACCGTCAGCTGACCGAGCCGCTCGCGCGGATGCTGGAGCTGGCCAGGTCCCTCGGCGGGGACGTGAGCGCCGCCAAGGTCACGCGGGCCAAGAAGCGGTTCGAGGACGCGGCGGCCCGGCTGCGCGCGGCGGCCAAGGCCAAGCCGGACATCAAGGTGCTGGCCGGCTCCGCGAGCCAGGACCTGTTCTACGTCTCCGGCACCAACCTCTCCATCGACCTGGAGTACTTCAAGGCCCTCGGCGTGAACTTCGTCGAGCCGCCGGAGAGCGCCAAGAAGCAGGGCGGCGGCTGGTTCGAGTCGCTGAGCTGGGAGAACGTCGACAAGTACCCGGCGGACATCATCATGATGGACAACCGCACCTCGGCGATCCAGCCGGCGGACATCTCCGAGGCGACCTGGAAGAAGCTCCCCGCGGTGAAGGCCGGACAGGTCATCTCCCGCAATCCCGAGCCGATCCTCTCCTACGACAAGTGCGCGCCCCTGCTTGAGCAGCTGGCCGAGGCCATCGAGAAGGCCAAGAAGGTCAGCTGATCCCCGTCCCGTTCCTGAACCCCTCTCAGGAGTACCGATGACGACGGCCGTAGCCGCCCCGTTCCGTTTCTTCTCCCTTCAGGTCGTACGGACGAGGCGGCTCGGGCCGTCTCTGGTCCGGGTCTCCTTCGCGGGGGCCGACCTCGACGCCTTCCAGTCCCTCGGGCGTGACCAGTCGCTGTCGTTGTTCCTGCCGCACCCGGGGCAGCCGGAACCCGTCGTGCCGATCGAGCTGGGCGACGGCTGGTGGCAGGGCTGGCGGGAACTCCCCGACGACGTACGGGCCGTGATGCGGTCGTACACCCTGCGCTCCCTGCGCCAGGACGCCTGGGGCCGGACCACCGAGATCGACATCGACTTCGCGCTGCACGGCGTCGAGCCCGGCGCGGCCACCCCCGCCGGCCCGGCGTCCCGCTGGGCGGCGCGGGCCGTGCCCGGCGACCGGGTGCTGCTGCTCGGCCCGGCGATCGCCGACAACCGCGCCATCCGCTTCCGGCCGCCCGAGGACACCGGCCTCATCCTGATGTGGGGCGACGAGACCGCCGTCCCTGCGGCGACGGCCATCCTCGAATCCCTGCCGGCCGGCGCCCGTGTGCGTGCCTGGCTGGAGGTGCCGCACGCCGGTGACATCCAGGACGTGGTCACGGAGGCGGACGCGGAGATCACGTGGCTCGTACGGCACGACGGGTCCCCCACGGCCGTCGACGCCGTACGGGCCACTCCCCTGCCCTCCTCCACGCGGCCGTACGTGTGGATCGCCGGTGAGTCCGGACGGGTGAAGGAGCTGCGCCGGCACTTCGTCGGCGAACGCGGCGTCGACCGGCGGCGGGTGACGTTCGTCGGGTACTGGCGGCAGGGCATGACCGAGGAACAGCTCCGCGCGGCGGAGTAACCCCTTGACGTGACACCGGTCACGGCAGAGGCATGTCCCACGTTGATCAACTTAGGTTAGGCTAACCTAAGCTTCTACCCCCCGCACGGACTGTCCCCACCGGAGGACCCCCACATGCGCTCGCACCTGCTCAATGACCTCACCGCGGAGCACTACCGCCGCTCCGTGACCGAAGGAGTCGAGCGGGTGGCCGCCAAACTCGCCACCACCGACCGTCCGTTCACCGGCGTCACCGTGGACGACCTCGCCCCCCGCATCGAGGGCATCGACCTGGACGAGCCACTGCTCGACACCACCGCCGCCCTGGACGAGCTGGAGGAGGTCTACCTCCGTGACGCCGTCTACTTCCACCACCCCCGCTACCTCGCCCACCTCAACTGCCCGGTCGTCATCCCGGCCGTGCTCGGCGAGGCCGTCCTGTCCGCCGTCAACTCCTCCCTCGACACCTGGGACCAGTCCGCCGGCGGCACCCTCATCGAACGCCGGATCATCGACTGGACCGCCGAGCGCATCGGCCTCGGACCGGCCGCCGACGGCGTGTTCACCTCCGGCGGCAGCCAGTCCAACCTCCAGGCGCTGCTGCTGGCCCGGGAGGAGGCGAAGACGGACTCCCCCGACCGGCTGCGGATCTTCGCCTCCGAGGTCAGCCACTTCAGCGTGAAGAAGTCCGCCAAACTCCTCGGCCTCGGCCCGGACGCCGTCCTCGGCATCCCCGTCGACCACGACAAGCGGATGCGGACCGTCGCCCTCGCCCGCGAACTCCAGCGCTGCCGCGAGGACGGCCTGGTGCCGATGGCCGTCGTCGCCACCGCCGGCACCACCGACTTCGGCTCCATCGACCCGCTGCCCGAGATCGCCGAACTCGCCGCCCAGTACGGCACCTGGATGCACGTCGACGCCGCCTACGGCTGCGGACTGCTGGTCTCCCCCACCCGGCGCGCGCTGCTCACCGGCATCGAGCGCGCCGACTCGGTCACCGTCGACTACCACAAGTCCTTCTTCCAGCCGGTGAGTTCCTCCGCCGTCCTGGTCCGCGACGCCTCCACCCTGCGGCACGCCACCTACCACGCCGACTACCTCAACCCGCGCCGCATGGTCGCCGAGCGCATCCCCAACCAGGTCGACAAGTCCCTGCAGACCACCCGCCGCTTCGACGCGCTGAAGCTGTGGCTGACGCTGCGTGTGATGGGCGCCGACGGCGTGGGGAAGCTCTTCGACGAGGTGTGCGACCTGGCGCAGGAGGGGTTCCGGCTGCTGGCCGGCGACCCGCGCTACGACGTCGTCGTCGAACCGGCCCTGTCCACCCTGGTCTTCCGCTACATCCCGGCCGCCGTCACCGACCCCGCCGAGATCGACCGCGCCAACCTCCACGCCCGCAAGGCCCTGTTCGCCTCCGGTGACGCCATCGTCGCGGGAACCAAGGTCGCGGGCCGCCACTACCTGAAGTTCACCCTGCTCAACCCCGAGACCACGGCCCGCGACATCGCCGCCGTCCTCGACCTGATCGCCGGCCACGCCGAGCAGTACCTGGGAGAGTCCCTTGACCGCGCTTGCTGAATCCCGCCGCACGTACGACTTCGTGGGCATCGGGCTCGGCCCCTTCAACCTCGGCCTGGCCTGCCTGACCGAGCCCATCGCCGAGCTGGACGGGCTCTTCCTGGAGTCCAAGCCGGACTTCGAGTGGCACGCGGGCATGTTCCTGGACGGCGCCCACCTCCAGACGCCGTTCATGTCGGACCTGGTCACCCTGGCCGACCCGACCTCCCCGTACTCCTTCCTGAACTACCTCAAGGAGCAGGGCCGGCTGTACTCCTTCTACATCCGGGAGAACTTCTACCCCCTGCGTGTCGAGTACGACGCCTACTGCCGCTGGGCCGCGAACAAGCTGAGCAGCGTCCGGTTCGGCACGACGGTCACCGAGGTGACGTACGAGGACGAGCTCTACGTCGTCCACACCCACACCGGTGACACGTTCCGCGCCCGCCACCTGGTCCTCGGCACCGGCACCCCGCCGTACATCCCCGAGGCGTGCCGGGGGCTGGGCGGCGACTTCATCCACAACTCCCGCTATGTGCAGCACAGAGCCGAACTCCAGCGCAAGGAGTCGATCACCCTGGTCGGCTCCGGGCAGTCCGCCGCCGAGATCTACCACGACCTGCTCGGCGAGATCGACGTCCACGGCTACCGGCTGAACTGGGTCACCCGCTCCCCGCGCTTCTTCCCGCTTGAGTACACCAAGCTCACGCTGGAGATGACCAGCCCGGAGTACGTCGACTACTACCACGCCCTGCCCGAGGCCACCCGCCACCGGCTCACCGCCGAGCAGAAGGGCCTGTACAAGGGCATCGACGGCGACCTGATCAACGAGATCTTCGACCTGCTCTACCAGAAGAACCTGGCCGGCCCGGTACCGACCCGGCTGCTCACCAACTCGGCCCTGACTCGGGCGAGTTACGACAACGGCACCTACACCCTCACCTTCCGCCAGGAGGAGCAGGGCAAGGACTTCGAGATCGCCTCCGAGGGCCTGATCCTCGCCACCGGCTACAAGTACGTCGAGCCCGAGTTCCTCAAGCCCATCCGCGACCGGCTGGTCTACGACTCCCAGGGCTGCTTCGACGTCGCCCGCAACTACGCCGTCGACGTCACCGGCCGAGGCGTCTTCCTGCAGAACGCCGGCGTGCACACCCACAGCATCACCAGCCCCGACCTGGGCATGGGCGCCTACCGCAACAGCTACATCATCCGGGAGCTGCTCGGCACCGAG
The DNA here is from genome assembly GCF_002920535.1 of Streptomyces sp. Ru71. Lineage (GTDB taxonomy): Bacteria > Actinomycetota > Actinomycetes > Streptomycetales > Streptomycetaceae > Streptomyces. Next base: position 75,518 of record NZ_PQSS01000007.1, on the reverse strand, counting down.
TACTACCCGGTGGAGAAGACCATCGCCTTCCAGGAGTTCGCCGCATGACCTTCACGTTCCGCCCCCTCGACCCGCTGAAGGACGCCGAGCTGCTGCACTCCTGGGTCACGCACCCCAAGGCGGCCTTCTGGATGATGCAGGAAGCGAAACTCCAGGACGTCGAGCGGGCCTATATGGAGATCGCCGCCGACGAGCACCATCACGCGCTGCTCGGGCTGCGGGACGGTGTGCCCGTCTTCCTGATGGAGAAGTACGACCCCGCCCGGCGGGAGCTGGTCGGGCTGTACGAGGCGCAGCCGGGGGACGTGGGCATGCACTTCCTCACGCCGCCGACCGACACACCGGTGCACGGGTTCACCCGGGCCGTCATCACCGCGATCATGGCCCACCTCTTCGAGGACCCCGCGACCCGGCGCGTAGTCGTCGAGCCGGATGTGCGCAACACCGCCGTGCACGCGCTGAACGCGGCCGTGGGCTTCGTCCCGGAGCGGGAGATCGACAAGCCGGAGAAGCGGGCGCTGCTCAGCTTCTGCACGCGGGAGCAGTTCGAGAAGGCGGTGGCCGCATGACCCTCGCCGACGCCGTGGCCCATCTGACGCCCGAGCGCTGGGAGACCGCCAACCGGCTGCTGGTGCGCAAGGCGCTCGCCGAGTTCGCGCACGAGCGCCTGATCACGCCCGAGCCCGACGGGGACGGGTACGTCGTCCGCAGCGACGACGGGCTGACCCGGTACCGCTTCACCGCCGTCCGCCGCGCCCTGGACCACTGGGAGGTGGACGCCGGCTCGATCACCCGGCACCGTGACGGCGGTGAACTGCCCCTCGCCGCGCTGGACTTCTTCATCGAGCTGAAGGAGTCGCTGGGGCTGAGCGACGAGATCCTGCCGGTGTATCTGGAGGAGATCTCCTCCACGCTCTCCGGCACCTGCTACAAGCTCACCAAGCCGCGGGTGAGCGCCGCCGAGCTGGCGCGCAGCGACTTCCAGGCGATCGAGACCGGGATGACCGAGGGCCACCCCTGCTTCGTCGCCAACAACGGGCGGCTCGGCTTCGGCGTCCACGAGTACCTGTCGTACGCCCCGGAGACGGCGAGCCCGACGCGGCTGGTGTGGCTGGCGGCGCACCGGTCGCGGGCGGCGTTCACGGCGGGCGTCGGCATCGAGTACGAGTCGTTCCTGCGCCAGGAGCTGGGCGAGGCCACGCTGGACCGTTTCCGCACCACTCTCACCGGGCAGGGCCTCGATCCCGCCGACTATCTGCTGATCCCGGTCCACCCGTGGCAGTGGTGGAACAAGCTCACCGTCACCTTCGCCGCCGAGGTCGCCCGCAAGCACCTGGTGTGTCTGGGCGAGGGCGACGACGAGTACCTGGCGCAGCAGTCCATACGGACCTTCTTCAACGCCTCGCATCCTCAGAAGCACTACGTCAAGACCGCTCTGTCGGTGCTCAACATGGGCTTCATGCGGGGCCTGTCGGCCGCGTACATGGAGGCGACCCCGGCCATCAACGACTGGCTGGCGCAGCTGATCGAGAACGACCCGGTGCTGAAGGCGTCGGGCCTGTCGATCATCCGGGAGCGGGCGGCCGTGGGCTACCGGCATCTGGAGTACGAGAAGGCGACCGACCGGTACTCGCCGTACCGCAAGATGCTGGCCGCGCTGTGGCGGGAGTCCCCGGTGCCGTCCCTGCAGGACGGTGAGCAGCCGGCGACGATGGCCTCGCTGCTGCACGTCGACCACGAGGGCCGGGGGTTCGCGGCGGCGCTGATCGAGCGGTCGGGGCTGGCGCCGGCCGAGTGGCTCAGGCGCTATCTGGAGGCGTACTACACGCCGCTGCTGCACAGTTTCTACGCCTACGACCTGGTGTTCATGCCGCACGGGGAGAACACGATCCTGGTGCTGCGCGACGGTGTGGTGCAGCGGGCGATCTACAAGGACATCGCCGAGGAGATCGCGGTGATGGACCCGGACGCGGTGCTGCCGCCGGAGGTGGCGCGCATCCGGGTGGAGGTCCCCGAGGACAAGAAGCTGCTGTCGATCTTCACGGACGTCTTCGACTGCTTCTTCCGCTTCCTGGCGGCCCTCCTCGCCGCCGAGGGGGTGCTCACGGAGGACGGCTTCTGGCGCACGGTCGCCGAGGTCACCCGTGAGTACCAGCAGGCGCATCCGGAGCTGGCCGACCGGTTCCGGCAGTACGACATGTTCGCACCGGAGTTCGCGCTGTCCTGCCTGAACCGGCTCCAGCTGCGCGACAACCGGCAGATGGTCGACCTGGCGGACCCTTCGGGGGCGCTTCAGCTGGTCGGCACACTGAAGAACCCGATCGCCGGGTTCTGACGGCTTCGAGGACGGGCGGGCGCCCCGGTGTACGGTCCACCGGGGCGCCCGTCGGGCTGTGTCAGGACGCCGGCCACGGGACCTGGGGCGACTTGTAGTAGCCGATGCCGAGGGCGTCCCAGCGGGGGCCCTGGGCGGCCAGGCGCGTCCGGTAGGCGTCCCAGTCGTGGGTGGCCTGCGGGGACCAGCCCAGTTCGGCGACGCCGGCGACGCGCGGGAAGGCCATGTACTCGATGTCGGCGGACTTGGTGAGGGTCTCCGTCCACATCGGCGCCTCGACGCCCTTGACGGCCGTGGCGGGGGCGCCGGGCAGGTAGGCGGCCGGGTCCCAGTCGTAGGACTTCCTCACCTCGACGTAGCCGGCCCAGGACAGGCCGAGCTTGGTCTTGCTGTCGTACTTCATGTCGAGGTAGAGCCGGTCGGCGGGCGAGAGGATCAGCCCGGTGCCGTTCTGCGCGGCCTGCGCCACCTGGGCCTTCTCGGCGGCGCTGGTGGAGTCCAGGCCCCAGTACTGGGCGAGGGCGCCGGGTGCGGGGGTGGCGCCGGTGAGCTGGTGCCAGCCGATGACGGTCTTGCCGTACTCGGCGACGATCGGCTGGACGCGGTTCATGAAGGCCACGTAGTCCTCGTGGCTGGTGGAGTGCGCCTCGTCGCCGCCGATGTGGAGGTAGCGGCCCGGGGTGAGCGCGGCCAGCTCGCGGATGACGTCCTCGACGAAGGTGTAGGTGACGTCCTTGGGCACGCACAGGGAGCTGAAGCCGACGCTGGTGCCGGTGTACAGCGGGGGCGCGGTGCCGTCGCAGTTCAGTTCGGCGTACGAGGCGAGGGCCGCGTTGGTGTGGCCGGGCATGTCGATCTCGGGGACGACCTGGAGGTAGCGGGAGGCGGCGTAGCGGACGATGTCCTGGTAGTCGGCCTTGGTGTAGTGGCCGCCGGGGCCGCCGCCGACCTGGGTGGAGCCGCCGTAGGTGGCCAGACGGGGCCAGGAGTCGACAGCGATGCGCCAGCCCTGGTCGTCGCTGAGGTGCAGATGCAGGGTGTTGATCTTGTACAGGGCGAGTTCGTCGATGTACCGCTTGACCTGGTCGACGGTGAAGAAGTGCCGGGAGACGTCGAGCATGGCGCCGCGGTAGCCGTAGCGCGGGGTGTCGGTGACGGTGCCGCCGGCGACCAGCCAGGGGCCGGGCTGCACGGTGTCCTTCTCGACGGCGGCGGGCAGCAGCTGACGCAGCGTCTGCACGCCGTGGAAGAGGCCGGCCGGTGTGCCGGCGGTGAGGGTGACGCCACCGGGCCCGCTGCGCAGCCGGTAGCCCTCGGCGCCGTACTGGCCGGGGGTGAGGTGCAGGACGATGCCGCTGGTGCCCTCGTGGACGATCGGCAGCGGGTAGCCGGTGGAGGGCCGCAGGACGTCGGCGAGGTAGGCGGCGACCCGCTCGGCCGCCGGGTCGTCGTCGACGCGCAGGAAGGTGCCGCTGGTGATGCGGTACGGCTGTCCGCTCGCGGTGACCGACGCGGGCGCCGGGACGACCTGGTCCAGGGGCGTGGCTCTGGCGGCCGGTGCCTGCGGGGCCGCCGCGCCGACGGTGAGGGCGCCCGCCGCCGTCAGCAGCAGAGCGCCCAGAAGGCGGGCCGTGCGGGTGGCCCGGGTGCGGTGTCGGGGAGTCGTGCTGTGGTGCCGTGTCACATGCGCTCCCTTCGAAAGTGGTTGAGACCACTGTCCCGCAGATCCGGTGAAACAATCCCCGCATGGCGGAAATCATCCAGAAGGACGGTACGTGGGCGTTCGACGGGGACGCCCTGCGGCTGACGCCCGGGCGGGACAAGTCCGTCAGCCTGCTGCGCAGGGAGCTGGGCGAACTCGTGGTGCCGCTGGGGGCGTTGGCGGGGGTGTCGTTCGAGCAGGGCAGGAAGGCGGGACGGCTCAGGCTGCGGCTGCGGGACGGCGCCGACCCGCTGCTGCAGGCGACCGGGGGCCGGCTGACCGAGCCGCACGATCCGTACCAGCTGGTGGTGGAGTCCGACCGGTACGGCGTGGCCGAGTACTTCACGGACGAGGTGCGCAACGCGCTGCTGCTGGACGAGGTGCCGTCCACGCCGGTGACCGAGTACCTGCTGCCGGGCCCGTCCGTGCCGCTGTCGGTGGCCGCCGGGGACGGCACGGCGAACTTCGACGGGGAGTGCGTCCGCCTGGAGTGGAACTGGAAGACGGAGGACGCGAAGGCCGCCGCCGGGACGCGCACGCTGGCCCTCGGGGAGATCGAGGCCGTGGAGTGGCTGCCGGCGGTGGGGCTGGAGAACGGCTGTCTGCGCTTCACGGTGCGCAACGCGCCCACCAAGGTGCCGCCGAAGTACGACCCGAACGCGGTGGAGCTGTGGGGGTTCAAGAAGGACCCGCTGATGGCGCTGGTCGCGGCGGCGGTGCAGGCGCGGCTGCCGCATCCCGCGGCTCCGGTGCCGCTGCCGGTGCCGCAGCAGCGGGATGCCGTGGCCGCGACCGCGGCGGACGACCACGACACCCTGCTGCGGCGGCTGCGCGAACTCGGTGAGCTGCACCGGGACGGGGTGCTGACGACGGAGGAGTTCACGCTGGCCAAGCAGGCGGTGCTCAGGCGTATGTGACCGGGACCGCCTGCGTGCGCGACGGGGCTACTTGGCCCGGCGGGCCACCGTGAAGTGGTCGATGCGGTCGCCGGTCTCGGCGATGCCCTGCACCTTCAGGGTGGTCCAGCGGCCTGTCGGCGCGGGCTCGACGTCCACGCGCAGGAAGGAGTAGTTCAGGTAGCGCACCCGGGACCAGGCGACGGTCTCGTTCTGCTTGCCGCCCTTGAGGTTGACGAAGGAGGCGACGGAGTCGACCTCGTGCTCGTGGCCCTCGTAGGAGTCCGGCGCGGTGAACGCGTACAGGCTGCGGCCCGCGGCGCCCGCCGTGACGTACACCACGCCCTCGGTCTCGGGGTAGGCGGTACCGCCGATCGGCAGCTTCTTGGCGACCTGGTCGCCCTTGATGACGTCGGTGCGCTCGTACTGGTGGTTGTGGCCGTTGATGACCAGGTCGACCTGGTACTTCTCGAACAGCGGCACCCACTCCTGGCGCACACCCCCCTCCGAGGCGTGCGCGGTGGAGGTGCAGTAGGCGCAGTGGTGGAAGAAGACGACGACGAAGTCGATGTCCTTCGCCGCCCGGAACTCCTTCAGCCGGCCCTCGAACCACGTGGTCTGCGTGCCGCCGGAGATGCCCAGGTTGGCCGGGATCTCGTAGGAGACGTCGTTGGGGTCGAGCGAGATGACCGCGGTGTTGCCGTAGACGAAGGAGTAGACGCCCGGCAGGTTCTTCTTGTCCGGCCCGTTGTCGGGCAGCGTGAAGCGGGCCTCCTCGCCGCCGTAGCCGTTGGGCGAGTACCAGGCCTCCATGTCGTGGTTGCCGTACGACACCATCCACGGGACCTGCTTGGCGACCGACTCGGTCTGGTACAGGAACTGGTCCCAGGTGCGCGCGTCGAAGCCGGCGTCGGTGGTCTTCCCGGCACCGGACGGGTCGCCGTAGGCGATGTCGCCGGCGTGCAGGTGGAAGGCCGGGTTCTGGCCGAGGATCAGCGCGTCGTTGGCCAGGGCGTGGTAGCTGACGCCCTGGTCGCCGAAGGCGGTGAAGGTGAAGGGCGCCTTGTGGGCGGGGGCGGTGGTGAAGGTGCCCAGGGTGCCCAGCAGGTGGGACTCGGCCGGGTCGAAGCCCTCGTGGCCGACGCCGTAGTAGTAGGTGCGCCCGGGGCGCAGGTGGGCGAGCTGGGCGTGCAGGTAGTACTGGGTGTGGTCGCCGCTCGCGCCGACGCCGGCCGGGGTGTACAGGGTGCGGACCTCGGCCTCGATCTTGCGGGAGAGGTCCCAGGGGTGCGCGCCGATGCGGACGAACGGCTTCTTGACGGCGACCGGGACCTGCCAGGAGATGGTCATCTCGGTGCGCGGGTCGTTGCCGTAGGCGAGGTGGCGGCCGAAGGGCGCGACCAGGGCGCCGTCGACGGTCTCGGCGGCCGGGGCCGTGCGCTGCGTGGGCACGGCGGCCTGCGCGGTGGCGCCCGTCACGAACGCGCCACCCACCACGGCGCCCAGGGTGACGGCGCCGCCGCGGAACATGGTGCGGCGGGAGAACCTCGACCGCAGGTACTCGTGCTGTTCGGCCATGCTCATGCGGTCGGCGAGCTGGTCCGGTACTCCCATACGAGGTATGTCCATGACGTCTGAAACTCGTCTGCTCAGGCAACGGGAATCGGGACGCCGGATGGACGGCCGCCGAACAGCCGCTCATGAGAGTTTCAACAGGCGCTTGCCCGAAATCGGGCAAGATTCTTGCGAAACCCTTGCCGGTACTCCAGGATCATCGGGTGCACGACGAACTCGTTGATCATCTGACGCGGACCACGCCCCTGAACCGGGGCGAGGCACTGCGGGTGATCCAGGACGTGCTCGCGTTTTTCGACGAGACGACCGAGGATTTCGTCCGTCGCCGCCACCGTGAGCTCCAGGCCCAGGGCCTGGTGAACACGACGATCTTCGAGCGGATCGCGGCGGACCTGAAGTATCGCGCGGTGGCGCCCCCGGAGCTGTCGCTCCGGCAGCTGCGCCGCATCGTCTACGGCTGAGGAATACCTTTATATGTGCGGAATCGTCGGATACATCGGGAAGCGTGACGTCGCCCCGCTCCTGCTGGAGGGTCTGCAGCGGCTGGAGTACCGCGGCTACGACTCCGCGGGCATCGTGGTCAGCTCCCCGAAGACCGCCGGCCTGAAGATGGTCAAGGCCAAGGGCCGGGTGCGCGACCTGGAGGCCAAGGTCCCGGCGCGTTTCAAGGGCACCACCGGCATCGCCCACACCCGCTGGGCCACCCACGGCGCCCCCTCCGACGTGAACGCCCACCCGCACCTGGACGCCGAGGGCAAGGTCGCCGTCGTCCACAACGGCATCATCGACAACGCCTCCGACCTGCGCCGCAAGCTGGAGGCGGACGGCGTCGAGTTCCTCTCCGAGACGGACACCGAGGTCCTCGTCCACCTCATCGCCCGCTCGCAGGCCGACAAGCTCGAAGACAAGGTCCGCGACGCGCTGCGCCTGGTCGAGGGCACCTACGGCATCGCCGTCATGCACGCCGACTTCAACGACCGTATCGTCGTCGCCCGCAACGGCTCGCCGGTCGTCCTCGGCATCGGCGAGAAGGAGATGTTCGTCGCCTCCGACATCGCCGCGCTGGTCGCCCACACCCGCCAGATAGTGACCCTCGACGACGGCGAGATGGCCACCCTCAAGGCCGACGACTTCCGCACCTACACCACCGAGGGCACCCGCACCACGGCCGAGCCCACCACCGTGGAGTGGGAGGCCGCCTCCTACGACATGGGCGGCCACGACACCTACATGCACAAGGAGATCCACGAGCAGGCCGACGCCGTGGACCGCGTGCTGCGCGGCCGCATCGACGACCGCTTCTCCACCGTGCACCTCGGCGGCCTCAACCTGGACGCCCGCGAGGCACGCCGCATCCGCCGCGTGAAGATCCTCGGCTGCGGCACCTCGTACCACGCGGGCATGATCGGCGCCCAGATGATCGAGGAGCTGGCCCGCATCCCCGCCGACGCCGAGCCGGCCTCGGAGTTCCGCTACCGCAACGCGGTCGTGGACCCCGACACCCTGTACATCGCCGTCTCGCAGTCCGGTGAGACCTACGACGTCCTCGCGGCCGTCCAGGAGCTCAAGCGCAAGGGCGCCCGCGTCCTCGGCGTCGTCAACGTGGTCGGCTCGGCCATCGCCCGCGAGGCCGACGGCGGCGTCTACGTGCACGCCGGCCCCGAGGTCTGCGTGGTCTCCACGAAGTGCTTCACCAACACCACGGTCGCCTTCGCGCTGCTCGCCCTGCACCTCGGCCGCACCCGCGACCTCTCCGTGCGCGACGGCAAGCGGATCATCGAGGGCCTGCGCAAGCTGCCCGCGCAGATCGCCGAGATGCTGGAGAACGAGGACGAGATCAAGAAGCTGGCCGAGGAGTTCGCCGAGGCCCGCTCGATGCTCTTCATCGGCCGCGTCCGGGGCTACCCGGTGGCCCGTGAGGCCTCCCTGAAGCTCAAGGAGGTCTCCTACATCCACGCCGAGGCCTACCCCGCCTCCGAGCTCAAGCACGGCCCGCTGGCCTTGATCGAGCCCGCCCTGCCGACGGTCGCCATCGTCCCCGACGACGACCTGCTGGAGAAGAACCGCGCCGCGATGGAGGAGATCAAGGCCCGCAGCGGCCGCATCGTCGCCGTCGCCCACCAGCCGCAGGAGAAGGCCGACCACACGATCGTCGTCCCGAAGAACGAGGACGAACTCGACCCGATCCTGATGGGCATCCCCCTCCAACTCCTGGCCTACCACACGGCCAAGGCCCTGGGCCGCGACATCGACAAGCCCCGCAACCTGGCCAAGTCGGTAACGGTCGAGTAGGGCGCCCCATGGAGAGCGCGGGGCTGTATCGATATGCGGCTCCGCCGCGTGGGCGCGACCAGCCACAACGCTCCCGCAGAGGCTGAACAACAGAACGGACCCCTGGGTGATGCCAAACGTCACCAGGGGTCCGCTCATAACGCCGGGGAGCCGCCCAACTCCCCAGCCGGCGCAGCTAACCGGTGGCCGTCACCCCCCGGCCCGCAGCGCGCCCCGGAAGAGCCGTCGGCCAGTGGGCCAGCGCCGCCGTCGCCGCGTACCAGGCCACCGCGCCGGAGGCCACGGCGATCCAGCCGCCGACCTTGGTCAGTGCGGAACTGTCGGCGAAGGCCGCCACGCCCAGCACGAGCATCGCCAGGAACAGCAGCCCGTGCACGGCCTGCCCGAGGGTGTCGCCGCCCGCGAGGGTCAACGTGAGCGCCACCAGGGCGAACAGCAGCAGGAAGAGTCCCGCCGCGTTGGCCGAGCCGTGCCCCGAGACGGCCCAGGTGAACCACAGGGCGCCGAGAGCGACGTACCCCACGCCGGCGGCGCCGTCGCGCAGGGCCAGCAGCCCGACGAGGAACAGTGCGACCCCGCCCACGTAGTGGGCCAGTGACACGGCGTCGGACGTCGCCACGCCGTCGATGACCCCGGTCGTACCGAGGCCGAACGCCAACAGGGTGATTCCGAGGGCGAGTCGGCCGACCACGGAAGTACTGACGCTTCCCGCAGAGACGTCGTTGTCCACGGCGGGCTCCCTTCATGCATGTGCAGTTGTGCGGTGACCGGTATATGCCCTTCACAACCGCACAAACACCTGGAACGCGCGAGTAACTTCACGCACCGCACAGGGAGGTTGACGCGCCGTGAACACCGGCGCGGGAAACGGGAAACGTCAGGGAATGACGATCACGGGCCGCTTCGCCCGCTTGGCGAGCCGGCCGGCGACGGAGCCGAAGATCCGGCCGACGATGCCGTGCGTGGAGCCCACGACGATCGCGTCCGCCTCGTACTCCCGCCCGACCTCTTCCAGTTCGTGGCAGATGTCGCCGCCGCGCTCGACGAGGATCCAGGGCACCTCGGCGAGGTAGTCCGCACAGGCCAGTTCCAGACCGAGCACCTCGGTGCGGTGATCCGGGACGTCCACGAAGACCGGTGGCTCACAGCCCGCCCACACCGTGGTCGGCAGCCGGTTGGCGACATGGACGATGATCAGACCCGCACGGGACCGCTGCGCCATGCCGATCGCGTACGCCAGCGCACGCTCGCTCGACATCGAGCCGTCGAAGCCGACGACCACGCCGTGCTTGAAGGCGGGATCGCAGGGGTGGCGTGCCTCTTCCGCCGCCAGGGGCTCCATCGCCGACGGGTCGGCGAGCGGCCGCTTGCGGTCCGCGGGTTCGAAGAATTCGTGACCGGCCATGACTGTCTCGGCGTAGTGATCCTTTATGGGGGACGACAGTGTGCGGCGGAGCTGTGTCCGGGAAACATCTTCCCAACCCCATACCCCCAAGGGTACGGCGGCACGCCTCCTTCGCCCAGATCCCGCGCCTGCGCGGCGGGGTTCCCCGGAGCATGCACGAGTCGGCGCCCGTAACGCAATGGTTGCTGCCTCGTACAGGCGGTTTGCACGAGATCCGCTGACGTCGACCAGACGATCATCCCGCGCTCCCCCACGGTGACCGACGGGTCGAACAGGCGTTGAACCAGGTGATCGACTCCAGGAGGCGTCATGCCCGCATCCCGCACCGAGGACACCTCGACCGATGTCGTCCGCTGGGCGGCCTTCAGCTGCGTCCTGGTCCCCGTGGTGCTGCTCTGGTACGGCGCCTCCCTCGGCGGCGCCACCGGCACCGCGCTGGGCCTGGCGGCCGTCACCGCCGTCTGCCGTCTGCTGCTGCGCCGCTCCGAGCGGTACGCGGCCCGGCCGGCGGACCCGGAGGTCCGGGCCGACCCCGAACCCCCGGCGCATCGCGGGCGCCACCAGCGCACCGGCACGGGGACGCACCGCGGAGGGCGGCACTCCGCGCCCCCGGCGCACACTGAGCGAAACACACCGGTCAGCTGACCGGTTTCCGCGCACGGACCCGTCTCTTTTCAGCCAACTTCTTGATACCGCTCACGAGCACCCCCGACCGCCCCCACCCCCCGTTCGACCTGCAAGGAAAGGGTCTCAGCACCCCCGCGCACCCTACGTGGATTGGCCACTGCGACAAGGCGCACTTCCCTGCGCCCTCCCCGAGTGCAACGCTTCGTGATCGAATGCTTTACGCCAAGTTGTCATGTCGACAATCAGCGGGGTGGCGAACCGGTCACCGTGGCTTGGCGGGACACAGTAGATTCGATCTTGTCTTACGGCGGGGGACTCGTGCAGGACCGAGGGGAAACGTGCAGGAGCGACACAACCGAGGAGCCGCGACCACCGAGGGGGGCTTAGCAGGATGAGCCACGACTCCACTGCCGCGCCGGAAAACGCGGCCCGGAAACTCTCCGGGCGACGCCGCAAGGAGATCGTCGCGGTGCTGCTGTTCAGCGGCGGCCCCATCTTCGAGAGTTCCATTCCGCTGTCGGTGTTCGGGGTTGACCGCCAGGACGCCGGCGTTCCGCGCTACCGGCTGCTGGTCTGCGCGGGCGAGGAAGGCCCGCTGCGGACCACAGGGGGCCTGGAACTCACCGCACCGCATGGCCTGGAGGCGATCTCCCGGGCGGGCACGGTCGTCGTGCCGGCCTGGCGCTCGATCACCTCACCGCCACCGGAGGAAGCGCTCGACGCACTGCGCCGGGCGCACGAGGAGGGTGCCCGCATCGTCGGCCTGTGCACCGGCGCCTTCGTGCTGGCCGCGGCCGGACTGCTGGACGGCCGCCCGGCGACCACGCACTGGATGTACGCGCCGACGCTGGCCAAGCGCTATCCGTCGGTGCACGTCGATCCGAGGGAGCTGTTCGTCGACGACGGCGACGTGCTGACCTCAGCCGGCACGGCCGCCGGCATCGACCTGTGCCTCCACATCGTGCGCACGGACCATGGCAACGAGGCGGCCGGCGCGCTCGCCCGCCGCCTGGTGGTCCCACCGCGCCGCAGCGGCGGTCAGGAGCGCTACGCTCGACCGGTCTTTACCGGAGGAGATCGGCGCCGACCCGCTCGCCGAGGTCGTCGCCTGGGCGCTGGAACACCTCCACGAGCAGTTCGACGTGGAGACGCTGGCCGCGCGCGCGTACATGAGCCGCCGCACGTTCGACCGCCGCTTCCGCTCGCTGACCGGGAGCGCGCCGCTGCAGTGGCTGATCACCCAGCGCGTGCTGCAGGCCCAGCGCCTGCTGGAGACGTCGGACTACTCGGTGGACGAGGTCGCGGGGCGCTGCGGCTTCCGTTCGCCGGTGGCACTGCGCGGCCACTTCCGGCGCCAGCTGGGCTCGTCTCCGGCGGCGTACCGGGCCGCGTACCGGGCCCGCCGCCCGCAGGGCGACCGGCCGGGCGAGGGTGAGCCGCAGCCGGCTCTCCAGCAGCCCGGGCCGGCCTCCGCGGTCGGCCAACCCGGGGCGCCGGCGCCGGCACTGCATCCGGACAACCCGGTACCGCTGCAGGCCCGCCGCACACCGGTCGGAGCGCTGTCCCTGCCGGGACAGAGAAGCGGGTCCTGAGCCCTGGGGTCCGTGGGGGGAGGCCGCCCCCCACGGACCCCTCGGCGTTGCACCGGGCCGGGGGTTGGTTGCGCAACCCGGCGCGACGGGGCACCGCCGCGCCCGCCGCCCTGGGGGCACCTCCCAGGCCCTTAAGGCACTGCGGGAGGCACGACTGCCCGCGGCTGTACCCACCCAAGGGGCGCGGGGAACTGCGCGACCAGCCACCCACTCACCCGCAGACAAATACGGCACCAGCGCCGCAGGCACCCGCAGACAAATACGGCACCAGCGCCGCAGGCACCCGCAGACGAAGACGGGCCCGGCGCCGCAGGCACCGCGCGCCGTAAGGTGAGACGCATGAACGATCGCATGGTGTGGATCGACTGCGAGATGACCGGCCTCTCGCTGTCCGACGACGCGCTCATCGAGGTGGCCGCCCTCGTCACCGACTCCGAGCTCAACGTGCTCGGCGAAGGCGTCGACATCGTCATCCGTCCGCCGGACCGCGCCCTGGAGACGATGCCGGAAGTGGTGCGTCAGATGCACACCGCGTCCGGGCTGCTCGCGGAGCTCCCGAACGGCACGACGCTGAAGGACGCCGAGGAACAGGTCCTGGCGTATGTGAAGGAGTACGTGAAGGAGCCCGGCAAGGCGCCCCTGTGCGGCAACTCCGTCGGCACCGACCGCGGCTTCCTGCTGCGTGACATGCCCACCCTGGAGGACTACCTCCACTACCGGATCGTCGACGTCTCCTCCGTCAAGGAGCTGGCCCGCCGCTGGTACCCGAGGGCGTACTTCAACAGTCCGGAGAAGAACGGCAACCACCGCGCCCTCGCCGACATCCGCGAGTCCATCGCCGAGCTGCGCTACTACCGCGAGGCGATCTTCGTTCCGCAGCCCGGCCCGGACTCCGACACCGCCAAGACGATCGCGGCCAAGCACGTACTGCCTGCTCAGCAGGGCTGACGGGGTCCCACGGAGGGGCGCCGCGAAAGGCGGGCGCGAGCACCCCTTCGGACCCTGTACACTTTTTCTCGGCCGGTCGGGGAAACGACAGAATCCCAGGCACCGGTCATGGTGGGTGTAGCTCAGCTGGTAGAGCACCTGGTTGTGGTCCAGGATGTCGCGGGTTCGAGTCCCGTCACTCACCCTGAGTAATCAGCCGGTGACCTTCGCGTAAGGTCACCGGCTGATTGCGTTCACCGACGCTTCCACCGGGGGGCCGCCCTGTACGCCGAGCCGCTCAGCACCAGCCGCCTGGACCTCGTACCGCTGCTCCCCGAGCACGCGGTGGAGATGGCCGCGGTGCTGTCCGACCCCGCTCTGCACACCTTCATCGGGGGCACACCGCTCGACCGGCAGGCGCTGCGCGCTCGCTACGAGCGTCTCGTCGCCGGTTCGCCCGACCCCGCGGTCTCCTGGTGCAACTGGGTGCTGCGGCTGCGCGCGGAGGACCGGCTGATCGGCACCGTGCAGGCCACGGTGGACACACCGGCCGCGCAAGCCTCCGTCGCCTGGGTCGTCGGCACCCCCTGGCAGGGCCACGGCTACGCCGCCGAGGCCGCGCGCGGGCTGGTGGACTGGCTGAGCCGGCAGCCGTCGATCGGTACCGTCGTCGCCCACATCCACCCCGCTCACCTCGCCTCGGCGGCCGTGGCGCGAGCAGCCGGTCTTCAGCCCACCGAGGAGGAGTACGACGGCGAGACCCGCTGGCGGCTGCGGCGGTAGCCGCCCCCGCGACCGCCGCCGGCCCCGCTCAGGACGAGGCCCGCTCCACCAGCTCCGCCGGCAGCTCCACCCGGCGCCGCTCCAGCCCCCGGGAGACCGCCGGCCGGCGGTCCGCGATCTCGGTCAGCAGCAGGTCGATCATCCGCCGCCCCATCTCCTGGATCGGCTGCCGCACGCTCGTCAGCGGGGGATCCATGTGCCGGGCTATCGCCGAGTCGTCGTACCCGACGAGCGCCACGTCCTCCGGGATCCGCCGCCCCGCCTCCCGCAGCACCTGCCGCGCCCCGGCCGCCGTCACATCCGAGCCGGCGAACACCGCGTCCAGTTCGGGGCACCGGGCGAGCAGGCTCGTCATCGCCCGCCGGCCGCCCTCCTCGGTGAAGTCCCCGGGCTCGATGAGCCGTTCCTCGACCTCCCGGCCCGCGTCCCGCAGCGCGTCCCGGTAGCCGTCGACGCGCCGCTGGGCGCCGTAGACGTCGAGGCGGCCGGTGATGTGGGCGATCCGGGTCCGGCCCCGGGAGAGCAGGTGCTCCACGGCCTGCCGGGCGCCGCCGTAGTTGTCCGAGTCCACCGACGGCAGGGTCTCCCCGGCCGACCGGGGGCCGCTGATCACCGCGGGGATCTCCAGCTGGTCCAGCAGGTCGGGCAGCGGATCGTCGGCGTGCACGGAGACCAGCAGGACGCCGTCCACCCGGTGCGCGGCCAGGTACTGGGCGAGCCGCCGCCGCTCGCGGTCGTTGCCCGCGAAGATCAGCAGGAGCTGCATCTCGGTGTCGGTGAGTTCCGCGCCGACACCGCGCAGCATGTCCGAGAAGTACGGCTCGGCGAAGAAGCGGGTCTCCGGCTCGGGGACGACGAGGGCGATCGCGTCGGTGCGGTTGGCGGCCAGGGCGCGTGCCGCGGTGTTGGGGACGTAACCGAGCTCGGCGACGGCGGCCTCGACGGCGGCGCGGGTGGCGTCACTGACCCGCGGTGAGCCGTTGATCACCCGGGACACCGTGCCCCGGCCGACACCGGCGCGCGCGGCGACCTCTTCGAGGGTGGGCCGGCCCCCGCTCCGTCCCCGCGCTCCGTGGCCTGCCATGCGCTCCGCCTCCCGCTGTCGTCGTCCCGCTGGCCTGGAATCTAACAGCCCCGCCACGGGAGGTGACCGCCCCGTGACACCTCCGCCGGAATCCTCAACTCCAGTTAACAGCCCGATAACTGAACGCACTTCTCCGTGTCCGTGCCCTTGACACCCCCGCACGAACCCACGACTCTTCAACACATCACTTGTGGGAGCGCTCCCACAGTACCTGACACATACACGTCCCGCACGTTCCCCGCCCGAGCCGCAGCGAGCACGAACGGGCCCAACCGATGCAGTTGGCCGGGGGGTCGGCACGTCAGGCAACAGGAGGACGCAATGCGCACGAGTACCCGCCGGTCCCACCGGCTGACGGCCCTGACGGCCGTCGCCGTACTCACCACGGGACTGCTGGCAGGCTGCGCCAGTGACGACGACGACTCGTCGAGCGACGGCAACGGCGGCGGCGGAGGGGGGAACGCCAAGGGCAAGGTGACGCTGTCCGTCGGCACCTTCGGCGTCTTCGGCTACAAGCAGGCCGGTCTGTACGACGAGTACATGAAGCTCCACCCGGACATCGTCATTAAGGAGAACGTCACCACCAAGACCGACGTCTACTGGCCGAAGGTGCTCACCCGCCTCCAGGCCGGCTCCGGCACCGACGACGTCCAGGCCATCGAGATCGGCAACGTCACCGAGGCCGTCCAGACCCAGGCCGACAAGTTCGTCGACCTCGGCAAGGAGGTCGACAAGTCGCAGTGGCTGGACTGGAAGAACGCCCAGGCCACCACCAAGGACGGCAAGCTCATCGGGCTCGGCACCGACATCGGCCCGATGGCGGTCTGCTACCGCAAGGACCTGTTCGCCAAGGCCGGCCTGGAGACCGACCGCACCAAGCTCGCCGCGCTGTGGAAGGGCGACTGGAACAAGTACGTCGACCTCGGCAAGCAGTACATGAAGAAGGCCCCGAGCGGCACCAAGTTCGTCGACTCCGCCTCCTCCGTCTACAACGCGGTCCTCGGCGGCGAGACCGAGCGCAACTACGACAAGGACGGCAACGTCGTCTACGACAAGTCCACGGGCGTGAAGAAGGCCTGGAACGCCGCCATGGGCGTGGCGACCAGCGACATGTCGGCCAAGCTGAAGCAGTTCGACAAGCCGTGGGACCAGGCGTTCGCCAACGGCACCTTCGCCACCGTGGCCTGCCCGGCCTGGATGATCGGCTACATCCAGGAGAAGTCCGGCGCGGCCGGCAGCGGCAAGTGGGACGTGGCGGCGGCCCCGACCGCCGGCAACTGGGGCGGCTCCTTCATCGGCGTGCCGAAGGCGGGCAAGCACCAGAAGGAGGCCATCGAGCTGGCGAAGTGGCTGACCGCGCCCGAGCAGCAGGCGAAGGTCTTCGCCAAGCAGGCCAGCTTCCCGTCCTCCCCGGCGGCGTACGCGGCCCTGAAGCCGCAGCCCGACACCCTGGCGTACTTCTCGAACGCCCCGCTGACGCAGATCTTCTCCGACGCGGCCAAGACCATCCCGGCGCAGCCGCTCGGCGCGAAGGACAAGCCGATCGACACCGCGATCTGTGACATCGGCATCGTCCAGGTCGAGCAGAAGGGCAAGACGCCCGAGCAGGGCTGGGAAGCGGCCACCAAGGAAGTCAAGGACGTGCTCGGCCAGTGACCAGCTCCGACCAGGCTCTCGCGCACCCCGCGTCGAGCGCCGAGGCCGCGCCCGGCTCCCAGCCGGGCGCGGCCCGGGGCGCTCACGGTCGCGGTACGCCGCCCGGCGGCCCCGGTTCCTGGCGCAGCCGGCTGTACCGCTGGGACATGAAGGCGTCGCCGTACGCGTTCATCGCCCCCTTCTTCGTGATCTTCGGCGCCTTCTCGCTGGTGCCGCTGCTGTACACCGCCTGGTACTCGCTGCACCATGTGCAGCTGTCCGACCTGGACGGGCAGAGCTGGGCGGGGCTTGAGAACTACAAGCAGCTGCTGTCCTCGGAGTTCTTCTGGAACGCCCTGGAGAACACCTTCACCATCGGGCTGATCTCCACCGTGCCGCAGCTCGCCGCCGCGCTCTGGCTGGCGCATCTGCTGAACTTCAGGCTGCGCGGCTCGACCGTGTGGCGGGTGGTGATGCTGACCCCGTACGCCACCTCGGTGGCCGCCGCGACGCTGGTGTTCGCGCTGCTGTTCTCCCCGGAGAAGAACGGCATCGTCAACTGGGTCCTCGATCTGCTGGGCCAGAAGCCCGTCAACTGGCACGAGTCCGACTGGGGTTCGCAGCTGGCGGTGTCCTCCATCGTGATCTGGCGGTGGACCGGCTACAACGCGCTGATCTACCTGGCGGCGATGCAGGCGATCCCGGCCGACCTGTACGAGTCGGCGGCGATCGACGGCGCGAACCGCTGGCAGCAGTTTCGGCACGTGACGATCCCGATGCTGCGGCCGACGATCCTGTTCACCGTCGTCGTCTCCACCATCGGCGCCACCCAGCTGTTCGGCGAGCCGCTGCTGTTCGGCGGCGTGAGCGGCTCCAAGGGCGGCTCGGAGCACCAGTTCCAGACCCTCGGCCTGTACATGTACGACCAGGGCTTCATCATCGGCAACCTCGGCAAGGCGTCCGCGATCGCCTGGACGATGCTGCTGCTCCTGCTGGTCGTCGCCGCGCTCAACCTGCTGGTCTCCCGTCGGCTGAGGAAGGCTCAATGACCACCAGTGACCTGACTCTGCCGCGCAAGACCGCCCCGCGCGAGGGACGGCGCCGGGTGATGGGCGCGGGCAAGCAGCTGCACGCCGGCCCGGTCACCTATGTCGTGCTCGTCGTGTTCGCGCTGGTCTCGCTGGCCCCGCTGGTGTGGACGGCGATCGCGGCCTCGCGCACCAACACCCGGCTGGCGCAGACGCCGCCGCCGCTGTGGTTCGGCGGCAACCTGTTCAAGAACCTGGAAACCGCCTGGGACCAGGCCGGCATGGGCACCGCGATGGTGAACACCACGTTCGTCGCGGCCACGATCACCGCCGGCACGGTGCTGTTCTCCACGCTGGCCGGGTTCGCCTTCGCCAAGCTGCGGTTCCGCTTCTCCTCCACGCTGCTGCTGCTGACGATCGGCACCATGATGATCCCGCCGCAGCTGGCCGTCGTACCGCTGTATCTGTGGATGACGGACCTGCACTGGGCGAACCATCTGCAGACCGTGATCCTGCCGACCCTGGTCAGCGCCTTCGGTACGTTCTTCATGCGGCAGTACCTGGTGGGGGCGCTGCCGACCGAGCTGATCGAGGCGGCCCGGGTGGACGGCGCGTCCAGCCTGCGGGTCGTGTGGCACGTCGTCTTCCCGGCGGCCCGCCCGGCGATGGCGGTGCTGGGGCTGCTGACGTTCGTGATGGCCTGGAACGACTTCCTGTGGCCGATCATCGCCCTGAACGGCGAGAACCCGACCGTGCAGGTCGCCCTGAACCAGCTGGGCACCGGCTACATCCCCGACGACTCGGTGATCATGGCGGGCGCGCTGCTCGGCACGCTGCCGCTGCTGCTGGCCTTCCTGCTGTTCGGCAAGCAGATCGTCGGCGGGATCATGCAGGGCGCGGTCAAGGGCTGACCCGCTCGCGCGGACCCCGTCCGGGGGCCGGGCCACCGCCGCCCCGGCCCCCACCTCACCCTTTCTCTTCTCCGTTCTCTTTCACTCGTCGGTCTCCACGACCACCAAGGTCTCCACGACCACCAATGGGAGCGCTTCCATGTCTGAGCCCGTGAACCCGGTGAACCCGGTGACGTTTCCGCCCGCCTTCCTCTGGGGCGCCGCGACCTCCGCGTACCAGATCGAGGGGGCGGTGCGGGAGGACGGCCGCACCCCCTCGATCTGGGACACCTTCAGCCA
Organism: Streptomyces sp. Ru71; assembly: GCF_002920535.1. Lineage (GTDB taxonomy): Bacteria > Actinomycetota > Actinomycetes > Streptomycetales > Streptomycetaceae > Streptomyces. The sequence goes on along the minus strand of NZ_PQSS01000007.1, from coordinate 56,447 downwards.
TACGCCGGGCAAGACGGCCGGCGGTGAGACCGGTGACCTCGCCGTCGACCACTACCACCGCTTCCGCGAGGACGTGGCGCTGATGGCGGAGCTGGGCCTGACCGCCTACCGCTTCTCCGTCTCCTGGCCCCGGGTGCAGCCCACCGGCCGCGGCCCGGCCGTCCAGCGCGGCCTGGACTTCTACCGCCGGCTGGTGGACGAGCTGCTGGCGCACGGCATCCGGCCGTCCCTCACCCTCTACCACTGGGACCTGCCGCAGGAGCTGGAGGACGCGGGCGGCTGGCCGGAGCGGGACACCGCGTACCGCTTCGCCGAGTACGCACAGATCGTCGGCGAGGCGCTCGGCGACCGCGTGGAGCAGTGGACCACCCTCAACGAGCCGTGGTGCAGCGCCTTCCTCGGCTACGGCTCCGGGGTGCACGCGCCCGGCCGCACCGACCCGGTGGCCTCGCTGCGCGCCGCGCACCACCTGAACCTGGCGCACGGACTGGGCGCCTCCGCGCTGCGCTCGGTGATGCCGGCCCGCAACCAGGTGGCGATCAGCCTCAACTCCTCCGTCGTGCGCCCCCTTTCGCAGGAGGCGGCCGACCTCGCGGCGGCCCGCCGTATCGACGACCTGGCCAACGGCGTCTTCCACGGCCCGATCCTGCACGGCGCCTATCCGCGCACCCTGCTTGAGGCCACGTCCTCGCTCACCGACTGGTCCTACGTCCACGACGGCGACCTGCGCCTGATCCACCAGCCGCTGGACGCCCTCGGGCTGAACTACTACACCCCGGCCCTGGTCTCTGCGGCGGACCCGGACCGGCCCGGCCCGCGCGCCGACGGTCACGGGGCCAGCGAGCACTCCCCCTGGCCGGCCGCCGACGACGTGGCCTTCCACCAGACGCCGGGCGAGCGCACCGAGATGGGCTGGACGATCGACCCGACCGGCCTGCACGAGCTGATCATGCGCTACCACCGCGAGGCTCCCGGGCTGCCGCTGTACATCACCGAGAACGGCGCCGCCTACGACGACAAGCCCGACCACGACGGCCGGGTGCACGACCCGGAGCGCATCGCCTATCTGCACGCCCATCTGTCGGCGGTGCGCCGCGCCCTCACCGACGGCGCCGATGTGCGCGGCTACTACCTGTGGTCCCTGATGGACAACTTCGAGTGGGCCTACGGCTACGGCAAGCGCTTCGGCGCGATCTACGTCGACTACGCCACCCTGGCCCGCACCCCGAAGTCCAGCGCCCACTGGTACGGCCGGGCGGCCCGCACCGGCACCCTGCCGCCGGTGGAGGCCGCCTAACCCGAAGGGTTCAGCCGTAAGGGCTCAGTTGTAGGCCGCGAACGCCTTGGAGAAGGCGGACGGGTCCTGGGCGATCGAGCTGCACGTGGCGTCGGCGGACGGCTTGGGGCCGCCGGCGCAGGCCTTGTCGCGGGTGGCCGACCACATCGACAGCCAGCCCAGGCCCTTGGACTTGGCGAAGGCCACCAGCTGGGTCGCGTCGTCGACCTTGAAGACCTCCGAGGAGACGTCGTTGACGCCGATCATCGGGGTCACGGCGACCGCCTTCCAGGCCGCGCTGTCGGACAGCCCCAGGACCCCCTTGACCTGGGCCTGGGTGGCGGTGGCGGCCTGCTCGGCGTAGGTGCCCATGTCGCCGCTGTAGGCGGGGCCGTAGTCCATCGCCATGATGTTGACGGCGGAGATCTTCACGCCGCTGGACTTGGCGTTGGAGAGCAGGTTCACGCCGTCCTGGGTGAGGCCCTCGGGCATGACCGGCAGGGTGAAGGAGACGTCCAGGCCGGGGTGGCTCTGCTGGAGCTTGGCGATGGCCTGGGCGCGGCGTGTGTTGGCGGCCGTGTTCGGCAGCGCGCCGCCCTCGACGTCGAAGTCGACCTTGGTGAGCTTGAAGGCGTCGACGGCCTTGCCGTAGGCGGCCGCCAGGGCGTCGGCGGAGGAGCAGGAGGTGGCCAGTTCGGTGCCGGAGGCGCCGCCGAAGGAGACGCGGACGTCGCCGCCCTTGGCGCGCAGGGCGCCGATCTGGCCGGCCACGGCGTCGGCGGTGAGGTCGGTGACGCCGCCCCACTTGGGGGTGCAGCCGCCGCCGTCGGTGACGAAGGCGAGGTTGTAGTTCTTCACGCCGGTGGCGTCGGCGTTCTTCAGCAGGTCGAACGCCGGGTAGAGGGAGGTGTCGACGTAGGGGGCGAAGCCGGCGGAGGTGGTGTTCCCGGTGCCGGTGCCGCCGGTGGCGGTCGGGGTCGGGGTCGCCGTGGGCGTCCGGGTGGGCTGGGCGGTGGGGGTCGCCGTGGGGGTTGCCGTGGGGGTGGGGGTCGGCGGCTGGGTGGGGCGGCCGCTGGGCTCCGGGGTGGCGCCGCCGTCGGCGGAACACGCTCCGCCGTCGATACGGCAGCCCGTCGGGTCGCCGGTGCCGTCGACGACGAAGCCGACGGTGGCGGACTCACCGGCCTTCAGACCGTCGGTGTCCCACTTCGGCGGCTTGACGGTGACGTGCTGTCCGCTCACGCTCGACTCGCCGTTCCACAGGGAGCCGAGCCGGGCGCCGGCCGGCAGGTCGAACTCCAGGGTCCAGTCCTGCTCGGCCTGACCGCTGTTGTTCGTCACCACGTACTGCGCGGTGTACCCGGTCGACCAGCTGCTGGTCTTCGTGTACACGGCGCCGACGCCGGCCGCCTGGGCCGTGCCGGTGAGCAGGACGGCGCCGCCGCCCGCGACGGCCGCGGCGACGAGAGCGCCGATCGCCTTGTTCCTGCCACTGATCCTGCGCCGGTGCGTGCTCATGGGCGTGCCTGCCTTCGCTGTTCACGGGGGGTGAGATGCGGCAGCACGCTAGCGAGCCCGAATCGGACAAATGTCCTGATGCAGACGGCCGTTGAGCTTCTTAGGGTGCGCTTAAGGAAGGGATCGGGGGCGGTTAAAGGTAGAGACCAATTACAGAGGCATTGCGGAGGCCCGTCGCGGCTCCGGTGGCCGTCCTCAGCGGGCTCCGGCCGTGCGTCTGCGCCGCCGTACGCTCCCCCGGTGTCCCCGGCGGCCGGGCACGCTCCGGCGGCCGTCCAGCTGGAGCCAGATCCGCACCTCGGTGCCGCCCAGGACCGAGGAGCCGATGCGTACGTCACCGCCGGTGGACTCCGCGAGCCGGCGCACGATGTCCAGGCCGAGGCCGGTCGAGCCGTCGCTGCCCGAGCCCTGGCCGCGCGCCATGGCCGCCTCCGGGTCGGGTATGCCGGGCCCGGCGTCGGAGACCAGCACCAGCACCGCGTCCTCGCCGTTGTGCACGTCGACCGCGAAGGCCGTGCCCTGCGGGGTGTGCCGGAAGACGTTGCCGAGCAGCGCGTCCAGCGCGGCGGCCAGGTCGGCGCGCGCCACGGGTATGCGCACCGGGCGGTCCACCCCGGCCAGCCGCCACTTGCGGCCCTCGTCCTCGGCCAGCGCCGACCAGAACTCCATGCGCTCGCGCACCACTTCGGCCGCGTCACAGCCGGCTCCCGGCCCGGCGGCCGCGGTCTGCGGCTTGGCCTCCCGGGCGGTGCGGATGATGGTGTCGACCTCGCGCTCCAGCTGGGCGACGGCGGCCCGGGTCTGCTCGGCCGCGGGCGTGTCGCCGAGCGAGGCCGCGTTCAGTCTGAGCACCGTCAGCGGGGTGCGCAGCCGGTGCGAGAGATCGGCGGCCAGCTCCCGCTCGTTGGCGAGGAGCTGGACGACCTGGTCGGCCATGGAGTTGAACGCGACCGCCGCGAGCCGCAGCTCCGTCGGCCCCTCCTCCGGCACCCGCGCGCCCAGCTTGCCCTCCCCCAGTTCGTGCGCGCCCTCCACCAGCCGCTGGGCCGGGCGGACCATCCGCACGCCCAGCCGGTCGGCGACCGCGACGGAACCCACGACCAGCGCGACACCCACCCCGGCGAGCACCGCCCAGGCCGTGCCGACGCCGTAGCTGACCTCCGACTCCGGGACGTACACCTCGACCACGACCGTGCCGAGGCTGAGCGCGACCGGCTGCAGCAGCACCGAACCGCCGGGCACCTTCGCGGTGGAGGCGCGGCCCAGTCTGCGTACCGCCTCGATGTCCTGGCCGTCGGCGCGCTGCCGGCCGAGGTCGAGGGCGGCCTTGCCGTCACCGGCCGGAAGGTGGATCGCCATGCCGTCGTCCGTGCCGGCCGAGGCGACGACCCGCTCCAACTGCTCGCGGTCGGTGGTGATGGACAGCGCCGGCACCACGACCGCCGCCTGCCGTTCGGCGTTGGACAGCGCCCGGTCGTGGGCCATCTCCTTGATGACCAGGCCGAGCGGGACGGCGAAGGCGACCACGACCATCGTGGTGACCGCCAGGCACACCCGCACCAGTGCCCACCTCATCGCGGTGGCTCCGCTGTCTGCGGTGGCTCCGCCGTCTGCGGTGGCTCCAGCTTCACGCCGACCCCGCGCAGGGTGTGCAGGTAGCGCGGGTTGGCGGCGGTCTCGCCCAGTTTGCGGCGCAGCCAGGACAGATGGACGTCGATGGTCTGGTCGTCGCCGTAGGACTGCTGCCACACCTCGGCGAGCAGTTCCCTGCGGGCGACGACGACACCGGGGCGGCCGGCGAGGAAGGCGAGCAGGTCGAACTCGCGGCGGGTGAGGTCGAGGCGGACGCCGTCCAGTTCGGCCTGGCGGCGCAGCGGGTCGACGGTGAGGCCGCCGACCCGGATCACGGTGGAGTGCGGGGTGTCCGAGGCGCCGGCCCGGGCGCGGCGCAGCACGGCGGCCATCCGCGCCGACAGGTGCTCCGGGGAGAACGGCTTGGTGAGGTAGTCGTCCGCGCCGGCGTTCAACAGCCGTACCACCTCCGCCTCGTCGTCACGGGCGGTGGCGATGATCACCGGTACGTCGGTGATGCCGCGCAGCATCTTCAGCGCCTCGGAGCCGTCCAGATCGGGCAGTCCAAGGTCCAGGATGACGACGTCGAAGCGGAAATGGGCGACCTCGCGCAGCGCCTCCAGCGCCGTGCCGACGCTGCGCACCGTGTGGGCGGCGTCGGTCAGATGCCGGATGAGCGCCGAGCGTACGAACTGGTCGTCCTCGACCACGAGCACACTTGCCATGCGCCGCACCGTACGCCATGCGCCGGACGCCGGTGCGGGCCTGTGGACAACTCCCGGCATGTGCACACGGCGCTCACCCTGGGGCAGTATGGCCCGCGATGCGCAGAGGACTCGTACACGTACTGGCCTGGTCGCTCGCCACGGGCGCGGCGGTCACGCTGTCGTGGTGGGGCGTGCACACGGTGATGGCGGGCACCGCCTACGACCCGCCGCGCGCCCTGCCGATCACGGCGGCGCGGGCGACGACGCAGGAGTCGCGGCCCCGGGTGTCGTCCACGGCCCGGACCGTGCCCCCGTCCCCGCCGGCGTCCCGTCCGGCGCCGTCTTCCTCGGCCCCGTCCTCGTCGCCGGGGCGGCGGGCGTCCGGCTCCCCGCGCACGCCGGCCGCCTCCGCGAGCCCGTCGGCCGGCTCCTCGGGGCGGATCAGGAGTTACGACTCCGACGGCGGCCGGGTGGTGTTCGACATCGGTTCGGCGAGCGCGTCGCTGGTGTCGGCGACCCCGAAGGCGGGCTGGTCGATGCAGTGGTGGAAGACGGAGTCGTGGATCCGGGTGGAGTTCTCCTCGGGTGCGGACCGGGTGTCGGTGTTCTGTACGTGGCACGACGGGCCGCCCCGGGTGGAGGTCGGGACGTACTGACCGCCCCGTCCGGGCTTGTCGGCGGTTCGTGGACGGGCTGGCGGCTTGTGGACGGGCTCGTCGGCGGCTAGTGGAACACCGACGGCGGTGGGGCCGGTGAGGCCACGGCCGCCGCGTCCGTGACCGGGGCGGCGCCGCCGGTGAAGTCCAGCAGCGCCTTGCCGTGCTCGACGCGGGCCGGGTGCGGGTCGGAGGCCGCGCGCCGGGTCAGCTCCGCGACGGGCAGGGGCAGGTCGCGGGCGACGAGCACCGCGTTGCCGAAGCGCTTGCCGCGCAGCACCGCCGGGTCCGCGACCAGCGCCAGTTCGGCGAAGCGGGCGGCGGCGGTGGCGATCTGGCCGCGCAGATGCGCCAGCGGCGGGCCGTCGGCCAGGTTCGCGGCGTACACGCCGCCCGGCTTCAGCGCCCGGCGGACCTCGTCGAGGAACTCGGTGGAGGTGAGGTGGGCGGGGGTGCGGGCGCCGCTGAACACGTCCGCGATCACCAGGTCCGCCCAGCCGTCCGGCACCTTGCCGAGGCCCTCGCGGGCGTCGGCCGACCGGACCCGGATACGGGCGGCGGGGTCCAGCGGCAGCTCCCGGCGCACGAGCTGGACGAGGGCCGCGTCCCGTTCCACGACCTGCTGGGTGGAGCGGGGGCGGGTGGCGGCGACGTAGCGGGCCAGGGTGAGGGCGCCGCCGCCGAGGTGCACGGCGTGGACCGGTTTGCCGGGCGGGGCGGCGAGGTCGATGACGTGGCCGAGGCGGCGCTGGTACTCGAAGGAGAGGTACGCCGGGTCGTCGAGGTCGACGTGCGACTGCGGGGCGCCGTCCAGCAGGAGGGTCCAGGCGCGGGGGCGGTCCCGGTCGGGGACGAGCTCGGCGAGCCCGCCGTCGACCTGCTCCGCGACGGGCTCGGGACCGGGCTGTTTGCGCCGGGGGTTCCTGGACTTGGCCATCCGGCCATTATCCCGGGTGGGTGGTGGTGGGGGTGTGGGGGCCGGGGGCGGGGGCTGCGGTTCGTGGGGGTGGTGCGTGCGGGCTGCGGGTTGTGGGCCGTGGGCGCGGGTTGTGGGGCCGTGGGCGGGGGCTGTGGTTACTGGGGCCGTGGTGCGCGCTGCGGGTTGTGGGGCCGTGGCGCGGGATTTCAGCGGCAGCTGTCCGCCGCCTCGATCAGGCGGGCCGCCTCGCCCAGGGCTCGGCGCAGGACCGCCGGGTCGGTGGCCCGGTCCGCGTCCGCGCCGGGCGGGAGCAGCCAGTCGGAGCCCTCCACCGGCGGCTCGGGGGCGAGGCGCAGTCCGCGGCCGTCGGTGCGGGTGCAGATGCTGCCAGGGACGTCCCAGCCGGCCGCCGTACCGGGCGGGACCAGGAAGCCCAGTGTGTCGCAGCCGCCGTCGTGCAGGACCGGGCCGACGGCGTCCGAGGCGCCGCGCCGCAGGATGTCCACCGCCTCCAGGCCCTGGCGGGCCGGCACGGTGACGAGGTCGCAGGCGCCTGCCGTGCCGGGCGCCACGCTGTGCTCCGGGCTCGGCGCATGTGTCGCCGACGTCGGCGGCGTATCCGGTGGCGTACCGGGTGACATGCAAGGTGCGATGCTCTGGCTGGTCTCCATCCCGGCCTCCACCACGGAATCCCTCAACGCCTCTCGCGGCCTGTCGCCGTCCGTCGAGTTCAACGCGCCACCGTGTCAACGGCTACGGCGGAAGTCCGCCGCAAAGGATGGCAGTTCATGGCAGATCGTGGGTGGGATATCCGGTTTGTAGCCAAACACCGCATGGCGGCCCGATCGCAGCAGGTACGTTCTTGCCGCCGGACAACAGGGTGATCACCCCGACAATCGGGGCAACTCACCTCGCGCCCGGCATGGTTCGACGGTTCGCACGAGAGGACCCGGCCATGGCGTCGTCGACGATGAACGCTGCCCACGCGTCCCAGCCCCAGCGGCCTGCGCGGCCCAACCTCGTCTTCCGGCAGTTGCGCGGACAGCGCTCGCCGGCCGAGTTCGCCGCGCTGGTGAGGCGGGCTGCCCGCGAGATCGGCGAGCGGGTCAGCTGTGACGCGCGCTACATCGGCCGGGTCGAGGCGGGCGAGATCCGCTGTCCCAACTACGCCTACGAACGGGTGTTCCTGCACATGTTCCCGGGCCGCACGCTCGTGGACCTGGGCTTCGCGCCCCGGTCCGCCGTACGCGGGCGTGCGGCGCGGGCGCCCCTCGGTGAACCGGGTGCGCCCGTCGCTGAACCGGGTGCGGACGCCGAGCCGTATGACACGCAGGACCCGTACGACACGCACCACCACGACAACGAGGAGAGCGACGTGCTGCGTCGCGCATTCATCAGCGGCACGGGTGCCACGGTGGCCGCCGCTTCGCTGGGCCCCATCGTGCTCGCCCCGGACGCCCTGGCGTCCGACCGCCCCAGGCGCCGTGCCGGGGCGAGCGAGGCCGGCGCGCTGGAAGAGGCCGTCCGCAGGATCCGGCTGCTGGACGACCGGCACGGCGCCGACGGGCTGTACCGGCGTGCGGCCGCCCCGCTGCGGGCCGCCTACGCGCTGCTGGACGCCGGGGCGACCCGGCAGGCCACCGCCGACCGGCTGCACTCGGGCGCGGGTGAGCTGGCCATCTCCGTGGGATGGCTGGCGCACGACTCGGGGCGTTTCGAGGACGCGCGCTCGCACTATGCCGAGGCGCTGGCCACCGCGCGGATGACCGGGGACGCGGGGCTGGAGGCGCACGCCTTCTGCAACACGGCGTTCCTGGCGCGGGACGCGGGGCGGCCCCGGGAGGCGGTGCGGGCGGCGCAGGCGGCGCAGCGGGTGGCGCGGCCGCTGGGGTCGGCGCGGCTGATGTCGCTGCTGGCGCTGCGCGAGGCCGGAGGGTGGGCGGGGCTCGCGGACCGGTTCGGGTGCGAGCAGGCGCTGGGGCGGGCGCAGGCGCTGTTCGAGCGGGGGGCGTCGGACGCCGACCCGGAGTGGATGAGCTTCTACGGCGAGGCCGAGCTGGCGGGTCTTGAGGCGCAGTGCTGGTCCGCGCTGGGGGACTGGGAGCGGGCGGCGCGGCAGGCGCGGCGGGCGGCTCGGCTGCAGAATCCGCACTTCCTGCGGAACACCGCGCTGTTCACTGCGGAGCTGGCGGACGACCTGGCGCGTGGGGGGCGGCCGGACGAGGCCGCGGCGGCGGGGCTGCGGGTGCTGGGGCTGCTGGATCAGGTGCAGTCGTCTCGGGTGCAGGGGATGTTGGCGGGGACGGCGCGGGTGCTGTTGCCTCACCGGCGGGCTTCGGGGGTTTCGGAGTTCTTGGAACGGCACGCGGCGGCGCCGCGCTTGGCTTGAGCGGGGGGTTGTCGTTCGTCCGCGGGTGGGTGGCTGGTTGCTCGCGCAGTTCCCCGCGCCCCTTTCATGCCTGCGGCGGCCCGTCGCTGTCGCGTCGTGGCGTGCGTCGCCATCCCCACGTAGCTGCGGGCAGTCGTGCCTCCCCCAGTGCCTTAAGGGCCTGGGAGGTGCCCCCAGGGCGGCACGGGTGGGCGCTGGGGGTCCCCCCTGCTCGAAGAGCTTGGGGGAGGCACCTCGTCGCGCCGGGCTGCGTGACCCACACCCGGCCCGCCGCAGCAAGGGCGCTTGGAAACGCCGGGTGCTCAAGCCAGCCCCGGTCAAGCCGCCAGGTGGCCCACGTCGTTCCAGGTTTCCAGGGCCGGTTCTCCATAGGCCCAGCCGAGGGTGGACAGGGACGTGGGGTTCAGGCGGATGCGGGCGGCGAAGTCCAGGGGCAGGCCCAGCCAGCGGGCGCCGATGGAGCGGAGGATGTGGCCGTGCGCGAAGATCAGGACGTCGCGGTCGGCCGAGCGGGCCCAGGAGACGACCTCGTCGGCGCGGGCGGTCACCTCGGACAGCGTCTCGCCCTCGGGGACGCCGTCCCGCCAGATGAGCCAGCCGGGGCGCAGCGCCTGTATCTCGGCCGGGGTGAGGCCCTCGTACGCGCCGTAGTCCCACTCCATCAGCGTGTCCCACACAGTGGCACGGTCGCCGAAGCCGGCCAGCTCGCACGTCTCACGCGCGCGTGCCAGCGGGCTGGTGCGCACCTCGACGCCGGGCAGTCCGTCCAGCGGCGCCCGGTGCAGCCGCTCGCCGAGCAGCTTGGCGCCGCGCCGGCCCTCCTCCAGGAGCGGGATGTCCGTCCTGCCGGTGTGCTTGCCGGACAACGACCACTCGGTCTGTCCGTGCCGGGCCAGCAGGATGCGCGGTGCCATGCGAGGGACCTTTCGGGTGTGCGGGGAAATCACCTCCATCATCGCGCACGTGCGTCACGGGCAACCCGCGGGCCGGTTACGGCGTCTTCCTGGGCCGGGGGCGACCCGAGAGGGACGCCGCCCACGCCGTAGAGTGACTCCCCCGCACCGCCGGGTGATCCCCGGCCGAACGATCCAGCAGTGAGTAGAAGGGGGAGGGCGAATCGGATGCCGCAGACCGAGTCACCAGGCATCGAGGCGGCCCCGGAGACCCGGTCGCGCTGGTGGATCGAGCTGCCCTTGATCCTGCTCGTGTACGGCTGCTACTCGGCCGGGCGCCTGCTCGCCCGCGGTGGCGTCTCGGACGCCGTGGACCACGGCCTGGCGATCCTGCGGATCGAGAAGTTCCTGCACATCAACGCCGAGCACCCGCTGAACCGGCTGTTCACCAGGGAGTCCTGGCTGGGTGTGCCGGCCGACTTCTGGTACGCCTCGCTGCACTACCTGGTGACGCCCGCGCTGCTGGTGTGGCTGTTCCGCAACCGCGCCGCGCACTACCGGGCGGCCCGCACGTGGCTGATGACGTCGACGTTCCTCGGGCTGATCGGCTTCACGCTGCTGCCGACGTGCCCGCCCCGCCTGCTGGCCGCGCAGCACGGCTTCGTCGACACGATGGCCTACTACAGCTCGTACGGCTGGTGGGGCGGCGAGGCCAGCGCGCCGCGCGGCATGGGCGGCATGACGAACCAGTACGCGGCCATGCCGAGCCTGCACGTCGGCTGGGCGCTGTGGTGCGGGGTGATGCTGTGGCGCTACGGCCGCGGCCGGGCGGCCCGGGTTCTGGCGGTGGTGTATCCGCTGGGGACGACTCTGGTCGTCATGGGGACCGCCAATCACTATCTGCTCGACGCCGTCGCCGGCGTGGCCGTGATGGGCGTCGGGCTGCTGCTCGCGCCGGCCGTGACGCGGCTCGCCGACCGGGTGCGGGCGCGGCTCGTCACGGGTGGCTCTTCCGGCGCTCCCGCCTCGATTGTCAGTGGCGGATGCCAGACTTCGGCGGGTGAGCGAATTCCACGGCAGCGCGCATCGCGGCTCGACGCCGACGCCGAGCCGGGTGCCGCCCCCACGGACACAGGGGACGGCGCTCCGGCACCGGCTCGCTGAGCTGCGCGGACCCGACGTACCCGGCAAGGCGCTGGACGCCCGCGCGCTCGCGGCCCTGGCCGCGAACCCGGGCTGCCGGCGGCGAGCGATCCTCGACGGCGCCGGGGTGGACAAGGCGGCGCTGGCGAGCGCGCTGGGGGCGCCTTCGGTGTTCGGGCAGTCGCAGTTCGCGCTGATCCGGGGCAACTCCTTCGAGGCGAAGGTCAAGGCGGACGGCGGCGCGGAGCTGCTCCGGCTGGTGCGGGAGAAGCTCGATCCCGGCGCCGAGCCGCCGGAGGGCGGTCATGTGCCCGACCTGACCGCGTCCGGGCCCGAGGGGCGCACTGCGCGTACGGCGCTGGCGTTGCGGGAGGCCGTCGAGGCGGGCGGCTGGACGCTGCTGGACCATCCGATGCTGGCCCTCGACGTGGCCGGTTCGCCGGCGTTCCTTGAGCCGGACGCGGTGGTGGTGCACCCGGACGGCACCTGGACGGTCGTCGAGATCAAGTCCTTCCCGATGCTGGACGGCTCGGCGGACCCGGCGAAGGTGGGTGCCGCCGCCCGGCAGGCCGCCGTGTACGTGCTGGCGCTGGAGGAGGTCGCCGGCCGGCTGGAGCCCGCGCCGCGGGTGCGGCACCGGGTCCTGCTCGTCTGCCCGAAGGACTTCTCCAATCTGCCCGCCGCTTGCGCGGTCGATGTGCGCAAGCAGCTCGCGGTGACCCGGCGCCAGCTCGCCCGGCTCACCAGGATCGAGGAGATCGCCGACTCGCTGCCCGAGGGGACCTGTTTCTCGCCCGCGCTGCCGGCTCAGGAACTGGCGGAGGCGGTGGAGTCCGTTCCGGCGACGTACGCACCGGACTGCCTGGCCACCTGCGAGCTGGCCTTCCACTGCCGGCGGCGGTCCCGTGAGGCGGCCGCGGTGACCACGCTGGGGCGGGCCGTACGGGCCGAGCTGGGCGGGCTGACCACCGTTACGGAGGTGCTGGCGGCGGCCCGCGGGGAGGCCGGGGACCCGGACGATCCGGCGGTGGCGGCGCTGCGCCGGGCGGCCGTGCTGCGCGCGGAGGCGCTTGGGGAGGCCGCATGTCGCTGATCGCCACCCTGGCCCGTATGGAGGCGGTCAGCAGCGGGTACGCCCAGCCCGCCGCCACCGTGCGGCACCGGCATCTGTCCGACCGGCCGCTGGTCCTGGTGCCGCTGATCACGGGCGGTGAGGCCGGTGCCCCGCTCGGGGCGCTGGTCGGCACCGACCGGGACGCGCCCCGGCTGCTGGTCGTGCCGCAGCCGCGCGACCGCGACCTGCGGTTCGCCTTCCTCGCAGAGCTGGCCGACGTCGTCCTGCCGTACATCGAGTCGTACACCGGGGTGGTGGAGGCCGCCGAGCGCACGGAGACCGACCCGGAGACCGGCAAGCGGGTCAAGGTCGAGGTGGACCTGTGCGCGGACGCCCCGCAGCTGATCGTGCCGAGCCGGGCCGGCGTCGACCTCGTGCGGCTGCTGGGCCGGTCGATGCGTTTTCGGCGGACGGCGGAGCAGGACCCGCAGACGCCGTATCCGGCGCCGCCCCGGGTGCCGTTGCTGGGGCGCTGGTTCACCCACTACGCCGAGCGGGCCCGGGTGCCCGGGTCCTCGCTGCTGCTGGCGCTGACCGAGGTGCTCGCCCGGCACTGGGCGACGGGTCAGTCCGGCCTGGAGGACCAGCATCTGGGCGCGCTGCTGGCGTGGATCGATCCGCCGGAGGGCGTCTCGGGCGCGGAGGCGGCGCTGGCGGCCGAGCTGGCGCGGGACGGCGCCGGGCAGTTGCTGTGCCCGCCCGCCGGACCGGCCACCGACCCGGCGTTCGACAACCGGCTGCTCGCCCCGGCCATCGAGCGCTTCGACCGTGCCCGCAGCGCGCTCGCCGCCGCGCAGGACGGTCTGGAGGCCGACGAGCGGCTGGGCGCGCTCACCCGGGCCGAGCGGGAGATCCGTGAGCTGCTCGCGCGGGTCACGCTGCCCACCTGGGAGAAGGTCTGGCGGGGGCTGGACCTGCTGCGGTCGCTGCCCGAGGGGGCGCATGCCGAGGAGCGCTGGACGCGGGACCGGTGGTCGTTCACCGGGCACCGGGACCGGGTGCTGGCCGGTGAGCCACCGCAGCCGCGCCGCGACGACGCGGTCACCGCGGCGAACAAGCTGGCCGCGCGGGAGCGGGAGCAGGCCCGGCTGGAGGCGCAGGAGGCGCTCGACGACCCGCTGGTGATGGCGGGGCGGCGGCTGGCCGGGGAGGCGTTCGCCGGGGAGGTGACGGACGTGGTCATGGCGTACAGCGAGGGCAAGCGGCCCAGTCCGCGCCCGCTGGTGACCGTGCGCACGGACGACCGGCCGCATCTGGGCGAGCGGGCGAAGGTGTACCGGTCGCTGGGCGGGCGGCCGCAGACGGCGGAGTTCGTCGGCGCCGAGGAGGAGGGTCTGTTCGTGCTGCGGATCCTCGACAAGATGGGGCGCGGCAAGGAGCCCGAGGCGGGGTCGCTGCCCGAGAAGGGCGACCGGGTGTGCTTCACGCTGTTCGAGCACGACCAGCGGGGCGGTGCGAAGCTGCCCGACCCGGAGGACACCCCGTGGACGCACGGCGGGCCGCCCGGCGAGCAGGTCGCCGAGCCCGCCGATCCCGTCACCGAGGAGGACGTGCTGTGACCGTGACCGAGACGGCCTTCGATCCGGGGGCGGCCGCGGCCCGGGCCACCGAGGCGATCCTCGCCGACACGCTGCACGGCTCCGCGCGCGGGGTCGTCGTCGACTCCCCGCCCGGCGCCGGCAAGTCCACGCTGGTGGTGCGGGCGGCGCTGGAGCTGGCCGGGGCCGGGCGCCCGCTGATGGTCGTCGCGCAGACCAACGCGCAGGTCGACGACCTGGTGCTGCGGCTGGCCGAGAAGGACCCGGAGCTGCCCGTCGGCCGGCTGCACAGCAGCGACGCCGACGCCTACGACCGTGCCCTGGACGAACTGCCGCAGGTGCGCACCTCGGCGAAGGCCGCCGACCTCACCGGGCTGCCGGTGGTGCTGTCCACGGCGGCCAAGTGGGCGCATGTGAAGGTGGACGAGCCGTGGCGGCACGCGATCGTCGACGAGGCGTACCAGATGCGCTCCGACGGTCTGCTGGCGGTGGCGGGGCTGTTCGAGCGGGCGCTGTTCGTGGGCGACCCCGGCCAGCTGGACCCGTTCGCGATCGTGGGCAGCGAGCAGTGGGCGGGACTGTCGTACGACCCGTCGGCGTCGGCGGTGACGACGCTGCTCGCGCACAACCCGGACCTGCCGCAGCACCGCCTGCCGGTGTCCTGGCGGCTGCCGGCGTCCGCCGCGCCGCTGGTGTCGGACGCGTTCTACCCCTACACGCCCTTCCGCAGCGGCACGGGTCCGGACGATCGCCGCCTGTCCTTCGCGGTGCCCTCCGACGGCTCCGGTCCCGACCGGGTGATCGACGAGGCCGCGGCCTGCGGCTGGGGGCTGCTGGAGCTGCCCGCCCGGCACACCCCGCGCACCGACCCGGAGGCGGTGCGGGCGGTGGCGACGGTCGTACGGCGGCTGCTCGACCGGGGTGGTGCCGCCACCTCGGAGCGCTCCGGGGGGCCGTCGCCGCTGACCGCCGACCGGGTCGCCGTGGGCACCGCGCACCGCGACCAGGCGGCGGCCATCCGCGCGGCGCTGGCCGAGCTGGGCGTGTCCGACGTCACGGTGGACACGGCGAACCGGCTGCAGGGCCGGGAGTACGACGTGACGGTGGTCCTGCACCCGCTGTCCGGCAGGCCCGACGCCACGGCCTTCCACCTGGAGACCGGCCGTCTGTGCGTCCTGGCCTCCCGCCACCGGCACGCGTGCATCGTGGTGTGCCGCGCGGGGGTGGAAGACCTGTTGGACGACTACCCGTCGACGGAACCGGTCCAGCTGGGCACGCTCGTGAAGTTCCCGGACGGCTGGGAGGCGAACCACGCGGTCCTGGCCCACCTGAGCGAGCACCGGGTGACCTGGCGGCCCTGAGCGTCTCGTCGGTCGCGAGCCATGGCCCCGAGGCCCCCTTGCGCACGCGCGGGACAATGGAGGGTGGTCCACCCGTAGGCGGCGCCACCCGTGACGTACGCCCCCGTACGAGAAGGAGAAGACATGGCGGAGCCCACGCCGCGTCGGAACGAACCGCGGCTACGCCCCGCGCCCCTGCTCTTCGAGCCCATGGCGGCGGCCGCCGATCCGGAGCACTTCTTCGACCTGGAGTCGATCGACGACCCGCGCACGCTGCTGGAGCGGGCGACGGAGCTGACGCAGGCCTTCCGTGCGGCGGCCGACCGGGCCGTGGAGTTCCAGGCGATCGCGGCGGCCCAGCTGGCCGACCCGCGCCGGTTCGACCGGCTGACGGCGGGGGACATCGCCGAGCGGGCCGAGTGGACCGAGGACTACGCGAAGAAGATGGTCGAGTTCGGCCGTGACCTGCTGCGCGGCGGGGACGGGACCAACCCCTCCGACCCGCTGTGACTCCACCCGCACGCACGTTCGGCATATGCCAGGCGGGCAACAGCCGGGCAAGATACTCCCTGACGCCCCCTCCTGTCCGGATTTCCCGCAACCCTGGGGAAGCGCACCCTCACGCCCGGTAAACCTGGACGGCATGAGCAGTACGTGCCTTGTCACCCATGACGGCGCCAGCTGGCTGGCCTCGGCGGGAACCTACCCGCGCAGCACCCTCGCCCTGTGGGAGGAGCAGCCGGACGCCCCGGTGGTGCTTCCCTGCGGCACCGCCTTCGACGTCATCGGCGTCCCCGCCCTGTTCGGGCGCCGGATGCTGGACCGGCTGTGGGACGAGGGGCCGGGCTCGGGCCCGGTCGCCGTCTTCCGGGGCCGGATGCTGCTCTTCGCGGCGCCCGGCTCGGCCCAGCGGCTGCCCTCGCTGCTGGAGTGGGAGGAGTGGGGGGCGGGCGGCGGCCGCACCGGCCGCACCGACGGCATTCCGCCGCTGACCTGCCACGGGTCCGGTGACGCGGTGACCGTCCCGCCGGTGTCGTCGGTCACGGCGGGCACGTCCGCGACACGCTGGCTGGTCGCCCCGGACACCCGCCACCCCTGGCTGCCGGGCCCGGAGATCCTGCTGTGGGCGGCGGTGCGGGCGGCCCGGGCGGCGGTGCGGATATCGATTTCGCACCCCGCCGACCAGGATGCTAAGGTCTACGACGTCAGCAGGCGCCGCTAGCTCAGTTGGTTAGAGCAGCTGACTCTTAATCAGCGGGTCCGGGGTTCGAGTCCCTGGCGGCGCACACGACGGGAAGGCCCCTCGCGCAAGCGAGGGGCCTTCTGCTGTACCCGAGGATCAAGCGGCCCGATGGATCAAGCGGCCCGATGGATCAAGCGGTCCGGTGGATCAACCGGTCACCCCCGGTGTGATCGTCACCGTCCACGTCCCGGACGCGGAGCGGTCCTCCACCTCCACCCGCACCCCGTCCCCGGGCACCGTGAAGCTCTCGCCGAGGGAGACCGGGGCGTCGGCGAGCGGCGGGTAGACGGAGTCCTCCCAGCAGGCCTGGGTGTGCGGGTGGGCGTCGATCACCTCGACGGGCCCGCGCCCGGACTCGGTCGTGCTGCGCACCCGGTAGACGAGCACCCCGGCCCGGCAGGCCATGCTGTCGTTGCCGACGGGGTCCCGCACCTCGAAGGCGAGGGCGCTGTCCGGGCCGGTGCGCACGACGGCGAGTTTGGTGCCGTCGCCGAGCCCGAAGGCCGGTGCGCCGGCGGCGCCGGGCACGGGCACACCGGGGCCGGCGCCGAGCGGCTCCAGGGTGAGCCGGGTCGGGCGCTGCACGCACACCACCTGCCGGGGCTGGAGCCAGCCCAGCTTCCACTTGTGCCAGCCGAACAGGTCCGGGGCGAGGCCGAACTGGCTGCCCATCATGTCCCAGTCGCCGACGTAGGTGTCCCAGTCACCCTTGCCGTCGGCCGGGCGGTGGTAGAGGTCGGGCAGGTCGAAGACGTGCCCGGTCTCGTGCGCGAGCACCAGCCGGTCCGGTGGGTGCCGTTCGAAGACCGTGACCACCCGGCGGATGTCCGCGCCGTCCGCGCGCAGCGGGGCGTCCAGGTTGACGACCTTGGTCGCGTCGGAGTCGACGCCGGGCGCGTCCGGGTCGGCGACGAAGTAGACGATGTCGTAGCGGGAGAAGTCGACCTGGTCGTCGGCGGCGCGCAGGGCGTCGCGCAGGTACAGGGAGCGCAGGCTCGCGCTCCAGTCGCGCTGTATGCGGTACGCGGTGGACGGCCGGGGCATGCGGACCCACTGCCGCATCGCGTGTGCGGTCAGGGTGAAGCGGCCGTAGGAGGTGCGCCGGAAGAACTCGCTGGTGACCGGGAAGTGGTCGGCGGTCAGCTCGGCGGGGGTGGTCAGCGGGGTGGAGTCGGGGAAGGACAGGAAGACCATGACCGCGTTCAGGGCGCGGGTGGGCCGCGGGTAGGCGGCGTTCCAGGTATCGACGCCCTCGGAGTGGTGGGCGCCGGTGCGCTGGAGGGCGCAGGGCTCGGTGGAGAAGGGTTCGGCGACCGAGGGGGCGCTGAGCAGGGAGGTCGCGGCGAGCGCCGACATGGTGGTGAACACGGCGGCGGTGCTGCGCAGTCGGGGCGGTTCCAGCGCCCGGCTCAGTCCCCTGCGGGTACTTCGGCCCAGTCCTTTCAGGGTGCGCTGACGCGGCAAGGGGACCTCCGGGTGCGGTTCACGGGACGCCGCACCCAGCCTGGTGGCATTTATTGTCGTATGCCCTGTTTATCTGACCCGGACGAGTGAGTGCCACGCGCGGCGACACCCCCGAAGCGCTCACGGAACGTCACATTCGGTCGGGGGTCCGCCCAGGCCGCCCACCTGCGAACAGAAACGATCCGGCGGGGTGCCGGGCACCCCGCTCCGGCCGCCCCAGAGCGGCCCATGGCTGGAACGGCCCCGGGGCAGCCTCTATGATCGGCACACTTTCCTGCGCGGACAGCCAACGAGTGCACTGCGGGAGCGAGCGGTGAGCGGAACGTCCGAAGGGTCGACACCCGTGGCGGAAGCCGACGGGCATGTCGTTACAGAGAGTAACCGCACCACCCCTGCCCGTGCCGAGCCGCCCTACCGTTCCGCCTTCACGGCGGCGCCGCTCGCCATGGCCGTCGTCGACCGCGAGGGTCTGATCGTCGACGCCAACGACACCCTCGGCGAGCTGCTCGGCGGCGACCGGACCGGCCTCACCGGCCAGGTCGCGTCCGATCTGCTGGACCTCGCCACCGACAGCCGCACCTGGCACGCCTACCGCGAGGTGCTCGTGGGCGACCGCCCCCGGCTGCGCTGCACCCGCCGCCTCAAACACCCCGACGGCCACTCGCTGTGGGCGCAGGTCACCGTCAGCTCGCTGCCCGTCGGCGAGGAGGGCGTACTGCTGTCCGTGGCCGACGTCAGCGCCCGCCGTGAACTCCAGGCGCGCTTGCGGCACTTGCAGATGCACGACCCGGTGACCCGGCTGCCCAACCGCACCCTGTTCTTCGAACGGCTGACGGCGGCGCTGGAGTCGGCCGCGCTGGAGGCCGAGGCGTACGAGACGGGCGGCACCGGCCGGATCGGGCTGTGCTACCTGGACGTGGACGGGTTCAAGGCCGTCAACGACACCCTCGGGCACCGCGTCGGGGACCAGCTGCTGGCGGCCGTGGCCGAGCGGCTCACGCGCTGCGCGGACGAGGCGGGCTGCGGCCGGGCCGGCGCACCGCTGGTGGCGCGGCTCGGCGGCGACGAGTTCGCGCTGCTGGTGGAGAACTCCACCGGCACCGACCAGCTCGCCGACCTCGCCGAGTCGGTGCTGAAGGCCCTTCAGGAGCCCTTCGACCTGGCCGGCCAGCGGCTGTCTGTCTCGGCGTCCATCGGCGTGGTGGAGCGCCAGGCGGCGGGCACGTCCGCGACCGGGCTGATGCAGGCCGCCGACACGACGCTGTACTGGGCCAAGTCGGACGGCAAGGACCGCTGGACGCTGTTCGACCCGGAGCGCAACGCGCACTTGATGACGCGTCAGGCGCTCGCCTCCACCCTCCGACCGGCCATCGAGCGCGGGGAGTTCGTGCTCGACTACCAGCCGCTGGTGGGCATGGCGGACGGCCGGCTGCACGGGGTGGAGGCGCTGATCCGCTGGAACCACCCGCAGTTCGGGCTGCTGCCGCCGAATCGGTTCATCGGACTCGCCGAGGAGGACGGTTCGATCGTGCCGCTCGGCCGGTGGATCCTCGCCACCGCCTGCCGCCAGGCCCGCCGCTGGCAGCTGGAGAACCCCGGCGAGCCGCCCCTGTTCGTCAGCGTCAACGTGGCCGTGCGCCAGGTGTGGGACTCCGACCTGGTCGCGGACGTGGCCGAGACGCTGGCCGAGACGGGCCTGGCGCCGCACCTGCTGCAGCTGGAGCTGACCGAGTCGGCGGTCATGGGCTCCGCCGGCCGGCCCTTGCAGGCCCTCAAGGCCCTCAGCGACATGGGCGTGCGCATCGCCATCGACGACTTCGGCACCGGCTACTCGAACCTCGCGTACCTCTCCCGGCTGCCGGTGAAGGTCCTGAAGCTGGACGGCTCCTTCGTGCGCGGATTCCGCTACGACGATCCGGCCGCGCACCCCAGCCCCGCCGACGAGGTCATCGTCGAGGCGATGATCCAGCTGGCGCACCGACTGGGCCTGACGGTGACCGCCGAGTGCGTGGAGACCTCCGCGCAGGCCGACCGGCTGCGGCTGATCGGCTGCGACACCGGGCAGGGGTGGCTGTACTCCCGTCCGGTGCCGCCGGATCGTATCTCCGCGCTGCGGGGGGCGCCGGGGGTTCAGGCGGACGTGGTCGGCAAGCCGTAGACGTCCGCGATCAGTTCGTACGAGCGCAGCCGCACGTCCCCGCTGTGCGCGTTGCCGGTGATCATCAGCTCGTCGGCGCCGGTCCGCTTCTGCAGCTCGTCGAGCCCGGTGCGCACCTCGTCCGGGGTGCCGTGGACGACGTTGGAGTTCCAGGAGGCGGCGAACTCCTCCTCCATCGGGCTGAACTCGTACGCCTCGGCCTCCTCCGGCGTGGGCACCAGGCCCGGCCGTCCGGTGCGCAGCCGGATCATGCTCAGCGCGGCGGCGCGCACCTGCCGGCGGGCCTCCTTCTCGTCCTCGGTGGCGAGGGCGGCGACGCCGATGAGGGCGTACGGCTCGTCCAGGACGTCGGAGGCGCGGAAGGACTCGCGGTACAGGTCGAGGGCCGGGAGGGTGTTCTGCGCGGAGAAGTGGTGCGCGAAGGCGAACGGCAGGCCGAGCATGCCGGCGAGCCGGGCGCTGAACCCGGAGGAGCCGAGCAGCCAGATGGGCGGGCGGTGCGGTGACTGCACGCCGCCGGGAGAGGTGGCCTGGACGGGTCCCGGTACGGCGTGGATCCTCCGGTACGGGTGCCCGTCGGGGAAGTCGTCGTCGAGGAAGCGGGTCAGTTCGGCGAGCTGCTGCGGGAAGTCGTCGGCGCCCTCGTTGAGCCGGTCGCTGCGGCGCAGGGCCGCGGCCGTGGCCCCGTCCGTGCCCGGGGCCCGGCCGAGGCCGAGGTCGATGCGGCCCGGCGCCATGGCCTCCAGCGTGCCGAACTGCTCCGCGATGACGAGGGGGGCGTGGTTGGGCAGCATGACGCCGCCCGAGCCGAGGCGGATGCGGTCGGTGTGGGCGGCGAGGTGGGCGAGGATCACGGCGGGCGAGGAGGAAGCGACGCCGGGCATGGAGTGGTGCTCGGCGACCCAGTAGCGGTGGAAGCCGCGGTTCTCGGCGAGCCGGGCCATGGCCACGCTGGTGCGCAGGGCGTCGGTGGCGGTGCGGCCCGCGCCGACGGTGACCAGGTCCAACACGGAGAGCGGGACGGGTGCGGTGCCCTGTGCCGTTCCCCGGATCTCGTCGCCGGGGGTGTCTGCTGCGGCCACGGTGAGGTCTCCTCCTGCGTGTGCGATGCGCTGGCCTCCGGCTAACAGGAGGGGGTCTCCGCTTATTCCCGGGGTTCCAGGTTCGGGCTGCGCCCGGAGGGGTCCGTTGGGCGGCGCCCGGCGCTGTGGCGGACCGGGGGTAGGTGCGCAGCCCGGCGCGACGGGGTGCCTCCCCCAAGCTCTTCGAGCAGGGGGGACCCCCAGCGCCCACCCGTGCCGCCCCAGCGGCACGACTGCCCGCAGCTATGCAGATGGTGCGCGCCTCGGGGGCCGGGGCGGAGCCCCTGGCGGGGTCCGGGGCGGAGCCCCGGGGCGGGCTCCCGGTCGAGGAGGGCGACGGGTGAACCCCCGGGGGGGCCGCTAGGCCTGGACGAGCGGTTCGCGGAGGAACAGGGTGCCCAGGGCCGGGGCGTTGACCCTGCGGTCGGCCAGGCGTAGGCCCTCCCAGACCGTGACCTGGTTCGCCGTGAGGACCGGCTTGCCCAGTTCCTTCTCCAGCACCGGCACATGCGCCGCCGTGTGCAGCGCGGTGTCGGGCAGCAGCACCGCCTCCGCGTCCGGGCGGTCCGCCGCGCGGGCCAGCGCCAGCACCTCGGCCTCGCCCCACGTGCCGACCTCCGCCGCCGTGACGATCCCCGAGCTGCGCACCCCGGTCACCCGCACGCCCCCGGCGGCGAGGAACTCCTCGAACAGGACCGCCACGTCCTCGGGGTACGTCGCCCCGACCGCGACCCTGCGCAGCCCCAGCTCCCGCACCGCGTGCACGAAGGCGAACGACGTCGAGGAGGCGGGCATCCCGGCGGCCATGGCCAGGGAGCGGACCTGATCATGGGCGCCCTCCCAGCCGTACACGAAGCTGCCGCTGGTGCACGCCCACACCACCGACTCGGCGCCGGACAGCCGCAGCTCCTCCACGCCCGCGCGGAGGCGCTCGACCGCGCCCATCCGGCGCAGCGCGTCGACCCGGTGGGCGTCCTCGCCGATGTCCGTGTGGACGAGGTCCACCCGGATGTCACTGCCCAGGAGCTGCTCGATGCGCGGGTAGTCGTCCTCGGCCGAGTGACCCGGGTAGAGGAATCCGAGTGCGGTCATGTTCGCCCTTCCTGCTGTTCCTGCGGTTCGTCCGGCAGTACGGGGGGCCACGCGCGCGCCGACATGTCGATCAGCGCCTGGTACGGCCCTACCGCGCGGGTACCCAGCCGACGCAGCGCCGCCCACATCGTCACTTGGTTGGCCGAGATCACCGGGATGCGCAGTTCCGCCTCCAGCTGCGGGATCACGTCGTACGTCGGCAGGTTGGTGCAGGAGAGGAACAGCGCCTGCGCACCGCCGGCCGCGCCCGGTGTCCCCACCGCCCGCCGGGCCATCTCGACCACGTCCCGGTACGGCACCTTCCAGATGTGCCGGGTCAGCCCCATGTACACGCACCCGGTGACCACGACCCCGGCCTGCGCGACGTACGCCCGCAGCGAGCGCGTCACCGACACCGTGTACGGCGTCACCAGCGCCACCCGCCGTACGCCCAGCTCGGCCAGGGCCTCCAGCAGCGCCCCGGAGGTCGTCACGGAGGGCACCGCGCCCGCCGCGTCCATCGCCTCGCACATCGCGCGCTCCCCGGCGATCCCGCCGACGAAGCTGCCGGAGGTGCAGGCGTAGGCGACGACCTCCGGCTGTACGGCGATCAGGGTGCGCACGGCGTCGGAGAGCGTCTCGTGCTCGCTGACCAGCCGGGCGAGATCCAGGCTGACCTCGACCGGTACGTACGGGGTGCGGGTCAGGTGCAGCGACACCTCGTCCGGCGTCCAGCGCCACAGCTCACGGTCGAGCGCGAAGTCGAAGGGCGCGACGACGCCGACACCGCGCTGCGGGCGGGGGCCGCCCAGGAACATGGCCTCCATAAAGGGCACCGCCTCACGGTGGGAGACGACAGGGCAACGGATCGTACGCGCGGCCCTGTTGACGACGGTAGGTTCCGGTGCGAGCGTGGTCAATCCGTGCATGTCAGACGCCAGATCATCTCGCCCGGTCCCGGAGAAACGGCCCCTGCATGACCAGCGCACCGCCCACGCTCCTCGTCCTCGACGCCGATCCCCCGCCCCGGCTGGGCCGCCTGACCGGCCGGGCGCGGATCGTGCACACCGACGCCGCAGGTCTCGCCGAGCGGCTGCCCGACGCCGATGTGCTGCTGGTGTGGGACTTCACCTCCACCGCCGTACGGGACGCCTGGCCGGGCGAGGGGCCGCGGCCGCGCTGGGTGCACACCGCCAGCGCCGGCGTGGACCACCTGATGTGCCCGCAGCTCGCCGCCTCGGACACCGTCGTGACCAACGCCCGTGGCGTCTTCGACCAGCCGATCGCCGAGTACGTCGCCGCCCTGGTGCTGGCGATGGCCAAGGACCTGCCGCGCACCCTGGAGTTCCAGCAGAAGCGGGAGTGGCGGCACCGCGAGTCGCGCCGGGTGACCGGTACGCGCGCGTGCGTGGTCGGCTCCGGGCCGATCGGGCGGGCGATCGCCCGGCTGCTGAAGGCGCTCGGCGTCACCACCGCGCTCGTCGGCCGCACCCCGCGCACCGGCGTGTACGGCCCCGACGACCTCGACCGGCTGCTGTCCCGCGCCGACTGGGTGATCGCGGCGGCCCCGCTGACCGAGCAGACGCGGGGCATGTTCGACGCGCGCCGCTTCGGGGTGATGCAGCCGTCGGCGTGCTTCGTCAACGTCGGCCGCGGGCCGCTGGTCGACGAGGAGGCGCTCGCCGAGGCGCTGGCCAAGCGCTGGATCGCCGGGGCCGCGCTGGATGTGTTCGCCGACGAACCGCTGCCCGCCGACAGCCCGCTGTGGCAGGTGCGGGACCTGATCGTCTCCCCGCACATGAGCGGGGACACGGTCGGCTGGCGGGATGAACTGGGCAAGCAGTTCGTGGAGTTGTACGAGCGCTGGGCGGCGGGCCGGCCGCTGCTCAACGTGGTCGACAAGCAGCGCGGGTACGTACCCGGTCACTGACACCCTGGGAGGCCTGCATGACGGAACTCACCGAGCTGACCGCCACCGAGCTGGTCGAGGGCTATCGCAAGGGCGAGTTCGACCCGGTGGAGGCGACCCGCGCGGTGCTGGAGCGGGCCGAGCGCGTCCAGCCGGACGTGAACGCCTTCGTCCGGCTGCTGCCCGAGGACGCCCTGGAGCAGGCGCGGGCGTCGGCCGGGCGGTGGCGGCGCGGTGAGCCGGCCGGGCTGCTGGACGGGGTGCCGGTGACCGTCAAGGACATCCTGCTGCTGCGCGGCCACCCCACCCTGCGCGGCTCGCGCACGATCGAGGCGGCGGGGCCGTGGGCGGAGGACGCCCCGTCGGTGGCCCGGCTGCGCGAGCACGGCGCGGTGTTCGTCGGCAAGACGACCACGCCCGAGTTCGGCTGGAAGGGCGTGACGGACTCGCCGCTGTCCGGTGTCACCCGCAACCCGTACGGCTCCTCGCGCACGGCGGGCGGCTCCAGCGGCGGCAGCGCGGCCGCGGTGGCCCTCGGCGCGGGGCCGCTGTCGCTGGGCACGGACGGCGGCGGCAGTGTCCGCATCCCGGCCGCGTTCTGCGGGATCTTCGGCCTGAAACCGACGTACGGCCGGGTGCCGCTGTACCCGGCGAGCGCGTTCGGCACGCTGTCGCACGTGGGACCGATGACCCGTACCGCGGCGGACGCGGCGCTGATGCTGGACGTGATCGGCACGCCGGACGCCCGGGACTGGTCGGCGCTGGGCCCGGCCGGGCTGTCGTACACGGAGGTGCTCGGCGCGGGGGTGCGGGGTCTGCGGGTGGCGTACTCGCCGTCGCTGGGCGGGCAGGTCGCGGTGGAGCCGGCGGTCGCGGCGGCGGTGCGGCGGGCGGCGGAGCGGCTCGCGGGGCTCGGCGCGTACGTCGAGGAGACCGACCCGGACGTCGCCGACCCGGTGGACGCCTTCCACGCCCTGTGGTTCGCGGGCGCGGCCCGGGTGGTGCAGCGGCTGAGCCCGCACCAGCGGGAGCTGCTGGACCCCGGCCTGCGGGAGATCTGCGCGGCCGGGGCCCGGCTGTCGGCGCTGGAGTACCTCGCCGCGGTGGATGTCCGGATGGACCTGGGCCGGCGCATGGGCCGTTTCCACGAGTCGTACGACCTGCTGCTGACCCCGACCCTGCCGCTCACGGCGTTCGAGGCGGGCGCCGAGGTGCCGCACGGCTCGGGGCTGAAGCGCTGGACGGGGTGGACGCCGTTCACCTACCCGTTCAACCTGACGCAGCAGCCGGCGGCGTCCGTCCCGGTCGGCGCGGACGCGGACGGGCTGCCGGTGGGTCTGCAGATCGTGGCCGCCCGGCACCGCGACGACCTGGTGCTGCGGGCGGCGCACGCCCTGTACGAGGCGGGCGCCGCGGGCCTCACAGCCGCCGGAAGCTGAGGCTCTCCCCCGCCGCGCCCGTGCGCCACAGGTCGTTGCAGGCCTCGGCCATGGCGTCCAGCCCGTCCACGACCTGGCCCCAGACGATCCCGGGCACCCAGCCCACGTCGCCGTTCAGCAGCAGGTTGTTGCGCTCGTAGAACAGGGCCAGGTCGACGACGGTGGTCCCGGCGCGCACCTCGCGGTCGTAGCCGTAGGCCCGGGTGCCCAGTTCGGCGCCGGCGAAGGAGAAATAGCAGAGATCTCCCGGAATCGGGGTGACGGTCGGGTTTTCCAGGGGTGGTTCGGCCCCGGCGAAGGGCGGGAAAAGGGCGTAGATCTCGTTACGCGCATATTTGGCGTGGTAGACGTCGCCGGACAGCGGCAGGGCGTCCCACACCGCGGCGCAGGTGAGCGGGGCGCGGTCGTCCAGGAGCTTTGCCGTGCAGTGGATTTGACGCTTGACCAGGGACACTTCGAGGTAGCGATCCGCCATGAAAACCATGGTGCATGCATCGCTTGGAGTTGGGTAGCAGCGCCGCCATGGCTCCACCACACGGTCATGCACGACATGGCGCACACACAACCGGACCCACTCGCCGGTCGCTGCTCGCGGGGGTGGCGGCGGTCGGCGCGCTGGGCGCCGCGGGCTGCTCACGGGTGGCCACCGCGTCCACGACTCAGGGCGGTGACCTGCTCGACCGGCTGCGCGCGCAGGGCGTCGTACGGCTCGGAATAGCCGGCGAGATTCCCTTCGGATACATCGACAAGAACGGCGAACTCACCGGTGAGGCGCCGGAACTCGCCAAGGTGATCTTCAAACGGCTCGGGGTGGAGAAGGTGCAGCCCGTGCCGACCGAGTTCGGCTCGCTCATACCCGGGCTGAATTCCCAGCAGTTCGATGTCGTGGCCGCCGGGATGTATGTCAATGCCGAGCGCTGCGCGCAGGTGATCTTCGCCGATCCCGACTATCAGATGCTCGATTCCTTCATCGTCCGCAAGGGAAATCCCAAGGGTCTGCACACCTATCGGGACATCGTCGAGAAGAAGGCGAAGTTCGCCACCGGCACGGGATACGCGGAGATCCAGTACGCCGTCGAGGCGGGCTACAAGGAGAGCGACATCCTGATCGTCCCGGACCAGGTCGCGGGGCTGAACGCGGTGGAGGCCGGCCGCGTCGACGTGTTCGCGGGGACCGCGCTGACCACCCGCGAGGTGGTGAAGAAGTCGGCCAGGGCGGAGGCGACCAAGCCGTTCGCGCCGCTGGTGAAGGGCAAGCCGCACGTCGACGGCGGCGCGTTCGCGTTCCGGCCGACCGAGACGAAGCTGCGCGACGCCTTCAACGCGGAGCTGCACAAGCTGAAGAGGAGCGGCGAACTGTTCCGCGTCCTTCGGCCGTTCGGCTTCACGCAGGCCGAGATGACCGATCTGACCGCGAAGGAGCTGTGCGGCGGATGACCTCGGGACTGTGGGAACTCGTACTGCGGGGCGTGTGGGTCACGCTCCAGCTGCTGGTGTTCAGCGCACTGCTGGGCGCGGCGGTGTCGTTCGCGGTGGGCGTCGCGCGCACCCACCGGTTGTGGATCGTCCGCTTCCTCGCGGGCTTCTACACGGAGGTGTTCCGCGGCACCTCGGCGCTGGTGATGATCTTCTGGGTGTTCTTCGTGCTGCCGCCGGCCTTCGGCTGGCAGCTGGTGCCGCTGTGGGCGGGCACGCTGGCGCTCGGACTGACCTACGGCGCGTACGGCGCGGAGATCGTGCGCGGGGCGCTGAACTCCGTCGATCCGGCGCAGCGCGAGGGCGGTATCGCGCTCGGGTTCACGCCGGGGCAGCGGATGCGCAAGATCCTGCTGCCGCAGGCGGTGCCGGAGATGATCCCGCCGTTCAGCAACCTGCTGATCGAGCTGCTCAAGGGCACCGCGCTGGTGTCGGTGATGGGCATGGGCGACCTGGCCTTCAGCGGCAACCTGGTGCGCCTGGCGCTGCAGGAGAGCGCGGAGATCTACTCGTACGTCCTGCTGATCTACTTCGTGATCGCCTTCCTGCTCACGCGGGTGATGCGGGGCCTTGAGCGGCGGCTGAAGGCCGGGATCGGCAGGGCGCCGGCCCGGAAGACCGATCCGGTGCGGGTGCCCGAGGGAGCTGGTGTCGCGTGAAGTGGGACTGGAGTGCCGTCAGCGGTTTCATGCCGCACTTCTGGGACGGCCTGCTGGTGACGTTGCAGGCGCTGGTGCTGGGCTCGCTGATCTCGTTCGCGCTGGGCCTGGTGTGGGCGCTGCTGATGCGCGCGCCGACGCGCTGGGTGCGCTGGCCGGTGGGGGTGGTCACGGAGTTCGTGCGGGACACCCCGCTGCTGGTGCAGCTGTTCTTCCTCTTCTATGTGCTGCCCGAGTGGGGGGTGACCATGTCGGCGCTGACCACGGGTGTGGTCGCGATCGGCCTGCACTACTCGACGTACACCATGCAGGTCTACCGGGCCGGCATCGAGGCGGTGCCGCCGGGCCAGTGGGAGGCGGCGACCGCGCTGAGCCTGCCGCCGGTGCGCACCTGGACGGCGGTGATCCTGCCGCAGGCGGTGCGCCGGGTGGTGCCCGCGCTGGGCAACTACGTGATCTCCATGCTCAAGGACACGCCGATGCTGATGGTGATCACCGTGCTGGAGATGCTCGGCCAGGCGCGGCTGTACTCCCAGCAGCACTTCCAGTTCACCGAGCCGCTGACGGTGATCGGTGTCGCCTTCATCGTCATCTCCTATCTGGCCTCCCTTCTCCTACGCACCCTGGAGCGACGCCTTGTCCGTTGACACCAGCAAGCAGCCGACCGCCACGCCCGCCGATCTGACGCCGCTGGTGCGCCTGGAGCAGGTGACCAAGCGGTTCGGGGACAACACCGTCCTGGACGAACTGGACTTCTCCGTCGACGCCGGCAAGCACGTCACCCTGATCGGGCCGTCCGGCTCCGGCAAGACGACGATCCTCAGACTGCTGATGACGCTGACCAAGCCCGACACGGGCACGATCACCGTCGACGGGGAGCAGCTGTTCCCGGCGAGCGAGAAGCAGTGCCGGGAGGTCCGCAAGAAGATCGGCATGGTCTTCCAGCAGTTCAACCTGTTCCCCAACATGACCGTGCTGCGCAACCTCACCGAGGCGCCGGTCACCGTGCTCGGCCTGGACAAGGACGAAGCGGAGCAGCGGGCGCGGGAGCTGCTGGACCTGGTGGGCCTGGCGGACAAGTGCGACGCGCGGCCGACTCAGCTGTCCGGCGGGCAGCAGCAGCGGGTGGCGATCGCGCGGGCGCTGGCGATGCGGCCGAAGGTGCTGCTGCTGGACGAGGTGACCTCGGCGCTGGACCCGGAGCTGGTCGCGGGCGTGCTGGACCTGCTGCGGGACATCGCGCGCTCCACCGACATCACCATGCTGTGCGTGACCCACGAGATGAACTTCGCTCGGGACATCTCCGACCAGGTGCTGATGTTCGACGCGGGCCGGATCGTGGAGGCGGGGCCGCCGGAGCAGATCTTCAACGACCCGGAGCAGGAGCGGACGCGGGAGTTCCTGAGCGCCGTGCTGTGACGGCCGGCGCTTAGGTCGCTGCGCGTGTACGGGCCATCACTCCAGGTCTATGGCACGGGGCATGACTGAGACATATGCCAGACGCTCAGTGCCCCAGATGACGGGGATTCAATCTCGCCAACACCCCCTCCACGCAGGGCGCTTGCCCGTTATCGTGGAGGGGATCCGGGCTTCGGATCACGGCCTGAAAGCGACCGCAGGGGAGACACCGTGGCGCTGATGAACGAGCCGACCGCGCCGTACCACGCGGCACAGGACGCGCTGCGCGTGCTGGAGACCGTGGCGCGACACGCCGCCGGCGTCACCGACGCCCAGATAGCCCGCCGCACCGGCCTGACCACCGAGCGGCTCACTCCCCTGCTGCGGATGCTGCGCCGTGAGGGATACGTCGAGCAGATCACCGGCGGCGCCTACGTCACCGGCGACGCGCTGGCCCGGCTCGGCTCCGCCCAGGGCCGCGAGGAGGCGCTGCGGGCCCACCTCCAGCGCACCCTGGACCGGCTGCGCGACTCGGTGCGGGCCGCCGTCTACATCAGCCGGTACGTCGACGGCGAGGTGCGCATCACCCAGTACGCCGCCGGGCCGGGCGCTCCCCCGGTCAACGAGTGGGTCGACTTCCGCGAGTCCGCGCACGCGCACGCCGTCGGCAAGAGCCTGCTGACCCAGCTCGACCACAACGGCCGCCGCGACCACCTCTCCCGGCACAAGATGGCCCGCCTCACCTCCCGCACGATCACCAGCGACAAGCTGCTGCTCTCCCGCCTGGAGGCGCAGCCGCCCACCGTGCCCGTGCTCGATCTGCAGGAGTACGCGGTGGGCACGGTGTGCGCGGCCGTCCCGATCACGGCGGGCTCCTCGGTGGGGTGCCTCGCGCTGTCGATGCCGGTGGAGCACGCGCACCGGCTGCGCACGGCCGCGGACGCGCTGGGCCGCAGCGCGGCGCCGGTCCTGCTGTCGCTGGCGATCTAGGCCCTGTCGTTTGGATCAGGCCGGCTGTGAGAAACGGCGCCTCTCGGCCGAGCCGAGCGGGGGCGATGGGGGTGCCCCCGCGCGAGCTCGATTCGAGCGTGGGGGAGCGTGCAGCTGCAAGGCGGAGGAGGGCGACAACGCGGTGGGGGTGCCCCCTGCTCGAAGAGCTTGGGGGAGTTGGCAACCGACGACAACGCCGCTGGGGGTCCCCCCTGCTCGAAGAGCTCGGGGGAGCGTGCCAGACCCCGCGACGCCGGGATGATCCAGACGACAGGGCCTAGCCCCCGGGCGGGTGGTCACGAGCACCCCGGAGAACCAGGTAGTATTTTCTTCGTCGCCGCCCGCGGGGCCGGGAGAAACACCTGGTGAAGCGGTCGGCGGGAGTCATGCGCCGCTAGCTCAGTTGGTTAGAGCAGCTGACTCTTAATCAGCGGGTCCGGGGTTCGAGTCCCTGGCGGCGCACAGAAGAAGGGCCCCTCGCGAGAGCGAGGGGCCCTTCGCGTATCAGGCCCCGGAGAGCAGGGCGTAGGACACCGCGGCGGCGACGCACAAACCCGTGACCACCACGAGGGTCACCAGCATCCCGACCACGCCCACCGCCGCCCGGCCCTGCCGTGGTGTGAGCGTGGTGGCCACCACCTCGGGCCCCTCCGCATAGTGGACGGTGACGACATCGCCCTCACGCGTGGGGACCGGGCCGTCCTCCTCCCTGAACCGCACGATGTGGCCGCGGCGGGTCGTGAACTCGTAGAGGCGGTGCACCTCCGTGCGGGCCGCGGCCTCACCTCCCCCGCGCACGACCGTCCAGGCCGTCACACAGCGGGCCTTCGCGGTCAGCCCGCTCCTCCAGGCGGTGCGCATCCGCCGCCAGCGGCGCACCGCGACGTACGCGAGGAGGAGGACCACGGCCATGACCAGGCCGAGGCCCCCGAAGACGACGACGTCCAGCACGCTTCCCCCCGAAACCGAGCAGATGATCCCCCGACGCCGCCATGACCATGACCGCGCCGGGGGAGCCTACCCGGCTCAGAACGTGACGTCCGAGCAGGCGTAGAACGCGTTGCCCGTGTCCGCGATCGTCCATACCGCGAGGATCACGTGGTGGCCGCTGAGGCCGGTCGGGAGGGTGCCGCTGTGGGAGAGGGTGGACGGCGGGCGCTGGCCGCCGTAGGGGACGGTGAGGAAGGGGGTGAGGTTGAGGTCGGAGCGGGAGAGGTTGTGGTCCTGGTTCCAGCCCGGCCTGGTGACGTAGTACTTGAAGTCGGTCGTGGCGTGCATCGCCGTGAACTGCCAGCGGAAGGTGTAGCTCTGCCCGCCCGACACCTTCGTGGTCGGCCAGGCGCCGCCCGACGGTGTGCGCGAGCGGTCCAGCTGGGCGAAGCGGGTGTTGCCGCCCGAGCACAGCTGCCCGTCGGCCGGTCCGGCGGCCGGGAAGCCCTTGGGGCCCTCGACGCTCTGCGGCTCCCACTGGATGTCGCCGCAGTTCGTGACGGTGCCCAGCTGGCAGAGCTTCTGCCGGCTGACGGGCAGGTCGGTGTAGCCGTGGCTGCTGGCGCCGCCGGAGGAGAGCGCGAGGGCTCCGGTCGTGGCCAGCCCCACCACGGCGGCGTACAGCTTGGTCCTTGTGCGCATGCTGCCGCTCCTGGATGTGGGGAGTTCAGTGAGCCGTGCAGGTAGGTCTAGACCAAGTTCGAGGTTATTGCTGAGCGTTGAACATGTCCATACCAATCGCAGGGCTCACTGCCCCGACCGGTCAGCTTTCGCCGCGCCCCACGCAGAACGCCACCGTCAGGTCCTTCACCAGGGCCTTGCGCTCGTAGTCGTCCAGCGCCACCAGGCCGCGCATGGTCAGCCGGGTCACCGTGTCCTCCACCGAGTCGACGACCGAGCCGATCACGCTCGCCCGGTGCTGGGCGTCCAGCACGGCGAGCTGCCGGCGCTGCATCGCGGCGGCCGCCTCCGGGGTGTACTCCACCCGCACCGGCCGCACCGAGAACACCTCCAGGCCCACCGGCGCGACATCCGCCGCGACCAGCCGGGTCAGCGTCTCCCCGGCCGCCTCCGCCGCACCCCGCCCGGCACCGGGCGGCTCCACCGGCACCCGGGACAGCGCCGCCTCGACGCACTCGCGCAGATACGTCTCGTGGTCCTCGACCCCGAGCACGGCCCGCGCGGTGTCCCGCACCCGCCACACCACCAGCACGACGGCGTCCAGCGCCACGCCGTTGCCGTCGGCGGCCGGCACCGGCTCGCTGCGCCAGTGCCGCAGCCGCACGTCCACGCGGTGACGCAGCAGCAGCGGGTTGACCCACAGCAGGCCCGTGCGCCGGACCGTGCCCCGGTAGCGGCCGAACAGACCGAGCACCCACGCCCGCCCGGTCCGCCCGCGCGCCAGCCCGCCGAAGCCGAACAGGGCGAGCGCGCCCGCCCCCGCGTACGCCGCCCACTGCGCCGGCCCGGGCCCCGCGCCCTCGACCGCCGGCAGGTGCAGCGCCCGGAGCGCGAGCGAGGGCACCAGCCCCGCCACCAGGACGGTGACCGCGCACCCCGCACCCCGCAGGCCCCGGCCAGCACGCCCACCACCCCGGGCAGCACCCGCGCCCGGCGCTCCACCAGCTCCGGGTCGACCTCCGGCACCGCGGGTCGCGGCGCCGCCGGGGCCGGCCGGCGCACCCGCGGCTGCTCACCGGTGCCCTGCCGGCGGGCGACGACCGTGGGCCGCAGCGGCACCGGCTCGGGGTCCGGGTCGTCCCGGAAGAGCAGATGGACCGGGATCTCGGTGGTGGCCTCGTTCTGGATCAGCCGGGCCGGGCGGGACGAGGTGCCGTCCGCGGACCCGTCGGACTCGGGCGTCGTGGTCGTACTCATGCGTGCCTCCAGCCACTGCGGATGGGTGATGTCACCGGAAGAGCCGCCGCCAGGTCTCCGGGCCGGGGTAGCCGTCGGCGGCCGAGCCGCGCCAGCCCTGGGCGAGCTGGAAGGCCTCGACGGCTCTGCGGTCCGCCTCGCCCCAGCGCGGGCCGGGGCCCGACGCGTAGAACCTGCCGAAGCCCTTCTTCACCAGCTGCCGGCCGAGCTGGGTGACGTAGGCGTTGTTCGCGCCCGGACGGAACCTGTCCGCGCCCGGGAAGGGCGGGACGGCGGCGGCCGGCGCGGGTTTCGCGGGGGTGGCCGGCTTCGCGGGCGTGCCGGGCTTAGCGGGGGGCGCCGGCTTCGCCGGTCCCGCCGCGCCTGCCGTCCCCGCCGCTGGGATGTTCTTGCCTGTGCCCGAGACCAGCAGCGCCCAGGTCCTCGGGCCCGGCAGGCCGTCGGCGCCGGCGCCCGTCCAGCCCTGCGCCTGCTGGAAGGCCTGCGTGGCCCGCCGGTCGGCGTCCGTCCAGACGGGCCCCGGGCCGCTGGTGTAGAAGCGGGCGCCGCCGCGCTTGACCAGCAGCTGCCCCAGCCGGGTGACGTCGGCGTTGTTCGCGCCGGGACCGAAGGAGCCGGCGCCGGGGAAGGCGGTGGCGCCCGCCTGGGCGGCCCCGCCGGCCGGCTTGGCGCCGGACGCGCCGTCGGTGAGCCCCTTGAAGCGGTACGGCAGGTACTTGGAGCCGTTGCTCCAGTACGGGTAGGGGGTGACCTGGCGGCGGGTGGTGGGGCGGGTCTGCTCGTAGGCGGTGTAGTAGGTGTGCGTGTAGTCCGTCCAGCCGCCGAAGATCACCACATGGGACCCCTTCTCGGGGTCGGCCGGGTTGTGGAACAGCAGGATGTCGCCCGGCTGGAGCTCGTCCCTGGAGATCCGCTCGGCGAACTGGCCGAGGCTGCCCGTCCACTCGTTCCCGGCCAGATGCCAGGCCATCGACACGAAGCCCGAGCAGTCCTGCCGGTACCCGTCGGACCAGTAGGCGTACATGCTGTACGGCACCTGGGCCGCCACCCACGCCTTGGCCCGGTTGATGATCTCCGCCCGGGTGGTCGGTGGCAGCTTCACCCCGTCGCCGGGCCTGGCCGGGGCACCGGCCGGCCCGTGCAGTGGAGCCTTGCCGCCCTGCGGCGTCTGCGGCTCGTCCCCCGCGGGAACGCCGGGCCGGCCGACAGGGGCGCGCGGCTCACCGGGGGCGGCCACGGCGTCAGCCGCTTGCGCGCCCCCCGCGGCCCCGGCCGCCCCCGCTTCCCCCACGGCGTCCGCCACCCCCGCGCTGCTCGCGCCGAGCGCCGCCGAGGTGGCGGCCGCCACGATCACCACCCGGTGGGCGGCGGCCGTACCGGGGGACGGGGAGGGCGGCGGGGCGGAGCGGGGCTGCCGGGCGCAGCCGGGGCAGCCGCAGTCGCTCGCAGGATCGATTTCCTCGAATACCGGACGGTTCATGCGATCTGCCTCACACTCCGGTCCGTTTTGTCCTGGCCTGTACACGGTGATCAGTTTCCCAACCGTCTTCCTGATGCGCATGGTGACGGTCCGAATGATGTACGACTTTCCCATTTCATGACATTACGGACACGCGGTGCGTGGTCAGAGGCACCCCTGGAGGTCATGTAGAGTTAACGACGTCAGCAGGCGCCGCTAGCTCAGTTGGTTAGAGCAGCTGACTCTTAATCAGCGGGTCCGGGGTTCGAGTCCCTGGCGGCGCACCGACGGCAAGGCCCCTCGCTTCGGCGGGGGGCCTTGTGCTGTTCCGGCGGGCATCTTGCGATCATGCTGAACGCCGTAGAACCCTGGTCCTTCAAGAAACTGCGGATACACGGCACTTGGGGGGCTAAGAGCCGGTTGCGCGGATTTTCACGGGGAGGAGGGGCCCCGTTCGAAGGGCTGATGCCGAGGGGGGCATCATGCAACCGGAAGGCTGCCGTTCCATGTCTATAGGGTTGGGACGACATGGGGACAGCGGCCCGCCACTGAAACGTCTGTGAAGGTCGAGGGGGACCGGAGCAGGTGAAGCGACCGATCGACACGCGATGACCATGCGTGTGGGGGGATGACTCATGACGTCGACGCCGACGGGCGCCCGGCACGGCTCCGACCCGTCACAGACCACTCAGCTCAGGGTGCCCGGACACCGGATGAGCACCACGGGAACCTTCCGCAGGATCAAGAAGACCCTGCCGAGATACGACTACGAGCACTACAGCCGGCTGGCCGGGCCCCTCACCCAGCCCGACCCGGGCAAGCCGTACACCGTCCAGTACCGCTCGCTGATCTCGCAGGAGCCGCACCGCATCCGGGTCGCCCTGATGCTGGCCGCGGCCCCCGTGCTGTCGCTGGTGCTGCTGTTCTGGCTGCTCCAGCCCGAGCACTGGACCCAACGCGACTACCCCGCCTTCGACTTCCTGCCGGCCCTCGACGTCGTCATGCTGGTCTCGATCGGCCTGATCGAGTTCTTCCGCTGCATGAACGTGCTCTCCAACGCGCACGCCACCCTGGTCGCCCGCGACCCGATCCCGGTCGTACCCGAGACCGGCACCCGCGTCGCCTTCCTCACCTCCTTCGTGCCCGGCAAGGAGCCGCTGGAGATGGTCACCAAGACCCTGGAGGCGGCCGTGAAGCTGCGCCACCGGGGCCTGCTGCACGTGTGGCTGCTCGACGAGGGCGACGACCCCGACGTCAAGGCGGTGTGCGAGCGGCTCGGCGTGCACCACTTCTCCCGCAAGGGCGTGGCGAAGTGGAACCAGGCCAAGGGCCCGCACCGCGCCAAGACCAAGCACGGCAACTACAACGCCTGGCTCGACGCGCACGGCGACGACTACGACTTCTTCGCCTCCGTCGACACCGACCACGTGCCGATGCCCAACTACCTGGAGCGGATGCTCGGCTTCTTCCGCGACCCGGACGTCGGTTTCGTCATCGGCCCGCAGGTGTACGGCAACTACGACTCGTTCGTCACCAAGGCGGCCGAGTCGCAGCAGTTCCTCTTCCACGCGCTGATCCAGCGCGCCGGCAACAAGTACGGCGCCCCGATGTTCGTCGGCACCTCCAACGCCGTGCGCATCAGGGCGATCAAGCAGATCGGCGGCCTGTACGACTCGATCACCGAGGACATGGCCACCGGCTTCGAGATGCACCGGGCGAAGAACCCGGCGACGGGCCGCAAGTGGAAGTCGGTCTACACCCCGGACGTGCTCGCCGTCGGTGAGGGCCCGGCCGCCTGGACGGACTTCTTCACCCAGCAGATGCGCTGGTCGCGCGGCACCTACGAGACGATCCTCAAGCAGTACTGGAAGGGCTGGGGCACGCTGCCGGCGGGCCGGCTCTTCAACTACACGATGATGATCATCTTCTATCCGATGTCCGCCCTGAACTGGATGCTCGCGGCGCTCAGCTGCGCGCTGTTCCTGGGCCTGGGCGCCTCGGGCGTGAACATCGACCCCACCGTGTGGCTGATGCTCTACGGCAACGCCTCCGCGCTGCAGATCGGCCTGTACATCTGGAACCGGCGCCACAACGTCTCCCCGCACGAGCCGGAGGGCTCCGGCGGTGTGGCCGGCATGGTGATGTCCGCGCTGTCGGCGCCGCTGTACGCCAAGGCGCTGATCGACTCCCTGCTGCGCCGCAAGTCCAAGTTCGTGGTCACGCCCAAGGGCGACTCGGCGAGCCCGGACACCTGGTTCGGCACCTTCCGCTACCACTGGTACTTCATCGCGATCTTCGGTGGCTCCATCGCCGCGGGCCTGGCCCTCGGGCACTCCCACCCGGCGATGATCACCTGGGCCATGTTCGCGCTGCTCATCACCGCCACGCCGATCTTCGTCTGGCGCCATGAGCTGCGGCAGGCCACCAAGCAGCCCGCCGCGGGCACCGCGGGCGGGCCCCGGGACGCGGCCCCGGCGCACGGCGTCCCGGCCCACGGGACCCCCGCGCAGGGCGTCCCGGCGTACGGGACACCGGCCCCCGGCACACCGGCCCATGGGGCACCGGCCCACGGGACCCCGGTTCAGGGGACCCCGGCGCCCGGCGTCCCGGCGCAGTACGCGCCGCACGCCCCGGCCCCGCGGCCCGAGTGGGCCGAGCCGGGCTCGGGCAACGACCAGACCATGCAGATCGCCCTTGGTGGGCTGGGGGGACGTAAGGAATGAACGACCGTGCCGGCCGCCGCCGCGCCCGTCGACTCGCGATAGGCACGGCGGTGGTACTCGCGCTGGCCGGGATGAACGGTCCGTGGCTGTACCGCTTCAGCACCGCGAAGTACCACGACTACAAGATCAACAAGCCGGAGTACAAGGCGGAGAACGGCCACTGGGACATCGTCGAGTTCCCCGAGGAGTACCGCCAGAACACCATCCACGCGGCGCTGCTGCACACCGGGAAGATCCTGCTCGTCGCCGGGTCCGGCAACAACCAGGACAACTTCGACGCCAAGAAGTTCGACACCCGGATCTGGGACCCGGTCAAGGGCACCATCAAGAAGGTGCCCACCCCCAGCGACCTGTTCTGCACGGGCCACACCCAGCTGGCCAACGGCAACCTGCTGATCGCCGGCGGCACCAGACGGTACGAGAAGCTCAAGGGTGACGTCACCAAGGCCGGCGGCCTGATGATCGTCCACAACGAGAACCCGGACAAGCCGATCACCCTGCCCGCGGGCACCCGGTTCACCGGCAAGCAGAACGGCAAGACGTTCGTCTCCAAGGACCCGGTGCTGGTGCCGCGCGCCAAGAAGGTCTTCGACAAGGCGGGCCGGTTCCTGCGCAACGACCCCGGCCTCGGCCGGATCTACGTCGAGGCGCAGAAGAGCGGGCAGAAGTACGAGACCGGCACCCAGGACAACTACCGCATCCAGGGCCTGAGCGGCGTCGACGCCCGCAACACCTACGGCATCGCGCAGAAGCTCGCCCTGGACAAGAAGGACTTCCAGGGCATCCGCGACGCCTACGAGTTCGACCCGGTCGCCGAGAAGTACATCAAGGTCGACCCGATGAACGAGGCCCGCTGGTACCCGACGCTCACCACGCTGAGCGACGGCAAGATCCTCAGCGTCTCCGGCCTCGACGACATCGGCCAGCTGGTGCCGGGCAAGAACGAGGTCTTCGACCCCAAGACCAAGACCTGGAACTACACGAAGACGGTCCGTCAGTTCCCGACCTACCCCGCGCTGTTCCTGATGCAGAACGGCAAGATCTTCTACTCGGGGTCCAACGCGGGCTACGGCCCCGACAACGTCGGCCGTGACCCGGGCGTCTGGGACGTGGACACCAACAAGTTCACCAAGATCCCCGGCCTGAGCGACGCCAACGAGATGGAGACCTCCGGCACCGTGCTGCTGCCGCCCGCGCAGGACGAGCGGTTCATGGTGATCGGCGGCGGCGGGGTCGGCGAGTCCAAGCTGTCCAGCAACAAGACCCGGATCGTCGATCTGAAGGACCCGGACCCGAAGTTCGTGGACGGGCCGACGCTGGAGAAGGGCACCCGCTACCCGCAGTCCTCGATCCTGCCCGACGACACCGTGCTGGTCTCCGGCGGCTCGGAGGACTACCGGGGCCGCAGCGACTCCAACATCCTCCAGGCGCGGATCTACGACCCCAAGGCCAACGCGTTCAAGCGGGTCGCCGACCCGCTGGTCGGCCGCAACTACCACTCCGGCTCGATCCTGCTCCCGGACGGGCGGGTGATGTTCTTCGGGTCGGACTCGCTGTACGGCGACAAGGCCAACACCAAGCCCGGCAAGTTCGAGCAGCGCATCGAGATCTACACCCCGCCCTATCTGTACCGGGACGCGCGGCCCGACCTGTCCGGCGGACCGCAGACCATCCGGCGCGGCGGCTCGGGCACCTTCACCTCGCAGCACGCCTCCACCCTCAAGAAGGCCCGGCTGATCCGGCCCAGCGCCTCGACCCATGTCACGGACGTCGACCAGCGCTCCATCGCGCTGGACTTCACAGTGTCCGGGGACAAGGTGACGGTGACCGTCCCGAAGAACCGCAACCTCGTCCAGTCCGGCTGGTACATGCTGTTCGTCGACGACGACCAGGGCACGCCCAGCCAGGCACAGTGGGTGCGGGTGCCGTGAGCGGGAGCCTCTTGGCGTGAACCCGCCTTGACCGGTGGCCGGTGCCTGGTGTGATCTCGACAGGCACCGGTAACACCTGTGGTCAACGGCGCTGGGGGATACGGGAGATGGCCGAGCCGACCGCATCGGACGCGGTGGCCGACGAGGTCCTGGCCGCCGCGACGGTCCGGATCGCCGACCGGGACGGACACATCGGCGGCCTGGGGGTGGTCATCGCCCCCACCCTGGTGCTGACCTGCGCCCATGTCGTCCTGGGCGCCCTGAACCTGCCGCTGACCCGGCCCGAACCGCCCGACGGGCCGGTGCGGCTGCGTCTGGTCCTGCGCGACGGCGAGGAAACCGAGGCCGTCGTCCGGGACTGGGTGCCGGTGCGCGCCGACGGCACCGGGGACGTCGCCGTCCTGGCCCTGGAACGCCCGCTGGCCGGCGCCCGGCCCGTGCTCATGGTGGCGCCCCGGGACGTGTGGGACCACCAGGCCATCGCGTTCGGACTGCCCCGCGACGACACCGGCGGCGGCTGGCACACCGCCGTGCTGCGCGCCCGCACCAGCACCGGCCGGCTGCAGATGGCGCCCCTCGACGCGCAGTCCGACCCCATCCAGCCCGGCTTCAGCGGCTCACCCGTGTGGGACCGGGAGCTGGGCGCCGTCGTCGGCATCGTCGCCTCGGTGTCCTCCCCGGCGCGCGGGCAGAGCTTCTGCATCCCGACCGCGACCGTGCTGGCCGAAGTGCCCGCGCTGGCCGAACTGCTGGCGCCCGCCTCACCGTTCCCGGGACTGCGCCCCTTCACCGAGGCCGACAGCGCGCACTTCTTCGGGCGGGAGGAGGACGTCGACGCGGTCACCGCTCTGCTGTGCCCCGACGGGCCGCCGGAGGGCTGTGTGACGCTGACCGGACCGTCCGGCTCCGGCAAGTCCTCGCTGCTGCTGGCCGGCCTGCTGCCCCGTCTGAAGGAGCGGGGCACGGACGTCGTCGTCCTGCGCGCCGAGGGCGGCCGGCCGGACGCCGCCGAGGTCACCGCCGTACTCGGGCGGGAACGCCCGCCACACGGCCTGGTGCTGGCCCTCGACCAGGCCGAGGCGCTGCTGCTGCGCCCCGAGGACGACCTGCGCCCGCTCGTCGACGCGCTGCTGGACGCCTGCCGCCGCCCGGGCGTGGGCGTGCTGGTGGTGCTGCGGGCGGACTTCCAGGACGCGGCCCTGCGCCACCCGGAGCTGAGCCGGCTGCTCGGCGGTGCGCCCGCCCACCCGCTGGGCGTGATGACCCGCGAGCAGCTCACCGAGGTGGTCCGGCTGCCGCTGCGGGCCATCCCGGGTGTCGAGTACGACGAGGGGCTGGCCGACCGGCTCGTCGAGGACGCGGCGGGCCGGCCCGGCGCGCTGCCCCTGCTCGGGTTCGTGCTGACCACCCTGTGGGAGCGGCAGGTCGGCGGCCGGCTGCGCCTGGACACCTACCGGGAGCTCGGCGGGGTCGGCGGGGTGCTGAGCAGCCGGGCCGACTCGGCGTGGCGCCGGGCGCTGCGCGACGCACCGCCGCAGGCCGCGGCCGGTCTGCTGCGGGCGCTGATCCAGCTCCCGCCGGGCGGCACCACCCCGCTGCGCGCCCGGCTCGCACGCCGTGACACGGGCGAGGAGCAGTGGGCCATCGCCCGCCGGCTGGCCGAGGCCCGCGTGCTGGTGCTGGGCGCGGACCCCGAGCGGGGCGAGACGGTGGAGCTGGCGCACGAGGCCCTGATCGAGCACTGGCAGCCGCTGGCCGAACAGCTCCAGAACGACCGGGCGTTCCTCACCTGGCGGGACGAACTGCGCTACGACCGCGCCCGCTGGTGGCAGGCCGGCCGGCCGGAGGGCGCGCTGCTGGAGGACCCGGCGCTGGCAACGGCCGAGCGGTGGCTCGCCGAACGCGGCGACGAACTCACCGAGGCCGACCGGGAGTTCATCGCGGCCGGGGTGGCCCTGCGGGAGCGCAAGGAACGGGAGGTGGCGCGGTCCGAGCGGCGCCGGCGCCAGTTGCGGTATCTGGGGATCGTCGTCACCGTCCTCGCGGTCGTCGCGGCGTCGGTCGTCTCCGTGCTCTATCTGAACCTGCTCACCGAGCAACGGCGTCTGGCCTCCGACCGGATGGCCCAGCAGGCCGCCTCCCTCGACGACGTCTCCGTCGTCACCTCCTCCCTCTTCTCCGCCGCCGCCTACCGCAGCGGGGACCGCCCGGACGCGCGCACCTCGCTGCTGGCGCAGTACCTGCGGATGCAGGACGTGGAGCGGGTCGCGCTGGAGGGGCGCGGGGAGGTGGCGGACGTCGCGCTCACCGAGGACGGCGAGCAGCTGTACGCCCGGCTGCGCAACGGCCAGCTCCTGCACGTGGACCTGCGCAAGAAGCCCCGCGCCGATCCCAAGCTGCAGACGAAGCGCGGCAACAACGACCGCACGGCCGTCTCCCCCGACGGGCGGATCATGGCCCGGGCGAGCGACTGGGGGCTCATCTCGCTGGGCGTGCGCACCTCGCCCGGCGCCGGCACGCCGCGGACGGTCGTCCTGCGCGAGGGCGAGCCCGTCGAGAAGAACCCGCGCGGCGTGCACGACCTGCGCTTCGACGGGACCGGGCAGCGCATCCTCGCGGCGATCCCCCGCGAGGGCGTCCTCGTCTGGCGCAC
Source organism: Streptomyces sp. Ru71 (assembly GCF_002920535.1). Classification (GTDB taxonomy): domain Bacteria; phylum Actinomycetota; class Actinomycetes; order Streptomycetales; family Streptomycetaceae; genus Streptomyces. The sequence continues at coordinate 14,859 of NZ_PQSS01000007.1, read as the reverse complement.
CGACACGCACCAGCGCGCCGGCCGCACCCTGGTCCCGCCGAAGGGCTGGGACGCGGCGCAGGCCTGGTTCGGCGCCGACGGCACGGTGGTGGCCAGGATCGTGCCCGCCGGCGCGGACGCGGACGACGAACGCGGCCGGCTGCTCGTCTGGGACCTGGAGCGGGGGACGGTGCAGCGCCCATGGGGCGATCAGGCGGCGGCCTCCGCCACGGTCAGCGGCAACGGGCGGACCCTGGTCACCTGCACCCAGCAGGGGGTGCTGGAGGCCTGGCGGCTGGGCGCGTCGCCGCGCCGGTTCCAGAGCTGGAGCAACAGCGGCTTCCAGGGGCTGTGCCCGCTGTACACGCCCCGGCTCGACGCCTCGGGCCGCTTTCTGATCAACCCGACCGGGCGGATCGGCGCCGACCTGGGCCGGCTGCGCTTCCTCGTGCTGGACCTGGAGCAGGGCTGGCCGGCCACCTTCGACACCCCGGCGGCGGCGCCCGAGGACCAGAACGTCACCGGGCGCCGGTTCGCGCCGGCCGTCGCCCTGGCCGGGCCGCCCGGTCATCTGCGGGCCGCCGTCGGCGTGGGCGGGAGCGTGGTCACCGTTCGGGTCGGGCCGCCCACCCAGTTCGACAGCAACGCCCTGCTCAACCGGGTCCGCACCCCGGACGGGGCCCACCAGCGGATGGCCGTCGTCGACTCCACCTACCGGGGGGTCCAGCTGTGGGACCTGTCCCGGCGGCGGCTGCTGGCCACCGCGCGGGCGTCCCGGCCGCTGGCCGTCCAGCCCGCCGTCTTCAGCCCGGACGGGCGGCGCATGCTGACCCTCGCGTCCGACCAGCGCACGGTCCTGTCCTGGCGGATCAGCGGGGCCCCGGGCGACACGGTGACGCTCACCGAGGAGCACGTCCTTGAGCTGCCCGCCCCGCCCGGCCTCACCGCCTCCGGGCCGGACCCGCTCACCGGGCTCACCCCGTCCTCGGTCAACATGGCCTTCCTGGACGACGGCCACGCGATGATCTCGGCGCTGTCGTACGTCTCGCGCTGGCGGCTGGACACCGGGGCCCTGGACGGCGAGGTCTACCGTCCCTCGGTGCAGGAGCGGTGGCAGCTCGCCAACGAGGCGGCCGCGACGTTCGCCGCGGCGATCCCCGGCACCGCGCGGGCGGTGGTCCGCAAACCGGGCGCCATCGGCAGCTGGGACTTCACCAAGGGCGAGTTCACGACGTGGATCGCGAAGGGCGAGAACGACCGGTCGGTGCGTGCGGTGAGCCTGTCCTCCGACGGCAAGCTGCTCGCCGTGCAGTACTTCGGCGGCGAGGTGCGCCTGTGGGACGTCGAGAAGAAGCGGGACCTGCCCAGGCTCACCTACAACGGGGTGTACTACATCGGCCTCTTCCTCGGCGACCACCTGCTGCACACCACGGGCACGAGCGGTGAGCAGCGGGTGTGGGACGTCGCCGCCGGCCGGGAGGCCTACGGCTACTACGTCGGATACGGCGCCCGGATCTCGCCGAGCGCGGACGGCAGGGCGCTGACGATCGTCGACGGCTCGCGGGTGTCCGTCGTACCGCTGGACCCGAAGCGCTGGGCCGCGCGGCTGTGCGTGCTGGCGGAGCGGGACATGACGGCCGGGGAACGGAAGCTGGCGCCCTCCGGCGGCAGGACGGAGGACGTGTGCCCGGACGCCTAGCGTCGCCCGGGCACCGAGTCGCCGGTCAGCGGCTGGCCTTGGCCAGCTTCAGCGCGTAGTCCGCCCACCACTCGCCCGCCTTCGGGCCGCCCTTGCACTCGCCGTCGGACTCGCCGGGGCGCTTGACCCACAGATAGGCGTCCACCAGCGGGTCGGCCGTCCTCGTCGTCGGCGGCTCGCCCAGCGCCCGGCCCGGCGGGTTGCACCAGCGCTCGCCCGCGTCGCCGCCGCTGTAGGGGCCGTTGCCGTTGCGGCTGGTGTCGATGACGAAGTGCTTGCCGCCGGTCTTCGCCGACAGCTGCTTGCCGTAGGCCAGGGAGTCCTTGGTGGAGTAGAAGTTGGACACGTTGACCGCGAAGCCGTCGGCCTGGTCGACGCCCGCCCACTTCAGCGGCTCGACGACCTGGTCGGGATGGCCCCAGCCGGCGTTGCCCGCGTCCAGGTACACCTTGGTGTTCTTCAGCGACTTCAGCTTGGCGATCGCGCCCTTGAGCAGGTCGTAGCGCTCCTCGTGGAACTCGTCCGGGGTGCAGCCGTCCACCAGGTGCAGCACGGCGTCCGGCTCCAGGATCACCGTGGCGCTGCGGTCGCCGATGCCCTTGGCGACGCCGTCCAGCCAGGTGCGGTAGGTGTCGCCGTCGGCGGCGCCGCCCTGCGAGTACTGGCCGCAGTCGCGGTGCGGGATGTTGTACAGCACCAGCAGCGCGGTGCGGCCGGCCTTGTCGGCGGCCTCGGTGAAGCCGCGCGCCTCCGCCTCCGGGTTCTCCGGGCCGATCCACTCGCCGGTCGGCTGCTCGGCGATCTTGCGGATCTGGTCGGCCTCGGCCTTCCTGCCGTCCTTGAGGTAGGCCGCGACCTGCTGTGCGGCCCTGCCGTCCGGGTTGACCCAGAACGGGTCGGCCTCCTTGGGCTGCTGGGTGATGTTCGCGCCCGCGGCCTTGTCGTCACCGCCCCCGGAGGAGCAGCCGGCGATCAGCAGCGCCGCACCCAGCGCCACTGCCACCCCCCTCTTGCGGTACATCCAACTCCCCCTTGGGTGCACGTCTGTCCAGGGCGCCAATCCTGACATACGACCCGCGACGCCCACGAGGTCGTCCGGGCGGACCGTCGGCGAGCTGTTACAGCCGGCTGCCGGTCAGGTACGCCGACACGATCACATTGGCGGTGTAACTGCGGTCGGCCCGGTCGAAGGTGCCGCCGCAGGTGATCAGCCGCAGTTCGGCGCGTCCGGGCCGGCGGGGGCCGTAGGCGCGGTGGGCGTCGAAGTGGTCGCGCGGCAGGACCTCGACGTCCTCGACGGTGAACTCGGTGACGTGTCCGTCGGCGCGGACCACCCGGACCGTGCTGCCCGGCCTGAGCGTGCCGAGCCGGTGGAAGACGGCCGGGCGGGTCTCGGTGTCCACATGACCCACCATCAGGGCGGTCCCGGGCGCCCCCGGCGCCGCGCCGCCCGCGTACCAGCCGACCACCGCCGCCCGGTCGAACGGCGGCGCCTCGATGGCGCCGTCCGCGTCCAGGCCGCTCTCCACGACCGGCGCCTGCACGCCCAGGTCGGGGATGTCGATGCGCTGCGGCACGGCCCCCCTCAGCGGCCGGGCGGCCGGGGGCAGGTGCACCGGCGCGGGCCGGCCGGCGGCGGCCAGGTCCCCGGTGGCCGGCGCGGGCACGCCGTGGCGTACGTCGGTGACCTTCATGCCCCACAGCCACAGCCCGAGCAGCAGCACCGCCCAGGCGGCGCCCATGAGCAGGCGCGCGGCGCCGGAGGAGCGTTCGGTGTCCGCCATGGTCAGTGCGTCCCGCGGCTCCGGCGGGCGACGCCGCGCGCGACCACCGCGGTCCCGGCGACGCCGGCCAGTACCAGGCCCATGACGGTGTGCCCGGTGCCGGGCCCGTCGGCGCGGGTGTCGGCGGCGGTCAGCGGGGCGGTGAGCGGGGCGGTGCCGCCGCCGCCCGCGTGGACGGGGGCGACGGGGGAGGCGGGTGCGGCGGGCGCTTCCGTGGGCCGTGCCGGGTGGTCCGTCCCGCCGGGCCGGACGACGGTGATCCTCCCTCGGAGCGTGCGCCCGGCGCAGGCGACCTTCACGTCGTAGGCGCCCGGTGCCACGGCGGAGCGGACCTTGGTCTCCCCGGCCAGGGTGCCGTCGGCGCCGGCCAGGTGGGCGTCGGCGACGAAGGCGGTGGAGGCGGCGGTGGCCGTGCCGCCGGTGCAGCCGCGCACCGTCAGCGTCACATCGGCACCGGGGGCGGGCGAGGACGGGGTCACCGAGACGCCGCCCGCGTCCGCCGCATGGGCCGCCGCGTACGCCGTCGGGGTCAGCGCGGCGGCGGCCATCGCCGCGCCTGCACAGAGAGTGACTTTGAGTGAGCCCATCGTGTACCTCCAGTTATCTGGAGGCTCCCCGTCCGGACCCGCCCACGCATCCGCAGGAGCGGCGAGATTACTCCGTCCGGGTGATGTTCCCGGGCCCCGTGTCAGACCAGATCGACCAGGTCGGCGATGGAGTCGACCACCTGCGAGGGGCGGAACGGGTAGCGGTCCACGTCGGCGGGCCGGGTGACGCCGGTGAGGACCAGGAAGGTGCGCATCCCGGCCTCCAGACCCGCGAGCACGTCGGTGTCCATGCGGTCGCCGATCATCGCGGAGTGCTCGGAGTGAGCACCGATCGCGTTCAGCCCGGCCCGCATCATCAGCGGGTTGGGCTTGCCGACGAAGTAGGGCTTCTTGCCGGTCGCGGCGGTGATCAGCGCGGCCACCGAACCGGTGGCGGGCAGGTCGCCCTCGGTGGACGGGCCGACGTTGTCGGGGTTGGTGGCGATGAACCGGGCGCCGCCGTTGATCAGCCGGACGGCCTTGGTGAGGGCCTCGAAGGAGTAGGTGCGGGTCTCGCCGAGAATCACGAAGTCCGGCTCGTGGTCGGTGAGGATGTAGCCGATGTCGTGCAGCGCGGTGGTCAGGCCCGCCTCGCCGATGACGTAGGCGCTGCCGCCGGGCCGCTGGTCGTCCAGGAACTGGGCGGTGGCCAGGGCCGAGGTCCAGATGTTCTCCACCGGCACGTCCAGGCCCATGCGCCGCAGCCGGGCGTGCAGGTCACGGGCGGTGTACATGGAGTTGTTGGTGAGCACAAGGAAGGGCCGGCCGGACTCGCGCAGCTTCTTCAGGAAGGCGTCGGCACCGGGGATCGGCACTCCCTCGTGGATCAGGACGCCGTCCATGTCGGTGAGCCACGACTCGATGGGCTTGCGGTCTGCCATGTGCTGCGTCTCCTGCGTACGTACGGTCCTACACGGGCTGGGGGCGCCGGAACCACGGCGTACCGACGCCCCCAGCCTAATCAGCCGTTGCCGATCTCGACCCCGTCAGGACTGCGTGATCTTCACACCGTCGACCACCCAGTACCAGTTGTTGCCGCCGGTGTAACGGAAGCGGACGCGGACGGTGCCGGCGCCCGCCGGCACCTGCAGGGTGAGCCTCTCGGTGCGCGAGGGCACGTCGGCGGTGTACGTCCGCACGCTCACCGGGGTGCCGTCGTCGTAGGACACGAGCACCTCGCCCTTCTGCGGGGCCTCCTGCCGGTAGAAGGTGGTGTACGTCAGGGTGGCAGCGCGCCCGCCGGTGACCGGGTACGCCGGGCTGACCAGGGTGGAGTCGAAGGTGCCGGTGACGGCCTTGTCGCTCCACTCGTCGCCGTCGGCGACCGCGAAGACGTTCCGGGCGCGGACGTTGCACTCGCGGTTCTGGTCGCGCTGGGCCTGGGTCCAGAACTCGTCCGTGGTGAAGGACCATCCGCGCCACTCGGTGACCCCGCCGCCGCCCATCGCGGAGTTGTCCACCGACCAGCCCGGCGGCGGGGTGTGGGTGAAGCCGGCCGGCCCGGCCGGGATGCCGGTCTCGTCGGCCCGGGTCGCCAGCTGACCGCGCAGGGCGTCGAAGTCGTCCGGGGCCGGCTGCTGGACGGGGCGGCCGTCCAGGTCCCAGGCGGGGTCGAGCGCGATGCCGAGGTGGGCGAGCGCGGAGGCGGCGACGTCCGGCATCTTCACGTCGTGGCGGACCGAGCCGGGCGCCAGGGTGGGACCGGTGGCGATGAGGAAGGTCTGGCGTTCGGCGAGCGTGGAGCCGCCGTGGCCGCCGGCGTCGGTGTGCCCGTGGTCGGCGGTGACCATGATCAGCCAGTCCTCGTCCGGGTACGCCGGCCGGGCCTTGACGGCCGCGACGATCTGGCCGACCTGCGCGTCGGCGGTGTGGATGGCGTCCAGGTACTGCTGGGAGGCGGCGCCGTAGCTGTGGCCGGCGTGGTCGATGCCGTCGAGCTGCACGAACACGGCGTCCGGGTCGCCGCTCCGCAGCTTGTCGACCGCGCGGGCGGTGGTGCCGGTGTCGTACTCGCTGCTCGGGGTGGAGACCCGGGTGTCGGCCTTCGCCGAGAACACGGTGTCGGTGATCGGCGCCCAGGAGGAGACCGCGTACGTCGACAGGTCGGGCCGCGCGGTCTCGACGCGGGTGACGAAGTCGGGGTACCGGTCGAACCGGTTGCCGGTGAAGGTGTTGTCCTTGACGTTGTGCTTGTCGGGCCAGACGCCGGTGATGAGCGTGGACCAGCCCGGGCCGGACAGGGTGGACGCGAGCGGGTTGGCGTAGATGCTGCTCGGCGCGGTGAGACCGGCCGCCATCAGGGCGTCCAGGTTCGGCGCGTCGGCGTCCTTGATCCGGCTCAGCAGGGCCCCGTCCAGACCGATGACCAGCACCTTCGGGGTGCGGCCGGCGGCGCGGGCGGTGGCGGTGAGGGGGCCGGCGGCGACGGCGAGGGCCGCGGCGGAGACGAGGAGGGTGCGGCGGGAGGGGTGGGGCGACACGGGATCCTCCGGGGTGGGGTGCGGTGGGTACCGCAGGGGCTGGCGGGTGCGTGCGGGCATGGCAACGCCCCCGGTGGTGCCAGGGGCGGTGCGGAGGGTGCTCGGGGTGCTGCGCCGGTCAGCTGCCGGTGGCGGACTTCCAGTCCTCGACGTACGCGGTGAGGTTCTTGTCGATGTCGGCCCAGTCGGGCTCGAAGACCTCCACGCCGTCCATCAGCTTGGCCAGCGCGATCGCGTTGGCGTCGGTGGCCTTGACGTCGGTGCGGGCGCTGAAGCCGCCGCCGATCTCGCTGACCTGCTGCTGGGCGGTCTGGCCGAGCATGAAGTCGAGCAGCTTCCTGCCGTTCTCGCTGTGCGGGGCCTTGGTGACCAGGCCGGCCGCGTAGGGCAGCGCGAAGGTGGTGGGCTTGCCGTCCTCGCCGGCCGGGAACCAGATGCCGAGGTTCGGCATGGTCTTGGACTGGGCGTGGTTCATCTGCACATCGCCGTTGGCGACGAGGAGTTCGCCCTTGTCGACCTTCGGCGCGAGCTTGCCGGTGGAGGCGGACGGGCCGACGTTGTTGGCCTGGAGCTTGCCCAGGTAGTCCAGGGCGGGCTGCTTGCCGCCGAAGTCGTGCATGGCCTTGATGAGGACGGCGGTGCCGTCGCCGGCAACGCCGGGCGTGGAGTACTGGAGCTTGTTCTTGTACTTGGCGTCCAGCAGTTCCTGCCAGGTCTTCGGGGCCTGCGTCAGCTCCTTCTTGTTGTAGACGAAGCCGAAGTAGTTGTTGACGACGGCGGTCCAGGTGCCGTCGGCCGCCTTGTCGGCGCCGCTGACCTGTGCGGAGCCCTGCGGCGCGTACTTCTGCAGCAGGCCCTTGCCGTCCGCCTGCTGGATGAACGGCGGCAGGGTGACCAGCACATCGGCCTGCGGGTTGCTCTTCTCGCGGGCGGCGCGCTGCACCATCTCGCCGGAGCCGCCCTCGACGTACTTGACCTTGATGCCGGTCTGCTTCTCGAAGTCCTTGAAGACGCGGTCGTACCAGCCGTCGCCGTTCTCGCCCTTGAGTCCGTCGGCGCTGTAGACGGTGACGGCCTTGTCGTCGGCGGCGGAGCCTGTGCAGGCGGTGAGCAGCGGGGCCGCGACGACCAGTGCGGCGAGGGCGGTGGCGACCTTGAGGGTGTTTCTGGGCATGGCGAGGCCAACTCCAGGTGTCTGCGGGGTTTTTGTGCGGGTCAGCGGTAGGAGGCTTTGCGCGGTCAGCGATAGGTGGCTTTGGTGCGGACGCGGGAGACGGCGAACAGCGCGAGCAGCGTCGCCGCCATGAGCACCACCGCGACGGCGGACCCGGCGAACAGGGCGCCGCGGTCGGTGGCCGCGTAGATCAGGACGGGCAGCGGGGTCCAGTCGGGCGGGTAGAGCATCATCGTGGCGCTCAGCTCGCCCATGGACAGGGCGAAGCACAGCCCGGCGGCTGCGGTGAGCGAGGGCAGCAGCAGCGGCAGCCGGACCCGCCACAGAACGTACGCGGGACGGGCGCCGAGGGAGGCGGCGGCCTGCTCGTAGACCGGGTCGAGGCGGCGGATCGCGGCGGACACCGACTGGTGGGCGAAGGCGGTGACCAGCACGGTGTGGGCGACGATCACGATCCAGCGGGTGCCGTTGAGCAGCAGCGGCGGCTTGGAGAAGGCGACCAGGACGGACAGCCCGACGACCACGGAGGGCACGGCCACGGGGAGGACGAACAGGGCGTCCATGAGCCGGCGTTGCCGTCGTCCGAGCGCCGCGCCGGCCAGCGCCGCCCAGGTGCCGGCGGCCAGGGCGAGCAGGCTGGCGGCCAGCGCGGTGAGCAGGCTGGTGGTGAGCGCCTGGAGGGCCTCGCCGCGGGTCGCGGACCGGTAGTGGGCGGTGGTGAGGCCCGAGGGCAGGACGCTCGACCAGTGGGTGGCGAAGGACGCGCCGAGGACGACGAGCAGGGGCAGCGCGAACAGCGGCAGGAACAGGACCCAGAAGACGGCCCAGACGGCCGCCTTCCCCTTGCGGCTATGCACCAGCACGACGGCTCACCACACGGTACAGGCCGTACAGGCCCACGGACAGAAGGACGTTGACGACAGCGACCACGCACGCCCCCGGATAGTCGGACTCCAGGATCGCCTTGCCGTAGACGAGGGTCGGCAGGGTGGTGACGCCCTTGGCGCCGGTGAAGAGCACGATGCCGAACTCGTTCAGGCACAGCACCAGCACGAGGCTGCCGCCGGCGGCCAGCGCGGGCAGCGCCTCCGGCCAGATCACCTGCCGGACGATGCGGGGCGCGCGGGCGCCCAGGGAACTGGCCGCCTCCAGCTGGGCGGTGTCGAGCTGGGCGAACGCGGCGAGCAGCGGCCGCATGACGAAGGGGGTGAAGTAGGTGACCTCCGCCAGCAGCACCCCCCAGGGCGTGGCCAGGAACTGAAGGGAGCCGACCATCCCCGTGGTGCCGTAGATGAACAGCAGCGCCAGCGTGATCAGGAAGGACGGGAAGGACAGGTAGACGTCGATGAACCGCGCCACCGCTCTCGCCCCGGGGAACGGTACGAAGGCGATGACCAGCGCGAGCAGGAACCCGAGCACCAGGCATCCGGCGGTCGACCCCAGCGCCAGCCAGACCGTGGTCCACAGCGCGCGCCGGAACGCCGGGGAGGCGAGGACGTCGGCGTAGGGCTGCAGCGAGGCCCCGCCGCCGTCCGGCCGGAAGGACTGCTGGACGACGAGGGCGAGGGGGTAGAGGAAGAAGAGGGAGAGGAGGGCCACCGGGGGGAGGGCCCACCACAGGCGCCTACTCATCGGCGACTCCGGCGGGCAGCAGCACCGCGTCCTCGGCGGCGAAGTGGAGGATCACCGCGTCCCCGAGCGCCGGCGGAGCCTTCAGCTCCCGTACGTCGGCGGTCAGCGTGTGCCCGTCGACGTCGACGTACAGCCGGTGGGTGGCCCCCCGCCACTGGATCTCCCGCAGGGTGCCGGTGAGCCGGTTGGGTCCGTCGCCCAAGCCCACCAGATGGGGCCGTACGCACAGGGTGGCCCGCGCCCCGGCGGCCGCGCCCGCCGTGTCGACCCGCACCTTGGTGCCCGCGAAGTCGGCGCCCTCGGCTGCCACGGTGACCGGCAGCAGGTTGGCGTTGCCGACGAAGGACGCCGTGAACGCGTCGGCCGGCGCCCGGTACAGCTGTCCGGGCGTGCCGCAGGCCTGGAGCCGCGCGTTGTCCATGACCGCGATCCGGTCGGCGAGGGTGAGCGCCTCGACCTGGTCGTGGGTGACGTACAGCATCGACACCTCGGGCAGTTCGCGGTGCAGCCGGGCCAGTTCGGTGAGCATCCCGGAGCGCAGCCGGGCGTCCAGCGCGGACAGCGGTTCGTCCAGCAGCAGCACCGAGGGGCGGATCGCGAGCGCGCGGGCGATGGCGACGCGCTGCTGCTGTCCGCCGGACAGCTCGCGCGGGTGGCGCCGGGCGTAGCCGGCCATGCCGACCATCTCCAGCGCCTCGGCGACCCGGGTGCGGATCTCGGCCCTGGCGACCTTGCGGGCCCTGAGTCCGAAGGCGACGTTGTCCTCGACCCGCAGGTGCGGGAAGAGGGCGTAGCTCTGGACGACCATGCCGATGCCGCGCCGGTGCGGCGGCAGTTCGGTGACGTCCCGGCCGCCGAGGTGGACGCGCCCGGCGGCGGGCCGTACGAACCCGGCGACCGCCCGCAGCGCGGTGGTCTTGCCGGATCCGGACGGCCCGAGCAGCGCCATGACCTCGCCGGGTTCGACGGTGAGGTCGAGGGCGTCGAGGACGACGTTCCCGTCGTAGGCGACGGTGACGTTCTCGAAGCGGATGCCGCTGGTCACGCGAGCGCTCCCGGCAACTGGGCCACCGAGTCCAGGACATGGGTGGCGCCGGCCGCACGCAGCGCGTCCGCGTCGTGCGCGCCGGTGAGCACACCGGCGACGACGGCGGCTCCCGCGCGGACCCCGCTGAGCATGTCGTACGAGGTGTCGCCGACGACCGCGATCTGGCGGACGTCGTCGGCGGCCCCGGTACGCAGGAACGCCTCCAGCACCATGTCGGGGTAGGGCCGCCCGCGCCCGCCGGCGTCGGCCGGGCACAGGGTGAGCGGCACCAGGTCGTGCCAGCCGAGCGCGCCGAGGACGGCGTCCTGGGTGGCGCGGGCGAAGCCGGTGGTCAGCACGACGGTGCGGCCGGTGGCCTGGATCCGTTCGACGGCCTCGCGGGCGCCGGGGACCGGGGCGACCCGGCCGGCGTCGACGAGGTCGCCGTACGCCTTCTCGAAGGCGGTGTTGGCGCGCTGGGCGAGGTCTTCCGCGCCGAACAGGTGCCGGAAGACGGAGATCTTCGACTCGCCCATGGTGGCCCGCACGTAGGCGAGCTTGTCGGCGTGGTCGGGGGTGCCGGGCTCGACGCCCAGTTCGGCGGCGGCCGCCTCGAAGGCCTGCTCGACGAGGCCGCCGTCGGCGACGGTGGTGCCGGCCATGTCGAGGACGACGAGACGGATGTCGGGGCTGGTCATACGGTTCACCACTTCAGTTCGTTCGCGGTGGTCTCGGCTATCGCGGGCGAGCAGGTCATGCCGCGCCCGCCGGGCCCGGTGACCAGCCACACGCCCTCGCGCACCTGCTGTCGGTGCACGACCCGGCGCGGGTCGGTGCACTGGGCGTACACCCCGGCCCAGCGGCGCCGGATGCGCGGCAGCGGCCGGGCCAGCAGGGACTCCACGACCCCGGTGAGGTGGTCGTAGGGGTCCTCGACGGTGTCGAAGGCGAAGGGGTGCTCGTACTCGTGGGTGTCGCCGATGGTGAGCCCGCCGTCGGCGCGCTGGACCATCAGCAGCTGCATGCGGTGCTCGGCGGCCGTCTCGGGCTGCGGCCGGCGGGCGTTGAGCTCGTCCAGCTGCGGGGAGGCGTAGGCCGGGTAGTAGCGGAAGCTGTCGGCGTCGGCGACCGAGGTGGGCAGGGTCTCGCCGAGCGGGTCGGTCTGCATCATCTGCAGCCGCACCCGGCGCACGGGCAGATCGGGTCCGGCCAGCTCGCGCACGAGGCCGCCGAGCCAGGCGCCGGTGGCCAGGACGACGACGTCGGCGCGGTGCACGTCGCCGTGGTCGTCGCGGACGGCGTTGTCGCCGATCACCTCGCGGACCTCGCGGCCCGGCAGGAAGGTGTACAGCGGGGACTTCGCCAGCTCGGCGCGCAGGGCGAGCTGCGCGGTGCGCGGCTCGACGGCGGCGTCGCGCTCGCAGTACAGGGCCGCGGTGAACTCGCCGCGCAGGGCGGGGTTCAGAGCGCGCGCCTCGTCCGGGGTGAGCAGCTTGTAGCCGCGGGCCGGAGCGTCCGCGCGGGCCACCGCCGCCTCGGCGACGGCGAGTTCGAGGTCGCCGCACACGGGGGTCAGCGAGCCGTTGGGGCGGAAGCCGAGCGCGGGCACCCGGGCGCCGATCTCCTCCCACAGCTCGCGCGCCCGCAGCGCGGTCTCCAGCTCTTCCCCTCCCGCGCGGCCACTGACCCAGATCTGGCCGAAGTTGCGCAGCGACGCACCGCGCGCCTCGCTCTCGCGTTCGATCTGGACGACCTCATGGCCGCGCTGGACTGCTTGCCAGGCGTGCATGGTCCCGACCACGCCGCCTCCGACGACTGTCACTCTCACGGCGGTCACGCTCCTCTCGCTCGGGGAACCGGAAGGGTCCGGCTGCCAACGAGAGCGTGAACGAGCCATCACGTTTGGGCTAGACCCGTTATCTTTTCGTTACCGTTTACCTCGGGAGTGATCGTCGATGGATTTCAGCCACGCAGATGCGTCGTGAACGAGAACCGGTCCCCCCGGTACAGGCTGCGCACCCGCTCCAGCGGCCGGCCCTGCGCGTCCCGGGAGACGCGGTGGATCAGCAGCATCGGCAGCGCCGGCGGCGTGCCGATCAGCAGGGCCTCGCGCGGCGTGGCCAGCACGGTCTCGATCCGTTCGTCGGCGTCGCCGAACGCGATCCCGCGGGACTTCAGATAGCCGTAGAAGGAGGAGTCCGGCTCGAAGTCGGCGTCCAGGTCGGGCACCCGGGCCACGGCGACATAGGTGCTCTCCAGGCCGACCCGCTCGTCGTCGGCGAGCAGCACCCGCTCCAGGTGCCAGACCGGCTCACCGCGCGTCAGCCCGGTCTCGGCGGCCAGCGCCTGCGGGCAGGGGAAGCGGTCCAGGGTGACGAGGCTGCGGCCGGGGGTGCGCCCCTGCCGCCGTACGCCCTCGGTGTAACTGGCCAGCGACAGCGGCTGCTCCAGCTTGGGCCCGGCGACCACGGTCCCCCGGCCCCGCCGGCGCAGCTTGCCCTCCAGCACCAGCTCGCGCAGTGCCTGCCGGACGGTCTCCCGGGCCACGTCGTACCGCTCGGCCAGGTCGCGCTCGGTGGGGATGACGCGGCCCTCGCCCAGCTCGGCGACGAGACGGTCGATGCGCGCCTTGACCGCGTAGTACTTCGGGATGCGCCCGTGCTCGGGGATGCCGGAGCGCACCGGTGCGCCGGGGGCCTGGTCGTTGGGGTAGCCGTGGGGCTGGTCGTTCGGGTTGTCCACGCCAGGATCGTCGCAGACGGGGCGGTCCGGCTCAGCGGCGCCTCCGCAGCGTCAGCAGGGCCGCGCCGGCCAGCAGCAGTGCGGCGGTGGCGGCGAGGACACCGTCGGCGATGCCGGTGCGGGCCAGCTCGTCGGCGAACAGGGTGCCGGGGGGCTTGGCCGAGGCGGAGGCCGAGGGGGTGCTGGAGGGGGTGGTGGAGGGCTCGCCGGGAGCGGTGGGTGCGCCGGTCGGGTCGGTCCCGGTGCCGGTCTCCGCCGGGGGCCGTGCCGCGTTCCGTACGGTGAAGCGGTAGTCGTTCGACTGGCCCACCCAGTCGCCGTCGTCCTCGTGCCGTTGAACGACCGCCGCCTCGGCGGTGACCTCGTTGGGTACGGCGTCGGGGGCGAACGCCAGCCGCACCTTCACCGTGAGCGTGCGGCGCGGCCCGACGCTGAACCCCGGGAAGCCGTCCGTCTCCCCGAACGCGCCGACCAGTTCGTCCTCGTCGGTCGTCTCGAACCGTACGGCGCGCAGGCGCCGGCCGTCGTGGAAGTCCAGCCGCGGCTGAGCGGCCGTCAGGGCGTGCCGGTCGTCGACCAGGACGACCACCGGGTGGACGGCGATGCAGGTGCCGCCGGTGGTGTTCGTCAGGTCGAGGTACCAGACGCCGTACCCGCCACCCGCCTCGTACGCCGCGGGGCCTCCGCGGATGCGGGCGCGCAGGGGGAAGTCGGGGGAGTCGGAACCGGCGCAGGTCGGGTCGGCGGCGCGAGCGGGGACGGGCGGGGCCGCGTGCGCGGGGGCCGTGAGGGCGGGTAACGGCAGCAGGGGCAGCAGCGTGGCGGCTGCCGCCGCGGGGACGAGGGAAGGCGGAAACAGTCGCATGATCACATGAGTCTGGGGGGTGGGGCGGCGGCTGCGGCGCAGGCGTACCGAGGGGTGCCTCGAACGGCCGAGGCGGCCCACCCGGGCGGTCCCGGGGCCGGGAGGCCGGGGCTTCGGCCGAGCCGTCGAGCAGCGCGCCGGGGAGGCCCGTCTGGCCGGCCCGGACGCCGGGGAATGCACGGCCTCGGGCGACCCGCCGGGCAGCGCGCCCGGGGGAACCAGGGCTTCGGTCGGACCCGCCGGGCAGCGCGCCGGGGAGGCCAGGGCCTCGGCCGAGCCGCCGGGCAGTTCACCGGAGGGCCAGGGTCTCGGCCGAGGGACGGATGCCAACAGAAGGGGCGCGGGGAACTGCGCGACCAGCCCCCCACGCCCCGAAAGCCGCCCAGCGAGCAGCACGCCCGGGAGGCCAGGGCCTCAGCCGAGCCGCCGAGCAGCACACCGCGGAGGCGGCCAGGGCCTCGGCCGAGCCGCCGGGCAGCGCGCTGGAGGCGAGGGCCGTGATCGACCCGGCGTCGCCTCACCCGTCCCGTCGCCCGAACACCGGCCCCAGCACCAGGTGCCCCGCGCCCGCGGCGACGCCCCACTCGCCGCCCCCGGCGACCCGTACCGGCACCGCCCCGTCGGGTGCCCCCTCGCGCTCGGCCCGCTCCTGAAGCACCTCGGCGACACCGCGCACGAACGTCTCCGCCGCCCGCGCCACGACCCGTCCGCCGAGCAGCACCCCGTCGATGTCCAGCAGCCCCACCAGGTTGGCCGCCCCGGCGCCCAGCACCCGGGCCGCCTCGGCCACGTCCCCGCGCCGCACCGCCCCCAGGCACAGCACCTCGACGCACCCGCGGTTGCCGCACCCGCACACCGGCCCGTCCAGCTGGATCACCTGGTGTCCGAAC
>NZ_PQSS01000006.1 GCF_002920535.1 Streptomyces sp. Ru71 | reverse complement strand
CGTAGCGGAGGCCGATGGCCTCCTGGCCGGGGTGGTCCTGCCCGTGTAGACGTCCAGGACTTTCGCGAGCACATGGCCGTCCGGCTCGTCGAGCGCCCAGGAGGCCAGGAACTCGATGTCCTGCCCGGTGTCCTGACGCTTGTGGATGCCGGACAGGAAGGTGCGGTTCCACAGGACACTGGCGAGAAACCGGCGGTGGACGGGGTCGGGGTGGTGGCGCAGGGCCGCCAGATCGGTCCAGGCCTGCGGGCTGCGGCGCTCGGCGAGGGCGTAGGCGGCGGCGGACCAGTTGACGTGGGTCTCGTCCGGGTGCGGAACGGCGCGTGCCACCAGCTCCGCCACCGGAGGCAGGATGCCGAACGCCCACTCCAGTGCGGTGAGGACAGCGCTGTGGCCGGCCCGGACGGTGCGTCCGCCGAGGGTGACCTCTTGGACCTGCGTGAACCGGGCATCCTCGATCAGGCGCCGGACGGCCGGGCCGGAGGCTCCCGTGCGGTGCCGCAGTTCCTCGGTCGCGCCGGTCTCGTGCCAGTGCCTGGCGAGGTCGAGCAGCCGCTTCTGATCAGCCTCGGTGAGCCGCAGCCGGGGATCCTTGCCGAGCAGGGCGTCGACCAACGCGGGCGAGCCGAGGTCGACAGCGCGCCAAAGCGGGGTGGTGCCATCCGGCAGCTGGGCGTCGGAGTCGGCGCCACCCTCCATCAGAGCCTCGGCGGTCTCGTCGTCGAAACAGGCCACGGCGGTGCAGAGCAGGGGGAGGCCGTCCGGACCCGGGGTGTCCGGATCGGCGCCGGCTGCCAGACACGTCCGTACGGCATCGGGGTCCTTGGCGGTCACGGCGTCCAGGAGCCGGTCGTTCAAGTCTTCCTGCGGTGCTGCCATCTGCTTCCCCCTGAGCGATCGGTCGGACAGCACGGTATCGGGCTGGTGCGATCACGTATCCGAGGAGGCCGCCCGCCATTGACACTACATACGGTCGACCGCATGCTTTATTTATGACTGCGACATCCTTCACCGAGGAGACCGACCCGCTCTGCCTGTCCACCGTCGATGCGGCGGCGATGCTGTTCGACGCCCCCTGGCGGCGCTATGCCGTGATCGGGGACAGCCTCTCCGCAGGGACGGGAGACCCGAGCGCCGGCTACGGCGACCAGGGCTGGTCCGATCGGTTCGCGCACATACTGCGGCAGGTGAGACCTGATCTGGCCTACCTGAACACGGCGGTGGTCGGTGCCACGACGGCCGACACCCTCGACCGCCAGATCGACGAGATGCGGGACTTCGCCCCGGACCTGCTGCACCTCCCGTGCGGCGCCAACGACCTGCTGCGCCGCTCACCGGACTTCTCGGAGATCGAACGCCGACTGCGCGAGCTGTACGACCGGGCGGCCGACACCGGTGCGCAGCTCACGACGTTCACCCTGGGGCGCTCCTACGTCGTGCCGGTCTTCCCCGACTGGACCAAGCGCGTGCTCACCCTGAACGACCTCACACGCGCCCTCGCCGAGGAGTACGGCGCCGTCGTCGTCGACATGTGGGATCACCCCGTCAACGCACGTGAGAACCTGCTGAGTTCCGATCGCATCCACTTCACCACGTCGGGCCAGGCGGTCATGGCGAGCGAGATGGCCAGGGCACTGGCCTCGGTCCTGGCCCGCCGCGCGCGCTGAAGGCCGAACCTCACAAGAGGTACGATCGACCGTATGGACACTGGGCCGCGCATGTTCGTCACACGGGCAGACACGGTGTCGATCACCGACAAGCGCCTGCTCAAAGGGGCGCGAGCGCGGGAGACCGCGTTGCGCCGCGCCGTCGACATCGCGTCCCTCGACGGACTGGACGACGTCAGCTTCGGCCGTCTCGCGACCGATACGGGCATGAGCAAGGCGGGCATCCAGACTCTGTTCCGGTCCAAGGAGATGCTCCAGCTCGCGACGATCGACTATGCGCGCGAGATGTTCATCGACACCGTCATCCGCCCGGCGAGGGAGGCGGCTCCCGGAGCCGGCCGGCTGCGTTCCTTGGTCGAGCACTGGATCGAGTACGCCACGACCCCTCTGTTCGAAGGCGGCTGCTTCCGCGTGGCGAACATCGCCCGCTTCGACAGCAAGCCCGGACCGATCCGCGACGCTCTGCTGCGCCTTCAGCAGGACTGGCGCGACACCCTCGGCAGGGAACTGCGCAGCGCCGTCGAATCCCACGAGATCGCGGAACTCGACATCGACCTGGCGGTCTTTCAGATCGACTCGGTGCTCTGCGCGGCCAACACGGCGCTGCGTCTGGGAGACGACGACGTCATCGCCAAGGTCCGCCGCACGGTGGACGGTCTGCTGAAGGCGGCCTGAGCGCATTACGCACGGCCGCCGTATGGCAAGGCGGGCCGGCGCCTCCCGGGACCCGCTCCCGGGAGACGCCGGTCCGCCGCACGTCGTCACGCCTTCGTCGGCGGTGCTTTCGGCAGGAGGAACACCAGCAGCGCGGCGAGCGCCGCGATGGCGGACGTCGTCAAGGAGGTCAGCGCGAACGCGTGTCCCGCCGCGTGCGCCCTGTCGCCCGAGGCGGCACCGCTCTGGAACGCGTGGAAGAACACCGCTCCGACGACGGCCACGCCCAGTGCGCCGCCGACCTGCTGCGCGGTGGACAGCGAGCCCGAGGCCATGCCGGCGGACCGCGGTTCGATGCGTGCCAGGACGGTATTCAGCAGCGGGGTGATCAGCAACCCGCCTCCCACGCTCTGCAGCATCAGGGTCGGGATGACGAGCAGGGGCGTCAGACGTGGCCCGGACAGCAGGACCAGGGCGGTCGTCAGATAGCCGACCGTGAGGACGACGGCACCGACCTCCAGCACACGCCGGCCGTACCTCGGGACGATCCGTCCGGCGATCATGCTGAAGACGAAGAAGGTCACCGCGGCCGGCGTGTAGACCAGCCCGGCGCCGAGGGCCGACATGCCGAGCCCGTCCTGCATCGAGACGGACAACGCCAGGTAGTACGAGGTCAGGAGTGCGTAGACGGCGAGGACGAGCACGATCCCTAGCGAGAAAGAACGCTGCGCGAAGAGTGACAGCTTGATCAGCGGCTCACCACCACGCCGGTCGACCGCTCGCTCCAGCGCGACGAAGAGCGCGAACGCCGCCGCGCTGGCCGCGAAGCACGCCCAGGCCCACCAGGGCCAGCCAGCGTCCCGCCCCTGGATGAGCGGGTAGGTGAGCAGCAGCAGGGCCGCACTGAGGACCAGCACGCCGGGTGCGTCGAGCTCATGGGTGTGCTCCGCCCTCGACTCCGGTACGTACCTGACGGCCAGCAGGATCGTGACGATCCCGATGGGCACGTTCACCCAGAACACCGAGCGCCAGTCCGAGCCGAAGAGGTCCGCGCCGATCAGGAGGCCACCGACCAGCTGACCGCTGACCGACGCCATGCCCAGGACGACCCCGAGGACGCCGAAGACGCGGTGCCGGTTCCGCGCCGAGACCGTCAGTGTGATGACGGCGAAGACCTGCGGGACCATCAGGGCCGCGCCGAGTCCCTGCACGATGCGGGCAGCGATGAGCACGCTCGGATCGCCGGCCACGGCGCAGGCGATGGAGGAGAGCGTGAAGACCGCCGTTCCGATGACGAAGACGCGCTTGCGCCCGTACAGGTCCGCGAGCCGGCCGCCGGTGATCATCAAGACCGCGTAACTCAACTGGTAACCGGCGAGGACCCATTGGAGCTCGCTCCCGGTCGCCTTGAGATCGGCCTGGATGGCCGGTCCGGCCACGACGACGATGAACGAGTCCAGGATCGCCATGAACATACCGATCATGACGGTCGACAGCGCGGCCCAGGGCACCGCATCTCCTGGACCCGGTGGCGCGCTGGGCGCGGCCTTCAGTCTGGGGCTGACATTCGACACGTGAGGCTTCCCTTTCACGGCAGGGCGCAGGGGCTCGGCGACCCCGAGCCCGGAGAAAGAATACGCATGGCCGTATGTTCACTTCAATCGGATTCCCGGGTGCCCGAGGTTTCGTCCCTGCGTGTTCCGTGGGCGCGCGGTTCGCGTGGCGATCACGGGTTCGCTCCGACAGAGTGGTGCAGCGTCGGGGACTGTTCGCAGCTGGAGGGCAGGAGGTAGGCGGTATGGCCCCCCTCGGTCGAGCGCTTCCGGCCCGCAGGCCGGCTCTCGACCGTCTGCTGGCGAGCCGGGGTGTACGCCGGGCCGTCGACGCCGTCACGGCGGTCATGGACGCCCGCCGGCTGGCCTGGCTGAGCGAGGCCGACGGTCGTATCGGCACCACGCTCGATCTGGAGCGCACCGCCCAGGAACTGGCCGACTTCACGGTGCCCGTACTCGCCGACGGTGCGGCGGTGGACCTGCTGGAGTCCGTGCTGCGCGGCGGTGAGGGCGATCCGCCGGGCGGCTCGCGGGTTCCGCTGACCCGCGCCATGGCCGTGACCGCGATCGACCGGCTGGGCCATCTGGAGCCCGCCCCCGTCGGCGAACTGTCCACCCTGCACCCCGCGCCCAAGGTGGCCTACGAGTGCCTCACCACACGCCGGCCGGTGCTGGTGCGCCGGATCGCCCCGGACCAGTACGAGAAGATCGCGCCGACCCCGAACGCCGCACGCCTGATGCGCGGCGCGGGCGTGCACAGCTACATGGTCGTGCCGCTGGTCTCGCGAGGCGTGCTGATCGGCATCGCCGACTTCATCCGGTGCGGCAGACGGCCGCCGTTCGGACCCCGGGACCTGGCGCTGGCGTGCGAGCTGGCGGCGAAGGCCGCGGTGTTCGTGGACAACGCCCGGCTCTACGGCCGCGAACGCGACACGGTGGTCACGCTGCAGCGCGCCCTGCTGCCGCGCGCAGCGCCGCCCACGCCCGGCCTGCAGGTGGCCTCCAGCTACCGGCCCGCCGTCGACCCCGGAGGGGTGGGTGGCGACTGGTACGACATCGTGCCGCTGCCCGGGGGCCGTACGGCGCTGGTCGTGGGCGACGTCATGGGGCACGGCCTGGCGGCGGCCGCGACGATGGGGCGGCTGCGGTCGGTGGCGCGGACACTGCTCAACCTCGACATCGCTCCGGAACGGGTGCTGGCGCGACTTGACCTCGCGGCCCGTGATCTGGAGGAGGACCAGGTCGCGACCTGTCTGTGCGCCCTGTACGACCCCGCGGAGGGTACCTATCGCCTGGCCAGCGCGGGACACCTGCCACCGCTGCTGATCGACGGCGACGGGGCGGCGGGTTTCGTCGAGGTGCCGCCGGGTGCGCCACTGGGCGCCGGCGTCATCCCGTACGACCCGGTGACGGTGCGGGCGGACTCCGGCGGCCGCCTGTTGATGTGCACGGACGGCCTGGTCAAGAACCGGACCGGGGACGTGGAGGGCTGGCTGGAGGGCCTGCGCCGGGCGGCGGGCGGGCCGCCGCCGGGCCTTGCGCAGATGTTCGAGGCGATCTGGGAGCGCACGGCAGGTGCCGACGGGCGGCGCTTCGACGACGCGATCATGCTCGTCGCCGAGCAGTGTCCGCCGGCCGGGGGCCGGCTGTGCGTCTGGGACCTCCCCGCCGATGGGACGGCCGCCCGAAACGCCCGCCACCTCGTGCGCGGTCGGCTGGAGGAGTGGGGGCTCGGCGAGGTCGCCGACGTGACCGAGCTGGTGGTGAGCGAACTCGTCGGCAACGCGCTGCGCTACGGCCGCGGACCCGGCCGGCTGCGGCTGATGCGGGCCGAGCGGCTGTGCGTGGAAGTGTCCGACACCGGCCCGGACTTGCCGCAGATCCAGCACGCCCCGCTGAGCGCCGAGGGCGGACGTGGCCTGCAGCTGATCAACGCCGTGTGCCGCCGCTGGGGCTCCTGCCGGACGCCCACCGGCAAGATCGTCTGGGCGGAACAGGACCTGCCCGGCTGATCCACGGGCCGGCTCGGAGCCCCCGGCCGGTCGGCGCCCGGCTCGGTGACCGGGCGCCGACCGGCCGGAGGGAGGATCGTTCAGCGGGCTTCGTGGAGCACCATGGCCGAGCCTCCGCCTCGCCGCTTGGGCTCGGCGACCGCTTCGATCTTGCCGTCCGGCCGGAATTCGAGCGCCGCGACCGCGCCGATCTCCGGCGAGGGCGTGAAGGTGGTCGGGGCCGGGACGAAACGGTGGCCCAGGCGCTCCAGTGCCGTGCGTTCGGGCGAGTCGAGGAAGGCGGGTTCGGCCTCGGTCGCCGTCCGGTTGCGCTGGGAGATGCGCGGTGCGTCGACCGCCTCGGGCAGGGTCATGCCCAGGTCGAGGCGGTTGACGAGGGTCTGCAGCACGGTGGTGATGATCGTGGCGCCGCCGGGCGAGCCGAGGGCGATCATCGGCTTGCCGTCGTGCAGGACGATGGTCGGCGACATACTGCTGCGCGGGCGCTTGCCGGGGCCCGGCAGGTTCGGGTCCGGCACTCCGGCCGTCACCGGACTGAAGCTGAAGTCCGTCAGCTCGTTGTTGAGCAGGAACCCGCGCCCGGGCACCGTGATGGCCGAGCCACCCGTCTGCTCGATGGTCAGGGTGTAGGAGACGACGTTGCCCCAGCGGTCGGCCGTCACCAGGTGGGTGGTCGAGGTGCCCTCGTAGGGCTCCTCGCTGCCGTTGCCGCGGGTGCAGGCGGCGCCGGGATGGCGCGGGTCGCCGGGGGCGACCGGGCTGTCCAGGACGGCGTCGGAGCGGATGAGGCAGGCCCGGTCCTTGGCGAACTCCTGGGAGAGCAACTCCTGCGTCGGCACGTCGGAGAAGGCCGGGTCGCCCACCCAGCGGTTGCGGTCGGCGAAGGCGAGGCGGCTGGCCTCCAGGTAGTGATGGAGGGCCTGGACCCTGTCGGCCGACGACAGGTCGAAGTTCTCCAGGATGTTCAGCGCCTCGCCGACCGTGGTGCCGCCGGAGGAGGACGGGGCCATGGAGTACAGGTCCAGCCCGTGGTAGGTCGCGTGGGTCGGGGCCTGGCCCAGGGCGTCGTAGCGGGCGAGGTCGCCGCGTTCCATCAGCCCGGGACGCACGGCGCGGTGGGATCCGGGAGCGACCGGCGGGTGCTGTACGGCCTTGACCACGTCCAGGCCTATGTCGCCGTGGTAGAGCGCGCCGACGCCCTTGCGGGCGAGTTCGCGGTAGGTGCGGGCCAGGTCGGGGTTGCGGAAGCGGGAGCCGACCACGGGCAGTTCGCCGCCCGGCAGGAACAGCTCGGCGGTGGAGGTGAAGTCGCGGAAGCGGGCCTCGTTCAGCCGCGTCTGGGCGCGGAACTCGCCGTTGACGACGAAACCGTCGTCGGCGATCCGGGTGGCCGGCCGCAGGGCCTTGGCGAGCGAGACGGTGCCCCACTCGTCCAGGGCCTTCTGCCAGGTGGCCGGGGTGCCCGGGACACCCACCGACAGGCCCGAGTTGACGGCCTCGTCGAAGGGGATGGGTTTGCCGGTGGCGGGGTCCAGGAAGGAGTCGGAGCGCATGCCGGCCGGAGCGGTCTCACGGCCGTCGATGGTGCTGACCTTGCCGGTCCTGGCGTTGTAGTAGACGAAGTATCCGCCGCCTCCGATGCCCGCGGAGTACGGCTCGACCACACCGAGCGCCGCGGCTGTGGCCACCGCGGCGTCGACCGCGTTGCCGCCGTGCCGGAGCACATCGAGACCGGCGCGGGAGGCGTACGGATTCACGCTGGAGACCGCGCCTCCGCTGCCGACGGCGACGGGCTGTTTCGGGGGCGGCTGAAGCCCGGCGTCAGGTGCGGGCGACGCGGAGGAAGGGGCGCTGATCAGGAGGGGGACGGCGAGCGCCGCTGCGGATGCGGCAGCGACGACGGCACGGCGGACGACCATGGCGCCTCCGAGGATCCGGGGATTGAGGGTTGGCCGAAACCCTGCCGGAAAGCTGAAAGATCGACAACGACGGGACGCAAGATTTGCGGGACATCTGAGGTTCCCGGCCGGTAACCGCAAACGACGGTCACCGGGGCCGAGAAGAGGTCCGTCCCTTCAGTTTGCGCTGTTCATGTCTCGGGTCGCTTGTGGCGTTGCACCGCGTCCCGGGTCGTTCGGGTCGGGTCCTGTACGGGGGCCCGCTCCTCCAGGGAGCCGGGGGCGGCCCGGCTGGGGGCTGCCGGGCTGTGGGAGGTCTGGGGAGGCGGAGGCGGGCTGTGGTCCTCGGGGGAGCCCGCCCCCGCGGCCGGCAGGCGCAGGGCCAGCAGGGCGGTGTCGTCGCCGCTGGGGGAGAGGCGTTGCAGCAGCTGGTCGCAGAAGACGTCGACGCTCCTGTCGGGCAGCCGCCGGGCGAGGACCGAGGCGTGGTGGCGGAGTTTGGCCATGCCGGCGTCGATGGGACGGTTCCGGCTCTCGACGAGGCCGTCGGTGTAGAAGAGCAGGGTGGCGTCCGCGGGCAGGTCCTCGTGGGCGTCAGGCCAGCTCAGCCCCAGGTGCAGGGTGGCGCTCATGCCGATCAGGGGACCGTGTCCACCGGTGAGGAAGCGCGTGCCGCCGTCCCGCGTGATCAGCAGCGGAGGCGGGTGACCGGCGTTGACCCAGTGCAGCCGCCACGGCCCTCCCTCGGGTCCCTCGACGCGGGCGAAGATCAGCGTGGCCATGGGAGCGTCACTGGTGTGGGTCACCGCCTCGTCCAGGCGGCGCATGATCATGCTGGGCGGTTCCACATGCGTCCAGGCGAGCGCGCGCAGCATGTTGCGGACCTCGGCCATGTGGGCCGCGGCCTGCAGATCGTGGCCCACCACGTCCCCGATGACCAGGGCCATGACGCCGTCGGCGAGCAGAAAGGCGTCGTACCAGTCGCCGCCGATCTCCATGGCGCTCTCCGCGGGCAGATAGCGGGCGGTCATCCGCAGGTGGTCGACCTGCGGCAGCGGGGCCAGCAGCTGGCGCTGCATGGTCGCGGCCACGTTGCGCTGCTCGTCGTACAGCCGGATGTTGTCCAACACCAGGGCCAGGCGGCGGCCGATGTCCTCCAGCAGCCGTACCTCGGCCTTGGCCGACGCGGAGGAGTCCTGGGCGCCGGCCACGGTCAGCATGCCGTAGTGCGCTCGGCTGGACCGGATCGGGACGACGGTGGCCGTGCGTCCGCCGAGCCGCTCGAACAGGCTCCGGTGGGTGGCGGCGAACGGCGCGAGGTCGTCCTGCAGGTCGGCGGCTCGCACCAGGAACGAATGCCGATCGCCCACGACCTCGGGGCGGGACTTCGTCACGGACAGCCGCAGCGGGCCCGCCAGCTGTTTCGCCCGGCGCGGGCGGGCCGGGCTGCGCACGGCGACGCGCTGCAGGGACCCGGATCGCGCGTCGACCAGGTCGACGGCGGCCCAGTCCCCGAGCCCCGGCACCAGCAGGGGCAGCAGCCGACGGGCGGCGGCGGACGCGTCCCTGCTGGACATCAGCACCGAGGACACCTCGGACAGCAGGTTCAGCCGGCCGGTCAGCGCCTCCAGGGCGGCCATGTGGGCGGCCGCCCGGTCCTCGGCGTCACGGTGCAGACTGAAGTCGCTGAAGACGACCACCAGCCCTGCCCGGGCGCCTTCGACCATGAGGGGCGTCGTCGACCAGATGATCGGCAGGGTGCTGCCGTCCCCGCGCAGGAAGTACTCCTCACTGCCCTCCACCGCGTCCCGGCTGCCCGTCAGCGGGGTGCGCATCAGGCACTCCTCACGCGGCACGCGGGTTCCGTCCGGATGGCGGTGCAGCAGATCGTGCGCGTCACGGCCCACCATCCGTGCCGCCGACCGGGCCAGGAGACGTTCCGCCCACGGATTGACGTACGTGATCAGTCCGGCCTTGTCCATGGTGAACACACCGGCGCCGAGATCGCGCAGCACGGCGCCCGCGAAGTCGGGGTCCGCACCTTCGCTCGAACCGGTCATGGGCTTCCACTCCTCGCGGCGCTGCTTCCCAGGAGAAGACCACAACGCTCCCCGTCAGCGGTGGCGACTCGCTGCCTTCCGGGTCCCCAGCGCGAGCGCGGACCTGCCGGGGTTTGGAGAAATCACGCGCCGCGTCGCACAGCGGCGCGACCTTCCTTGCCCGCCCGGCTCAGGAATCGGTGGTGCGGGGGCTGATGTGGTGGTCGAAGCCCATCGTGCCCGGGTCGAGGGCCGTCGTGCCGCCGTCGACGGTGAGGACCGCGCCGTTGACGTAGGAAGCGGCCGGGGAGAGCAGCCAGTCGATCGCCTGTGCGACCTCGCGTGGCTCGCCCGGCCGTCCCATCGGCAGGAACCCGGTCGCCTCCCGGTAGGCCTCCTCGACACCGCCGGGCAGATCGGCCTCCTCGGCGAAGCGCGTCATACGCCGGTCGGCCATCTCCGTGCGCACCCAGCCTGGGCACACGACGTTCGCGCGCACCCCGCGCCGGCCGTAGTCGACGGCGACGGACCGGCACAGCTGCAGCAAGGCCGCCTTCGACGTGGCGTACGGGGCGTTGCTCGTACCGTTGCGCAGTGCGGAGACCGAGGCGACGGCGACCACCGCCCCCTCGGACTCCAGGAGCCGCGGAAGGGCCGCGCGCAACAGCAGCAGTGGTCCGGTGACGTTGGTGCGCATCACCTCGTCCCAGTCCCGCAGGGTCAGGTCCCCCACGGCTCCGCCGCGCCCGATGCCCGCGTTCAGCACGATGCCGTCGAGCCGCCCGTACGCGGTGACGGCCGCCTGGACGAGTTGTTCGGCCGCGTCGGGGTCGCCGACGTCGGACGGGAACGCCAGCGCCCCCGTCTCCCGCGCGAGCCGGTGCAGGGGTTCGGGCCGGCGCCCGGAGGCGACCACATGATGGCCCTGCTCGCGCAGCAGCCGGGCCGTGGCCTCGCCGATACCCGTGCCACCGCCGGTCACCACGACCACCCGCTCGTCCGCCACCGCCGCCGCACCCCCGCACCGAGATCACCAAAGCGTCCGGTCCGCACTCTAGATCCGGCGCCCAAAGCGCCGTCGAGTTCTGGCCAGAGCTCCACGTCCGCCCGAACGTGCCGCGGTTCCTTCGGCGGGGGCGCAAGATCGTACAAGACCGGTACGCGGAAGCGGGGCAGGATCACAGGACCACCGTGTGGTGTGCCCGCGAGTCCTTGGAAGGATCAGGAGAGATCGCATGACCGCGCCCCATGCCCGTCCCGTCTGCGTGCCTGCGGAGGAGGTCGACAGCCGGTACAAGTTCGTCGTGGCCCTCAAGGCCAAGCTGCCGCCCGGGGTCGCGGCGAACGCCGCCTCGCACCTGTGCCTGGGACTGGCCGCGAAGGCGGCAGCCGAGCAGCCGGAGCTGCTGCGCAAGATGTCCTTCCTCGACTTCGCGGACGCCGACGGCGGCAGCCATGCTCCCGTCTCGGGGCTCTCCCTTGTCGTCCTCGAAGGGCGTCCGGCCTGGATCCGGCGGCTGCGTGAACAGGCCGAGGCGTCGGGGCTGCTGTACACCGACTTCACCGGACAGATGACCGGAGACACCTACGCCGAGCAACTGCGGCGCATGAAGGCGACTGCGGAGGAGAGGCTCGACTACTACGGGCTCGCCGTCTTCGCACCGCGCGACGTGCTGGACCCGCTGACCAGGAAGTTCTCGCTGCTGCGCTGACCACCAGCGGGGTTTGGACGTGGACGGATCGTCAGGAGGGCTGGGGGCGGAGGGTGAGGATCTGCTGGGCGTGACCGACGGCGCCGGCGATGTCGTGGAGAACCGTGCTGGTCACGCCCTGACCGGTGGGCCCGAAGACGACGGTGGTGTCGAGACCCGTCCAGCGGCCTTCGGGCCGGCGGTGGAGATGGATGGTCAGGTCCACGTTGGGGAACATCCAGGCGGTGGGCGGCCGGCGTACGGCGATGCCGTTGGCCGTGTCGACGAGCGCGACGTACGAGGCGAGCGCGCCGACGGGTTCACCGGCGACCAGGTCCAGGTCGGTGCTGATCCACGCCGTCGTACGTCCGGGCCGAGGCGGTGCGAGCGGGCGGACGTCGAGGGAGGCGATGTACCCGCCGGGCCACACGGAGGTCAGCGGCCAGGAGTCGAGCGCGTCGGGCGGAGTGAGCCGGTCGGACGCGCCGTCGGCGACGGCCGTGGTGTCGCCGTCCGCGAGCAGCCAGGCGCGGGCCCGTACGACGGGGCGTCCGCCGATGAGGGCGACGGCTTCGAGGAGTTCGATGGTGCGGCCGGGCCGGATCGTCTCGATCCGGATCTCGCACTCGTCGAGAGCCAGACGGCCGAGGATGTCGAAACTGATCCTGGACAGCGTCAGCCCACTGGCCGGGCGGTCGGCGAGATGGCGGTCGAGGGCATGCACGACGAGGCCGCCGAGCGGGCTGAAGTGCATCTCGTCGGGGTCCCACGCCCCGCTCACGTGCGGGGTGGGCTTGTAGCGGTGCTCCTCGATGCGTTCGAAGTAGCTGCCGGTGCTCAACGGCGCGTTCCTTTCCGGGCGAGCGGACGGGGGGCTTGGCTGCTCAGGCGAACAGGGTGCTGGCCAGCAGCACATGGACGGCGGTGCCGCCGAGGATGCTGAGCAGGGCGTTGCGGCGCCACAGATGCAGGCCGACGGTGACGGCCAGCGCGGCGAGCGGGACCACGACACGGACCTGGGTCAGCGGGAGGTCGTGCAGGCAGTAGACGATCAGGATGATCATGACTCCCGCCGGCATACGCGTGCTCAGGTACCGCACCGTGCTGCTCGCCCGCAGCGGGGCGAGGGCGGCGAACGGCAGGGCGCGCAGTCCCCAGGTGACGGCGGCGGTGACGAGGACCGCGGCGATGGCGTAGGTGGCGTCAGGCACGGCTCGGCCTCCCGGCGGTCATCAGGTGCCGGGCCAGCAGCCCGGCGGTGAACAGGGCGAACGCGACCAGCAGCATCTGGCCCGGGAACAGGCTCCGGGCCACCAGCGCGCACAGGAGGGCGAGCAGCGGGGTGGGCAGGTCGCCGCGCAGGTCTCGCAGCGCGTCGAGAGCCAGCACGGTGAACAGTGCGGTCAGGGCGAAGTCCAGGCCGGTGACGCCCTGGGGGATGAGCGCGCCGAGCAGAGCCCCCGCGGTCGCACTCCCCGCCCAGTACAGATGCAGGAAGAACTGCGTCCACAGGATGCGCGGGCCCGACCATGAGCGTGCCTGCTCGGCCGAGGCCAGCGCGTAGGCCTCATCGCACAGCGCGAACGTGCCGTAGGCCTTGCCGAGCCGGCCGGTGACGCGGTGCAGCGGGAACGACAGCGCGTAGAAGACGTGCCGGACGTTCACCAGGAACGCGGCGGCCGCGACCGACGTCAGTGGCGCGACGGCGACGACGAGGCCGATCAGCAGGAATTCGAACGATCCGCCGAAGGCGACCGCAGCCGACAGCGACGCCCACCACCAGTCCAGGCCCGACTGCACGACCAGCGCCCCGAAGGCGAGGCCCAGCGGGACGAACCCGAGGCCCACGGTGAGCGAGTCCCGGAACGCGGCCCGCGCAGCGGGCGGCGCGGGGCGGGCCGGGTCGGTGGCAGACCGCGCCGGCGCTGCGGCCGCGGCGGCAGTACGTATGCGCATGAAGACATTTTAGAAAAGACGCCTCCTTATATGGTTGCGCATCATGACCGTATGATCGTGCTGTGAGCAATGAAACGGCACTCGATGCGATCGACCGCGACATTTTGTTTCATCTGCGTGAGGACGGTCGGCTGACCAATGTCGAGCTGGCCAAACGCGTCGGTCTCACCCCGCCGCCGTGCCTGCGCCGCGTCAGGCGGCTGGAGGAAGCCGGCATCATCACCGGGTACCGGGCCGTGATCGACCCCGCCGCACTCGGCCGCGGCCTGGAAGTCCTCATCGACGTCGAGATCTACGCCAACGACCGCAAGAGCTTCGAGGAGTTCGAGAAGACGGTCGCCTCGTACGAGGAGGTCGTCGAGTTCCGCCGGATGTACGGGCGGCCCGACTACTTCATCCGGGCCGCCGTCGCCGACCACGCCGCCTGCGAAGCCTTCCTCACGGGCAAGCTGAGCGGACTTCCGGGCGTCCTGCGCTTCACGTCCCACCTCACGATGAAGACCATCAAGTCCGAGTGAGGCGTACGCAGCAGTGACCGGGCCTCGGCGCCGGGCGTGCCTGGAGGCCGCTTTCGGCAAGGCCGTCCAGCATGCCGCGCAGCAGATGCAGGTTCATGCCGCAGACCGTCTCGGTGTGCTCGCGGGCGAGTGTGTGGAACGGGCAGTTGTCCAGGCTGATGGCGTCACCGTCGCGGCGGGGTTCGAAGCCGTTCGCCTCCAGCACGGCGAACGCGTCCGCCTGTCCCGGTCCCGCGAGCTGTGTGCCCAGCTCGTGGGCCTTTCGGTGCAGGACCGGGCGGACCGGTTCACCGGTGACCTCGGACTCCTCCAGCGCCTGGGCGAGGAGATGCCCGGCCAGCTCGTAGTTGCGCTCGGGCAGGTTGACGGTGACCTGCTTGGCGGAGCGCTTGTAGAGCTTGGCGGGCCGGCCCGCGCCCGGGCCGGTGCGTCCGCTGCGCCGCTCGTAGACGACGTCGAGCAGGGAAGCGTCGGCCAGGCGGTCCAGATGGAAGGCCGCGGTCTGCCGGGCAAGGCCGAGAGCCTCGGCGGCCTCGTCGCGGCTGACCGGACCCGCTTGGCGCACGACGTGGTCGTAGAGCCTCCTGCGGGTCGGCTCGTCGAGGGCGGCGACGGCGGAGACATCGGGGGATGCGTCCTTCGTGGGTTCCACGAATCCCAGTGTAAAACCCAAAGCCATTGACTAAAGAAGACTGCCGCGCTTCTATCGATAGTGAGAGTTGTCGATAGAAGGAGGGCGTCATGTCGTCCGCGACCACAACCACCACATCGGCCACCTCCCGGCGGTCCGCGCTCCGGGATCCGGGCTATCAGGCGTTCCTCGTCCTGCGCACCGGGTTCGTCGTGGCGCCGGTGCTGTTCGGGCTGGACAAGTTCGCCAACCTGCTCGTCGACTGGCCCACCTACCTCGCGCCCTGGCTCGACGACGTCGTTCCGGGCACCGCCCAGCAGGCCATGTACGCGGTGGGAGTGATCGAGATCGTCGCCGGTCTCGTCGTCGCCCTCGCCCCGCGCTTCGGGGGCTGGCTGGTGGCCGGATGGCTCGCCGGCATCATCGTCGACCTGCTGACCATCCCCGGTTACTACGACGTCGCGCTGCGGGACTTCGGCCTTCTGCTCGGTGCTGTCGCCCTGGCCCGGCTCGCGGAGCGCTATCGGTCGGTGTCGAACACCGCTGCGAGGTGACGGCCGAGCCGGGCGATGTCGGGCTGTTCCAGGCGGGCGCCGAGGTATCCGTCCGGACGTACCACCAAGGCCGTCGGCTCCTCCGCCGTCAGCGCGTACCGCGCGGCGAACTCCCCGTCCCGGTCCGTGTAGCCGGGGACCGGGACCGGGAGGCCGTCGGCCGGAC
Organism: Streptomyces sp. Ru71; assembly: GCF_002920535.1. Taxonomy (GTDB): domain Bacteria; phylum Actinomycetota; class Actinomycetes; order Streptomycetales; family Streptomycetaceae; genus Streptomyces. The sequence goes on along the minus strand of NZ_PQSS01000006.1, from coordinate 175,312 downwards.
ACACCGCGCAGACCTCCACCCGCCCTCCGGACTTCCGCCGCGCCTCCTCCGCCAGCTCCTCGTACGGGGCGACGCCTGCGGTGCCGTAGGACGCCGGCGGCCCGTACAGCAGCAGGACCGTCCCGCGCTCGCGCAGGATGTCGCAGAGGCGCATCGGGTAGGCGGCGATCGGGCCGGTGAGCCCGCCGCAGTCCGGGGCCCGGTCGCCGGGCCGTGGGCCGGGGCCGTCGCCGGGCGTGTCGACGACGGGGCTGCCCCGGTAGCCGACGAGCAGTTGGGCCTCGCGGAGCATGACCGTCGCGGGGTCGTCCGGGTCGGTCTGTACGCCGCCTTCGGTGGCGTGGCGCACGGTGCGGCCCACGACTTCCTCGCCGACCGGGCGGCGTTCGGTGTCGTAGCTCGCCAGCAGGCCGCGGGAAGCGCCGCCGGTGAGGGCGAGGGCCAGTTTCCAGGCGAGGTTGCAGGCGTCCTGGATGCCGGTGTTCATGCCCTGGGCGCCCGTGGGCGGGTGGATGTGGGCCGCGTCTCCGGCGACGAACACCCGCCCCTCGCCGTACCGGTCCACGATGCGGTGGCTGATCCGGACACCGACGACCAGCGCAGGGAGGACGCCGTGGTGCGCTGCGGGGAGAGCCGGTCCAGCACGGCCTGGATGTCCGCGAGGCCGGGCGCCCGCCGGCCCTCCAGACCGTGCGCGACCCCGTCGCCGCCGGGGAGGCCGGACGGGCCCGCGTCCTCCTGCCGCAGCGTCGACAGCTGCGGCGGCACCCACATCGACATGCGGTACCGCTTGACGCCCGGCAGCGGGATGCACACCAGGCCGTCGTCCACCGCGCCGGCGTCGTCCAGGTGCATGGCGCGCAGACCGTACCCCTCGGGCAGGTCCCAGTCGACCTCCACGTCCCCGAGCATGTACTCCTCCGGGAACGCACCGCCCTCGAAGGCGAGTCCGAGGCCCTTGCGGACGGAGTTGTGCGCGCCGTCGCAGCCCACCAGGAACCTCACCCGCAGCTCCTCCTCGCTCCCGGGGGCGTGGCTCAGGCGGGCGGTCACTCCCCGCGCGTCCTGCTCGAAGGAGACCAGTTCCGTGCCGCGCTCGACGTGCGTGCCGTGGCGGGCGAGGGCCTCCTCGGTTACACGCTCGGTCTCGTACTGGGGCAGCGCGGCGAAGCCGTACGGCACCTCCGGCGGCAGCGCCATGTCGTAGCGGCCCTGCTCGGCACCGTTGACGTACACGAGCTGGCCGCGCAGGGGGACGGCCGCCTCCAGCGCGGCCCGGACCAGACCCATCCGGTCCCAGAGCTCCAGGGTGCGGGGCTGGATTCCGACCGCCTTGGCGTACGGGAGACGGCCGGGCAGCCGGTCGACGATCCGGCAGGACACCCCGTGCCTGCGCAGCTCCAGGGCCGCGGTGAGCCCGACCGGCCCGGCACCGACGACGAGGACGTCCGTGTGGTTGCCGTGTGCCACTGACGCCTCCCAGGCGTGCGGCCCCGAACGGGTCGTTTCCCCCATGGTCGCCCGTCCCGGCGAGCGGGTCGCCACTCGGAGCGGGCGCCGCGTGACGAGTGAACGGCATCCCGCCGACGGACAGGTCGGTGGGGGCCGGAGCGTCTCAGTCGGTGCGGTCGGTCCCCGGCGCGGGAGGGGGCGACGGCGCGGGTGCGGAGGACGGTGCGGGTGCGGCGGGCGGCATCGGCGGCAGGCCGGCCGCGAGGTCCGGCAGCAGGACGGGCTCCAGCCGGACCCGATCCTGAGCGGCCAGGTACCGCCTGAGCTCCGGCGGCCGGTAACGCGGGTCGCGGTCGTAGCGCTCCTTGGCCGGGACCGCCAGGAACTCGTTCCCGTCGGGCTCGTTCCTGTCGTTCACGGCGCTGCCCAGAGGCCGGTGGTAGTCCTTGGCCAGCCGGTAGAAGCCCTTCCGGGACTCGTGCAGCGGGCCCAGGCCGTTCGGCTCGACCCGGAAGTCGACACTGTCCTGCGGCCTCATCACCTTCGGCCCGGTCGCCCTGAGGGCGTCGTCGTCGAACTCCACGCCGTACCGCCGGGCCTGGTCCACCATCCAGAGCAGAGTGACGTCGGACAGGCCCGCCTCCTCGTACCCGCCGCCGACGTCGAGGTGCACCCCGGCGAACCAGACCTGCTTCAACTCCTGCCCGTGCTGCGCGGCGTCGGGCCGCTGGTGCCACAGCGTCGGCCGGAACACCGAGCGCTTCTCATCGATGGCCAGCGCGTGGAAGGCCCCGTTGACCCAGCCGCTCAGCTCGGTGTCGTGGAACGCCCAGCGGTGGTTGAACCGGTTCACCGCCGGCTGCAGCGCAGCGGCGTCCGGCACGGGTATGCCCAGCGCACCGACGGTGTCCCACACCCCGATGAAGCGGATCTCCGTCTCGTGCGCGTAGGAACGGCGGAACAACGTGCAGGCCGCGCCGTTGGGTTGCTCGATCCGATTGCGGTAGAGGGACCACGCCTCCCGCATCCGGTCAGAGTGTTCCCGGCGCAGGATGCCACTGTTGCGCACCAGACCCGCGAGGCTGCGAGCGGTGAACGCGCCCCGGCTGAATCCGAAGAGGAACAGTTCGTCGTCGGGCTCGTACGTCTCGACGAGGAAGCGGTAGGCGTCCTCGACGTTCCGGGACAGCCCCACACCGAAGGCCCCGCCCCGCAGCCGCTCCGACCTCTGCGTGCCGACGCCGCTGTGGTAGTAGATTCGCTGCTCCTTGCCGGCGGCGGACCCCTGGCGCACCGAAAGAGCGACCTTGGCGACGTTCGTCTTGCTGGGCTGGTCGGCGAAGTTCCATGTGCCGTCGCAGCAGACGACCAGACGCTTGGCCATGACCATCCCTCCTCGCGAGAGCGTGGAGTGGCGGGTAGCGCCACTTCCATGCTTCCACCGCTCGGGGGTCCTCGCCATACGGAAGGGCGCCGGCCCGCCCGGCAGGGTCGTGCCTCAGGTCCGAGCGCACGCGACAAGGTCCGGGCCGCGTTCGCCCGACGCGCCGTCAGCCACCGGCAGGGCGCCGGGATCCGCGCGGCAGCGCCGACGTCAGGAACGTGCCGAGGACGGCGGCCTCGATACCGACGCCCAGCTGGAAGCCCCACAGCTCGCTTGGCAACGACACGGTCAGCAGGACGCCCAGCAGGAGCGCGGTGGCCACCGCCCACACCATGCCGCGGGTTCTGGCGAGGCCGCCGGCCAGCGTCCCCGCGGCCGCCGCCATCGTGACGCGGGTGAGGAAGTGCGGGGAGGCCAGCGCTTCCAGGCCCCGCTGCTGCGCCCACCAGGTGTAGACCGGCGGCAGGAGGGTGGCCGTCAGTGCCGTCATGCCCAGCACCGGAAGGAGGGTGCGCCGGGCCGGCCGGACCCGGTCCTGCACCATGTACCGGGCCAGCCGCCGCCCGTGGACCGCCCCGGTCAGCGGCACCCCCAGGAGCAGGGCCAGCAGGGCGAACAGCCACCAGGGATCGATCAGCTGGGTCATGTACACGTACTGCGTCCACACCGCGGCGTGCAGCGGTCCCGGCAGCGCGGCCAGCCGCTGGTCCATGAACTGACCGAACTCGATCTGCCACTGGAGCCCGAAGACGGTGTCCGCCTCCGCGACCACCGCTCCCGCCACCACCAGCCCCAGCGCCGCGACCGTGCGCACGGGCCGCCGGGCCAGGTCCACCGACAGGGCCCAGCAGTCCGCGAGGAACTGGGACCACACGGTGAACAGCAGCGCCAGCACCGCCACCGCCAGCCAGCCGGAGAACTGGGAGGACAAGCGCAGCCCCGGCAGCATCAGATGGTCGACGATGGCACTGGGCGACAGGGCGAAGCCCGCCAGCACGCCGAGGCCCACCCCCAGCCGGAACGGCACCGGCGAGGGCCCTGCGGCCTGCGCGCCCAGCCGGTGCAGCGAGGCGCGGACCACTGTCAGCAGCAGCACCAGGACCACCAGCAGGGTGATCAGCCACGTGGGCCACCAGCCGCTGACGCCGCCGTCCTCCCGGATCTGTGCGGTGACCGAGGCCACCGGATCCCAGGAGATCGGCAGGCAGAAACCGATGACGAAGGCGAAGCCGAAGCCCTGGTGCATCAGCAGCGCCTGGTCCGCCAGGCAGGCCCGGCGCTGAGCGAACGAGGGATGGGTGCGGGTGATGCGCGCCCACCAGCCGCGCACCGACCGCCGGGGCCGGCCGGCGGCTCCCGCCGAGGCGAGGTCGAAGGCGTGCAACAGCGGTTCGGACGTCCCCATCCACTCCACGACCCGGGCGTCCGCCCGGAACTCCCTGGTCCGCAGAACCACCGAACGGGCGGCCAGTGCCACCGTGGCGAAAACGGCCGCGTCGAGCAGCGCGGCCCCCGAGTAGGGGGCGCTCCCCGGCACGAAGAGCAGCCCGACCAGGTCCCCGAACATCCGGGGGAAGAGCATCAGCGCGAAGTAGCAGCGCAGCAGTCCCAGGGTGACCAGAGTGATGTCGACGTCGCGGTTGCGCAGATGGGCCAACTCGTGCAGGACGACGGCCCGGAAGGCGGCACGGTCGGCCGCGCCGGCGTCGTGGAGGCGGATCAGGCCGCGGCTGAGGATGATGTGGCGGCGGCCGGCCCGGCCGAAGGAGACGCCGTTCACCCCGGAGTCGAGGAAGTCCACCAGGAACGTGGCCCCGCGGGCCTGCTCGACGCCCGCGGCGAGGCGAGCGACCTCCGCGTGCAGGGAGGGGAAGCGCTCGGCGTCCAGTGGGCGTACGCCGCGTCGCCGGGCGCGGCGGGCGGAGCGGAACCAGTAGTGCGCGGCGGTGGCCACGGCGAGGATGACGTACGAGACGAGGATGCCCTGCGACGTGTGGTCGTCGCTGGAGTCGCACGGCTGCTGCCGAGGACCGTTCCTGATGAAGTCGCCCGTCCCTCCGGCCTCCCGCACGGCTTTGCGCAGGCAGTCGTTGAGATCGGTGGCGCCCCGGTCTCCGGCGATGACGTCGGCATAGCCGGGGTGCAGGACGGCCATGAACGCCAGCACCGCGCAGATCAGCAGGACGAACGCCAGGAGTGTCCCCGAGGGCAGCGGCCGGCGCGGTGGCGGCACCGCCTCCACGGGCAGCTCGCCGCTCGGGGCGGCCGTCACGTGCCGGAACCGGGCCTGTCGGCAGCCCTCAGCTGGTCCCGGACCGCCTCGGCGAGCAACTCGGCGCGGTCCGGGGGCAGTCCGAGGAGGACCGCCTTGCGTCCGGCCGCGGCCCCCAGCTCGGCGATCCGTTCCTCGGTGAGGGCGGGACGCTGCTGTTCGGCATCGGGCGCGGTCTGCTCCTCGCCGCGGCCCCGGGTCAGCAGGCGGCGGAGCCGGGCCACCAGGCCGCTGCCGACCGTCTCGCCCATCATCTTGACCACTTCGGTCGCGACCCCGCAGGCGATGCTGGTGACGATGAGTTCGGCGGCACCACCGAAGGCCAGCGGATCGTCCTCGACGCGCCGCCGCGCCCGCCGGCCGGGGCGCTTGGGCAGGCTCGCCGCGGTCTCGTCGAAGTAGGGCAGCTCCTCGGGAGCGATCCGCGCCACGATGGCCCGCCCCAGCGCGAGGTCCGCCGCCTCGGGCTGTTCCACGTCAGTCTCCCTCCTCGCGGGACATCGAAGGATCAGCACCGTAATGCACAACAGCCGTGCCCGCAGGGTCACTTGGGGATGCTGTCACACCGGGGCCATGGCGGCCAGTGTCGCCGAGCCGCGGTCGGCGCGGTTCCCGGCCGAGGTGTCGGCGGGTCGGACTTGTGCAACCGGGCCACCACGCCGCACTGTTGGCCGGTATTCGATCAAATCGTCAGGAGTTCCGGCTTGTCGTCCCACACCCCCGCTCCCGCGCACGTCGTCGACCCCGCCGGCGGCTGTCCGCACGCCCTGAACACCGAACTGCGGGCCCGGGGGCCCGTCGCGGACGTCGTCCTGCCCGGCGGGGTACCCGCGGCGGTCGTCCTGGGGCACGAGGAGCTCAAGGAGTTCCTCTCCCACCCCGACGTGGCCAAGGACGCCCGCCACTGCCCGGCCCTGAACGACGGGACGATCCCCGCCGACTGGCCGCTGCGGGTCTTCGCCGACGCCCAGGGCATGCACACCGCCGACGGCGCCGACCACCGCAGACTGCGCTCCCTCGTCGGGAACGCCTTCACCGCCCGCCAGGTGGAGCGGCTGCGGCCGCGCATCGAGGAACTGACCGCCGGCCTCCTCGACGACCTCGGCCGGGCCGCCGCCGAGGACCCCCACGGCATCGCGGACCTGCGCACCCACTTCGCGCTCCCGCTCCCGCTGAGTGTCATCTGCGAACTGCTCGGCGTGGACGACGAACACCGGGGCCGGCTGCACGACCTCACCTACACGGTGATCATCGCCACCGACACCACCCCGGCGGAGGTGATGGCCGCCGTACGCGAGCTCGTCGGACTGCTCGGCACGATCGCGGCCGCCCGCCGGGCCGCCCCCGGCGACGACCTGACCAGCGCCCTGATCGCCGCCCGCGAGGGCCACGGCGACCGGCTCAGCGAGGCCGAACTCATCGGCACGATGCGCCTGATGCTCGTCGCCGGACACGAGACCACCCTCAACCTGATCAGCAACGCCGTACGGGCCCTGTGCACCCACCGGGACCAGCTCGCCCTCGTCCTGGAAGGCAAGGCCGCCTGGTCGGACGTGGTGGACGAGACGCTGCGCTGGGACGGCCCCGTCAGCTGGTTCCCCTTCCGCTACCCCACCCGTGACCTGCCCCTCGGCGGCACCGTGATCCCGCAGGGCACCCCGGTCCTCGCCGGCTACACCGCCGCCGGGCGCGACGAGGCCTTCCACGGCCCGGACGCCGACCGCTTCGACATCACCCGGCCCGGCGCGGCCCGGCACCTGTCCTTCGGCCAGGGCGCGCACTACTGCGTGGGCGCCCCGCTCGCCCGCCTGGAGGCCACGATCGCCCTGGAACGGCTCTTCACCCGCTTCCCGGACCTCGACCTCGCCGTCCCCGAGGCCGAACTGCCGCGTCAGCGCAGCTTCATCGGCAACAGCGTCGAAGCGCTCCCGGTCCGCCCGGTCCGGCGCTGAGCCGAGGTCTCCCCGCCGCCCGGCCCAAGGCGGCGGTGACGGGCTCCGCGCTCGGCGGGCCCAGCCCTCGACCGGGCCGGAACGGTGCCGGAGCTGCTTGCGTCCTCCCTCTTCAGGGCACGGTGGCCGTGCCCAGGAGAGGAGCCTCACAGATGCGGGCGAGCGGGCACGCCACATGGACGCGGCGGTTCGAGGACGAGCGGGACCGAAGGGCCGTCAAGGGCGACCCCGACTGGGCGCGGGGGGCGACCCTGCACCCCGCCGTGTGGGCGAGCATCCAGCGCTTCCAAGTCGGTGAGGACGGTGACGGATCCAGCCTCACGGCCAAGGCCGAAGCGACCGGCGACCCCGACTACGCGGCAGCGGTCCGGCTCTTCGTCGCCGAGGAGCAGAACCACGCCCGGCTCCTGGCCCGGCTCCTGGCCGCGGGCGGCATGACGACACTGACCGGCCACTGGAGCGACGCCGTCTTCATACGCCTGCGCCGCCTCACAGGCCTGCGCATGGAACTCCTGGTGCTGCTGATCGCGGAGGTGGTGGCGCTTCGCTACTACCGCGCCCTGCGCGACGGCACCGACGACCCGCTCACCTGCGACGTGGCCGCCCGCATCCTGGCGGATGAGCAACGCCACGTCCCGTTCCACTGCGAGCGCCTGAACCTGTTGCTGGGGGAGTTGCCCCGTGCCGTGCGCCGCCCGGTGACGGTCCTGTGGCAGGCGCTTCTCCTGGGCGTCTGCGCGGTGGTGGCCGTCGACCACGGTCCTGCGCTGCGCCAGCTCGGCGTCGGGCGCCGCGTCTTCGTCGCCGACGTCCTGCGCTCGTCGCACCGCCTGGTTCCCGCACTGCTGGCATCCCGACCGGCCGCCGGCCCGACCGCGAAGTGATCCCCGATTCCCCGATACAGCCCCTGCTCGCGCCTCCGGCAGGTGGGACGTGCGAGAGTGACCGGATGCTTGTCAGCCCTGAGAACACCGTGTTCGTCCGAGGCGCCACACCGGCGCTGCTGTTGGCCGCCGCTCCCGTGCACCAGGCCCTGCCGCTCCTGCCGGCGCCCGGCGGAGCGGTGCCCCGGTGCGCCGGGTGGGGTATCGCCGCCCGGCTCACGTTGTGCGTGGTGGACGGCCCCGGTGAGGCCGGGGCCGTGGTGCCCGCGCTCGGCGCGCGCGTGGTCGGCGGAACGGGCGGGACCGGCGACATGGCGGACATGGCCGACTGGTGTTCCGACGTCGAACGGGCCGGGGGAGCGCTCGTCGTGTCCGTCGACGAACTGCCCGAGGTGCTCGACTGGGGCCGCCTGCTCGCCTCCGGAACCGCCCGCGGCGGTTTCCTCACCAGCCTGGGCCGGACTGCTTAGATGCCGCGTATGAAGCGCAGTGGCCCCATGACCCAGTCGGACGACGCGGCTTCCGGACGCCTGACCGCCTTGCTGGAGGGTGCCGCCGGCGGCCGGGACGGGCAGGCCTGGAGCGATCTGTGGACCGAGCTGTATCACAACGGTTCCCTCGACGTGTCCGACCCGCAGGTCTGGCGGGCGCTGACGGACATGGCCGAGGGCGTCGACGCCGACACGGCGTCCGCGGCCCTGCACCTGGCCGGCGCGCTCCTCGTGCAGGCCGACCGGCGCCACGAGACCCGAGACCTGCGGGACCGGCACGCGCCAGAGGTGGCACGGCTGCTGGCCGCCGCACACCGCAGGCGACCGGCCACCGCCGACCGGAACGACTACTGCGTCCTGCTGGAGACGCTGGTGAACCTGGAGGGTGACGTCCACTGGGCCGAGGACCTGTTCTGGGGCATCGCCGGTGAGGAGTACGAGCTGGAGTGCCCCGACCCGGACTGCTGCGCGGAGCTGTGGGTGGTCATCGGTGAGCGGGCCTCCTCCGGCACGTCTCAGGACGACGTCTGCTCCGACGACGCCGACACCGTGCCTCTTCAGCCGGCCGCACCCGGCGCTCTCGACGGCCTGGGCCGCCGCCTGTACGAGCTGGCTCTGGCGGACGGCCAGGAGGATGTGGCCGATGCCCTGACCCATGCCTTCGGAGCGGCGACCTGCCCGGAGTGCGGGGGCCGCGTCTCCGTGGTCGCACACCTCATGGCCCGGTCGGGTTGAGCCCACGTCCCTTTCTCACACGCGGGAGGACTCAGTGACCGCCGCTCGTCTCGTCGCCACCATCGCCGCCCCACTGGACCCGAGGTCGGCGGACGCGCCCGAAGTCCTGCACCGGGCCGGGCGCCGGCTGGTCGTACAGCGTTCCGACGCCGAACTGGCCGCGCTCGACCCGGACACGGGCGGCGTGGTGCGCTTCCCCGCTCCCTGGCCGCGCGGCTTCGGCACTGCGACGGTGTCCGGGGACGGCGGTACGGCCGTGTTCGCCGGAGTGCACGCGGTGCGCTGCGTGGACGCGTCCGGCGCCACCCTGTGGGAGCTGCGGCACGCCTGCTGGGCCGGTGAACACCCGCACGAGCACCGGGAGTTCGCCGAGTACGCCGACGACGAGGAGGAGCACGGGTGTCCCGATAGCGGATCCGCCGCGTTCTCCGCCGACGGCAGGCTGGTCTGGGCGCATGTCCGTGCGGAGGACGACGAGCAGTGGCTCGTCCTGGACGCCGCCGACGGCCGCGTCCTGGGCCGCGCGAGCATCGGCACGGTGGCCTCGGGCTCGTTCCACACGCCGCACCCCGATCCGGCTCAGATGGGCCTGAGCGTCGGCGAGGGCGAGGAGGGCTCTCCCGCACTGTGGGGACGCTGGGACGGGCGGCGGCTGGCCGTGCACAAGATCGACGACGAGACGGTGCTGCTGGACGTGAGCCCGTCGGGCCGGCATCTGCTCGCCACGGATGTGCAGCAGGACGCGCTCTACCTGCACGCGGCCGAGGGCGGCGCGATGCTGCGGGACCTGGACGCGGAGGGCACCGTGCCCGGGCATCCGGGCGGTGGCCGGGTGTACTGGGACATGGAGGCCGCCTTCGTCACCGAGGACACCGTCGTCGCCGGCACCTCGGCCGGCGACGCGGGACACGGCCCGGCCCGCCACTGGCTGCTGGACACCACCGGTATGACCCTGCGCGGCGAGGTCTCCTACCCCCACCCGGTCACCGGCCCCGCCCGCACGGCGGGCAACGGCAACTGGTACACGTTTTCCGAAGACCGGACGTCCGTCCATATATGGGGCCTGCCAGACGCCGGCTGACGCACGGACGACCTACCGGACCGCCGATGCCCCGCGAAACGGACAGCGCCCTGCCTTCCAGCCCCTTCACGAGCCCCCTCGCGCAGCGCGTCGGAGACCGACTTGACCCCGCCGCGCGCGGTCAGCCCGCCGTCGACGGGGATCTCGGCACCGGTGACGAACGACGACTCCTCCGACAGCAGGAACACGACCAGCCCGGCGACCTCGTCGACGGTTCCGGTGCGGCCGAGCGGACCTCTACAACGACCGCTGGGTGTTCCTCGTCGCCGAGGACCATCCGGGCGTCGGCGACCGGCTCACCCGCAAGGACCTGGCCCGGCTGCCGTGGGTGACGTACCAGCGCACAAACCGCCGTACGAGGCCGTGCCCCTGCGGGAGGCCCTGTGGTGGCACCCCGTCCACACCCACGACGCGGCCACATCTGGCTGCGGGAGACGGCGCAGCGGGTGGGGGCGGGGCTGCCGCGGCAGGACGGGGAGTGAGCGACGGTGGTCAGCCGGCGGCCGGCAGTACCTGCAGGGTGTCTCCCACCGCGCGCTCGCCGGTCGCGTCGGACGGCTGGTTGACCAGCGCTCCCTTGACGGCCATGGCCGTGGAGCCGCCGCCGTCGAGGTTGATCGCCTGCACCGCGCCGAGCGACTTCATGAACGTGGCGGCCTCGTAGAGGGTGAAGCCCTCGCTGCCGCCCTTCAGCCTGCCGTCGACCGTGGCGAGAATGAGGCGGCCCTGCTTGTCGACGCCGGCCATCGTGCGGGGCTGACGGACGTTGGCCCAGGCGTAGCCGAAGTGCGGGTACTCCGGGTCGACGACGCCCTCCGCGGCGGCGTCGATGTCGATACGGCCGTCCTGCAGCAGCGTCGGGGCCGCGCTGAGGAGGGAGTCGCCGGCGCCCAGCTCGACGCGCCTGCCCTCGCTGTCGCGGACGACCTCGCTCACCGTGAGCCGCTGTCCCGGCTTCGCGTGTGCCGTCAGCCAGTCGGCGGCCCGGCCGATGCCCTGCAGGACACGCCCGTTCACCGGCACCCGGCCGCCACGGGCACCGACCGAGACGACGCTGCCGGACGCGTCCAGGACGACCTGGGTGCCGGGACCGGTCGGCAGGTCGGCCTGGAAGGCGGGAGTGAACTGCACCATGTCGTCGTCCAGTTGGCAGGTCACGTCCTGCCAGGGAAGCTCACTCGGCCTGGCGCCGGGACGGCCGCAGTCACGGACCGTTCCGGGCCGCCGGTTGATGCCCTGGATCCGGAAGGCGGCATCGCCCGACCGGACCGTCACCGTGCTGGTGAGGTCCGCCGTCCGGAACCTGCGGCCGTCGTCGATGATCAGTGCGGAGCGTGCGCCGACCGCCATGGATGCGAGCTCGCCGTCGTAGGCGCCGATGGCGGACATCACCCCCGGCACACCGTCGTTCGGCGTCATCACGAAGAAGCCGCCGTTGACACCGACCAGCGAGTGGAGCTTCCTGGCCACGGCGGAGGTGGTCACGCGGTCGGCGACATTGCCGTCATGAGTGGCCTCGACCTGCCCGCTGAACGTCCTGGGGTCGATGACCGCGACGTGCACGTGCTGCAGGTCGGCCGGCTCCTGGACGTCGTAACCGGTCCAGGAGGCGGTGGCGTGCAGGCCGAGCCCGTTGACGGCCGTCACCGTCCCCTGGGACTGGTCCTTGGTGGCGAAGCGCCCGACGCGGACCCGGTAGCCCATGACGCCGTGCGGCGTGTCGGCGTAGCGCGGCCACTCGACCGCCTCGACACGCGGCTGCAGACCCGCCTCCGTCAGCTTCTTCGCCGTGGCGTCGGCCCAGGCACGGGTGGACACCTCGGACCAGCTGACGGGTGCGTCCGGGTCGTTGCTGCTGAACCGCAGCACGCTCGGGACCTGGACCGAGACGGTCCAGGAGTGAGTGACCCCGCTCTTCAGCACCCCCGAGCGGACGGTGACGCCGGGAGCGAGGGCCTGCGTCGACCAGTGCGCGGTCACCGCGGGACCCGGGGTGCGCCCGGTACCGGCCCTGGCCGCGCCGGATATGAGAGCGGGGGTCGTGACAGCGAGTACGGCGGCGACGGCGGCGACGGCGAGTCGGGCGCGAACGCGCGGGCGGCGCGCGGCGGCTCCGGCGGAGGAACGCATGTCTTCAACCTCACGGTGGGCTCGGTGACGGCCGGCCCGGCACGCCGTTCCAGCCGTCGGATCCGCGACATCCTAGGCGTGGTCTACGCCACGTACCACAGGGATGTGGTTGCCTTCCCGGTAACGCCGCACTGCCTCCTGATGGCGCGTGAGTGCTTCCTGGGCCTGTCCTCCTCTCAGCCCTCGTCGAAGAGGAGGTCCTCGACCGGATGGGTGAGACGGACGGTGTGGCCGTTGCTGACGGTGACGACGTGGTGCAGTCCCACCAGGCGCTCTCCGGTGGCCATCACCGTCAGCATGTCCCCCTTGCCCGCGAGGAAGGCGGGGAAGCAGGAGATCGGCATGCCCAGCTGGAAGTAGTCCACCAGGCGCCGGAAGAGCTTGGGCAGGATCACGGCGTTGTCGGTGATCGTGGACAGGTCGGCGACCTTGAATCCGGACGTCGTCACGTCCTTCGACCACAGCCCCTGACCGGCCGTGCGGGCACTGCGCGCGACGTCGGTGAGTTCCTCGCGCAGGTCGGGGAAGAGGCCGGCGTAGAAGGTGGGATAGACCAGACCCAGCGACGCCAGGTGGTGGTTGGCGGTCTGCCGCAGCAGCGGTACGTCCACGACCACCGCCGTACCGCTGGCCGCGGGAGGGGCACCCCGGCCGGCGAGAGCCACGGCGCGGTTGTTGACGTCACCGCCCCCGGTGAGGATCCAGCCGGGCACGGTCTCGGGGGTCGAGGCGGTGACCTTCTCGTCCCGCTGGCGCTCCACGGAGTTGAACCCGAGCCAGCTCAGGAGCTCCGACGCGGCCGCGTGGCCGAACTCCAGGGGCTGGTGCACCCCGGCGTAGTGGGTCTCCAGCGCGTCGATGCCCTCCAGACGCAGGGGCGCGTCACCGCTGCTGGAGGCGATGACGGGGTGCTTGCCGCCGACGAGCTTCCACTCGTCGGGGCTGTCGGCGACGAAATGGACGGTGTCTCCGTCCGGCTTCGTGCCCTTCAGACGGTACGTGCCTTGGATGAGCAGCAGGGGCATGGCGGCTCCAGTGGGGGACGGCTGCGGAGCAGGCAGGGACCACCGCCGTACGCGCGAGCGCGGCTCGAACGTACGGACAGTGTGCTTATAACGGATAAAAGTAGCGGTACCTCCGGTGGATCGTCCGGGAGGCGCGCTGAACGGGTCAGTGCGTCCGCATCGTCACCGCGGCCTTGTACGTGCGCAGCACCGGGGCCGTCTCGATGCGCGTGATCGCCTCCCACGCCAGGCGCCGCGTCAGATAGGTGTGGAGCGCCTCCGCGTCCTGGCACAGCGCCTGCGCGACCAGGTTCGTCGGCCCCGTCGTCGCCGCGACGACCGCCAGTTCCTCGTGGCCCGACAGCGCGGTCGCCACGGTCTCCAGGTGCGCCGGAGCGATCTGCATCCACAGCAGCGCCGACACCGTGACGCCCACCAGCGCGGGGTCCACGTCCACGTCGAAGAACAGCGCGCCGCGCGCCCGCAGTTCGGCGAGCCTGCGGGCCACCGTCGACGCCGTCGTGCCGGTCGCCGCCGCCAGATCCGCGTAGCTGCGCCGCGCGTCCTCGCGCAACGCGCACAGCAACACGCGGTCCGCGTCGGTCAACAGGTACGGCTCCGCCCCGGGACCCGGGATGGGCCCTTCCGCGCCGGCTGTGTCCCGTCCGGCGCGCAGCCGGGCCTGCTGGTCCTCGTCCAGGACGTTCACCCGCCCCCGCCAGGCGGTCGGGCCGCCGAGGTAGGTGTGCAGGAGATAGTGCGCGGAGACCGAGGTGATCCCCGCGGTGCGCGGGATGTCGCGCAGCAGCAGCGCGTGCGCGTCCGGACCGGACGGCGGCGTCTGGATGATCGCCGCGATCTCCGTGCCACCGGACGTCAGCCGCACCCACGAGGTGTCCGGCCGACGCGCCAGCGCCACAGCCAGGTCGTGGGCGCTGCGCGTCGCGGCCGTCAGCCGTACGAACCACTGGTGGACGCCCGCGCTGCGCGGCGTCGGCAGCGTCACCACCCGCAGCCCGGCCCGCGCGTACAGGCGCCGATAGCGGCGGACGACGGTCTGCGTCGAGGAGCCGAGCACTTCGGCGATGAGGGTGAACGGCGCCCGCGCGTCCACCTGCAGAGCATGGATCAGGCCCCGGTCCACATCGTCCAGCACGAGCATATCGAGCAAACTAGCCGACCCTGGTGGAAGTAATCACCCATCGACCGCGAAGAAATGGAAGCCGGCCCAGGCGGGCGGGCACGGTGGTCGCCGACCAGCCGAGAAACCCATCCCTGGGGGCCCGCATGTCCCGCACGACCGGTACACCCGCGACCACCACCGCGCCCGCCGCACCGGGCACCGCCTCCGGCGGCGCGAGGCACCGATGGCGCTGGATCGCGCTCGCCGCGCTCCTCGCCGCCGAGGCCATGAACCTCCTCGACGCCACGATCGTCCAGGTCGCCGCCCCCGTCATCCACACCGACCTCGGCGGAGCGGACACCACCATCCCGTGGTTCAGCGCCTCCTACACCCTCGCCTTCGCCCTCGGCCTGCTCAGCGGCGGCCGCCTCGGCGACATCCACGGCCGCAAACGCGTCTTCCGCGCCGGGGTCATCGCGTTCGCCGCGGCCTCCCTGGCGTGCGCGCTCGCTCCCACCGCCGCAGCCCTCATCGCCCTGCGCGCCGTGCAGGGCGCCGCCGCGGCCGCGGTCATCCCGCAGACGTTCGGGCTGATCCGTGCCCTGTTCACCGGCCCGGAGCTGTCCAAGGCGCTCGGCATGATCGGTCCCGTCATGGGGCTGTCCGCCGTCGCCGGCCCCGCGCTCGGTGGCGTCCTCACCCATGCCGACCTGCTCGGCTCCTCCTGGCGCGTCGTCTTCCTCGTCAACCTCCCCCTCGCTGCCGCCGTCCTGGCGCTCACCCCGTGTCTGCGCGAGGACCGCGCCCCCGTGCGCCCGCGTCTCGACCCGGCCGGCACCGCACTGGCCATGCTCGGCACCGCTCTGCTGGTGTGCCCGCTGGCCACCGGTCACCCGGGACTCGCCGCATGGGCGATCGCCGCGGCCGGCGCCGCCGTCCTGACGGTGTTCGCCGTCCAGCAGCGCCGCGTCGCCCGCCTCGGCAAGGATCCGCTGATCGAACCCGCCCTGCTGCGCGGCCGCGTCTTTCCCGCGGCACTGGCCACGTCGACGCTGTTCTTCGCCGTGATGAACGGCGTCATGACCGTCGTCGTCCTCCACCTCGAACTCGGCCTCCACGACGGGCCGCTCACCGCCGGACTCAGCCTGCTGCCCTGGTCGACGGGACTGGCCATCGCCTCGTGGGCCGCCGGAAGCCACCTCGCTCCCCGGTACGGCACCCGCGTCATGCACGCCGGCATCGCCACTCTCGCCCTTGGACTGACGGCTGCCGTCCTGGCCTACCGCGCCGCCGCCCCCGACGCCTACCCGACGGCCCTGCCGTTCGCTCTGGGGCTGGCGGGGCTGGGCACCGGGCTGTTCACGCCGCCGTTCTTCACCACCGCGCTGGGGGCCGCCGGACCGCAGGAGACCGGCTCCGCCGCGGGACTCCTCAACGCCGTCCAGCAACTCGGCGGCACCCTCGGCACCGCCCTCATCGGCGGGGCCTACCTGGACACGGCCGGCGGCCCCCGCGTCGCGGCCGAACACGGGCTCACCGTGGCCGCCGTACTCCTGGCCGCCACCGGAGCGGCCGCCGTCGTGATGACCGTGCGCCGTACCCGACCGGCCGCTGCGGCCGCCGAGGCTTCTGAAGACGAGACGGGCTGACCGCCCCGGTCGCGACATCCGTCGTAGGTGACTCAGTGCTCCCGCTCGCCGCACTCGGCCGGGCGGAGCACGGCGCCGACCGCCACCTCGGCGGAATCGTCCAGGCGTACGCAGGCGTCGCCGGACTCGCTCTCCGGCTGGTACTCGACCGAGGCGAGGCACTGTGCGCCGTTGTGCTGGATCTCCACCCGGACCGCTGGGCCGGGGAGCCGCCCGTCCAGCATCCCGAAGACGAAGGGCCGGCCCGCGTCCGGCAGGACCTCGCCGACCTCGAAGCGCCAGTGGTCGTCGGTCTCCCGCAGCAGGGTCCGGCCGCGTTTGCCGAGCGAGCGCAGGAACGGCCGGCGGGCGCGGATCAGTTCGGCCACGGCGCAGCACAGGGGTGTGCCGTCTACGCGATTGAATTCGGCGAAGGGGTTCAGCGCCAGGAAGTCGCTCAGCAGGCCGAGGGCGGAATCCCGGGCCAGGGGATGCGCGTCCGGTTCCTCGGCGATGTCCAGCAGGAGCGGGGCCGCCGCGACCGCTGCCGGAAAGACCGCGGCCATGTGGCCGTGCAGGATGCTGGTGTTCTGCAGCCGGGTCATGGCCTCGGCGACCTGGACCTGATTGCGGGCGGTGGCCAGCGCCTGCAGGGGTGCCACCGGACTCGGAAGCCGCCAGCCGTGCGGAAAGCGTTCGGCGGCGCACGGCGGGACCCGCAGGACCGGTGTGGGAATCGCGGCCCAGTCCACCGCCGCGATCCGTTCAGTCAGCACGCTCGGATCCTCGCACACCGCCCCGAGCCGATCACCCCCGTTTTCCGGACCGTTCCCGGGCGCGGCATCGTCGTTCTGCCGACGGCAGAGACCGGCCCGGCTCGGCGCACACTACGGTCCCGTCCCATGACGACGGTTACCACGCGCACGGTCACCTACCAAGCCGACGGCCTGACGATGACCGGCCACCTCGCACTCCCCGCCGGTGCGGACCGCCGCCCCGGGGTGCTGCTGGGGCCGGAGGGGCCGGGCCTGAACGACGTCCTGCGCCGCCGGGCCGACACCCTGGCCGAACTCGGCTATGTGGTGCTGGCCTTCGACCTGCACGGCGGGCGCTGGTTCACCGACCCGCAGGAGATGCCGGCACGTGTGATGCCGCTGCTCGCCGACCCCGACCGGATGCGGGGCATCGGCCACGCGGCACTCGACGTGCTCCGTGCCGAGCCGCGGACCGACCCCGACCGGATCGCCGCCATCGGCTACGGCACCGGGGGCGCGATCGCGCTGGAACTGGGGCGCGACGGCGTCGACCTGCGGGCGATCGGAACGGTCAACGCAACTACCACGGGCCGACCGGGCGAGGCGGCGCGCATCCGCTGCCCCGTGTGGGCCGGCGTCGGATCGGAGGACCCGATCATGCCGCCTGAGCAACGGGACGCGTTCGCCGCCGAGATGCAGGGCGCGGGCGTCGACTGGCGCCTCGTGGTCTACGGCGGCGCCCTGCACGCCTTTCACCACCCCGCGGTCGGCCACGCGGTGCTCCCCAGCGTCGGCTCTCACCCGCTGCACGCGCAGCGGGCCTGGCGCGACATCGTCGGCCTGCTCGCCGAATGCCTGCCCGTGCCGCAGTGACCCGGCCCCGCGTCAGCCCTCCCGCTGCTCGGCCGCCGCCAGGCGTGCCTTCAGTTCGGCGTTCTCCGCCTCCAGGGCGACGATGCGCTTGCGGGCGAAGTACAGCTCCATCACAGCATCATGGAACTCCGAGACGAGTTCCTCGGTCGTCAGTTGCATGTCGCCTGCCCTACGCCGGACCGATGCGGGTCACCGTACCGTTGCCGCCCTTCCAGTACAGGGCACCACCCTGCGCGTACAGAGAGCCTCCGCCCAGCGCGGCGGGCGCGTTGGTCGGCTCGGCCGTCACGTTCGCCAGGCGCGCGGGGCCTTCCAGCAGCAGCGCCGCCGGGGCGGTGGAGCGCTGAACCACATGCAGCTGTGCCTGCGGGGTGTCGCCACGGCCGATGCCTATGCCGGTGCGGCCGCTGCCCTTCACGACGAGGTCGTCCAGGCCCGGGTTGTTGCGCAGAGCGATCAGACTGCCCTTGGTCGCCCCGTTGGTCGCGGTCACATAGATGCCCTGGGCCGCGGTCCCGGACGTCTGGAGGTCGATCGACAGGGCCGAGGCGTTCGCGTCCGAGCCGTCCGCATAGCCGACATGGGCGATCTTGACAGTGCCCCGCCCGGTCTCCACGCCGGTGATGTACACGGCCGAGGTATCGGGATTGTCGGACGTCACGTTCAGGGCGACGGCCTCCCCGGACGTCGCCTTGTGGTTGATGGTGACGGTGTGCGCGGTGGTCGACGTTCCGTAGAACTGGGCCGGAGAGGCGTATGCCGTGTACTCGCCGTCGGCAGCCGCCTCCGTGCCGGCTGCGACCGTCACCGCGCCCGCGGTGAACGCGCCGAGAAAGACTCTTCGTCCCACTGTCATGGACAACTCGCTTTCGCTGGGCAGGAAATCACACCGCGTCCACGGTGTGCAGGACATGTGATCACACCCACCGGCGCGCTGTCAGCGTTCACGGCGTCGGACCGGGCGCCTGCCAGGCCGCCATCTGCTCACGGAACTTCGGGCATCTGACGATGTCCTCCTTGCTGCACTTCAGGGCGTGGGTGAGGAGCTGATGGGCGTGGTCGAGATCGACCATGCGCTGCTCGATCTCGGTGATCTTGGCGCGGATCATCGCCTTTCTGCGCGGCTGCTCCCGCTGGAACTCCCTGATCTCGCTCAGGGTCAGCCCGGCCTGCTGGCACTTGCGCAGCACCGTGATCCGCTCGGCGGCCTCCGGCGGGTAGCGCCGCTGCCCGCTCTCCCGCTCGGGCGCGGGCAGCAGGCCGTGGCGCTCCCAGTACCGGATGGCCGACGCGGGCACCCCTGTGATCTCGGCGAGTCGGCCGATCGTCAACCGCATGTCCCGCTCCTCCTGCTCCTCACCCGGCCCGGCATTTGACTTGAACCTTAGTTCAAGTTGAAGAGTGGTCGGCACGTGGACCGGCGGCCGACGAGCGGCCGCCGACAGCACACTTGGAGACACCGCCATGAGCGACACGTACGCACGAACAGAGCGGGCCGAGCAGCTGGTGGAGGCCGCGGAAGGGCTCTTCGCGGCCGGGGTGATGTCCCACTCCGGGCACGCCAACCTCAGCGCTCGACTCGACGGTGAGCGCCTGCTGCTGACGCCCGGCTTCGTCCGCGGCCTGCGGCCCGGACAGCTGGCGACCGTCGGTTTCGACGGGCAGGTCCTCGAAGGCGCACTGCAGTCCGTCAGCGCCGAGATCATCGCCATGCACAGCGCCGTCTACCGGGCCCGCCCCCACGTGGGCGCGATCATCCACACCCACTCGCCCTCCGCGACCGCCTTCGCCGTGGCGCACCGGCCGCTGCCCTGCCGTACCGAGCCGATGCTGCGCTTCGGACAGGCCGAGGACGTCCCCGTGGTGCCGTGGGGACCCCGCGGTTCGGACGTGTCGGTGCGCGGTATCGTCGAAGTGCTGCGGCGACGCCCGACGACGTCCGCGGTGCTGCTGGCCAACCACGGCCTGCTGGTGTTCGGCCCGGACCCGGCGGCCACCGCCCACCTCGTGGTGGCGATCGAGGAGAGCGCCGAAGCGGAGATCGCCGCCGCGGCGATCGGCGGGGCCGTGGACTTCCCGCCGGGAGCCCAGGAGGCCGTGCGCGCCTCGATCGCCCGGGTCACGTCATGACGGACGACACGCTCGCCTCCCGTACGGAGGCCGTACGCGACCGTTACCGCTCCACCCTCGGAACCGTTCCCGCAGGGGTGCAGGAGCGGCTGCGCCTGGCCCGGGAGTACGGCCGGATGCCGACCGAAGAGGCGCTCGCGGCACTGCGCCACATCGTGCTGACCGGCAATCCGCTCGGAGCGCGGGTGCAGCAGCTCGTGCACTTCGGGCAACTCCTGGCCCTGGGCCGTGCCCACCCCGCCCGGATCCACGCCGAGGGCGCCCTGCACGCCGGAGCCGGCATCGCCGACCTCATCGGCGTCGCCGAGACCGCGCTCATCACCGCGGGCGTGCCGGCCTACGCACTCGGCACCGAGATCATCGCCGAACTCCTGCCGGCCGGGGAGTCGTGAGCGGAGGGGGAACAGGTCATGCCTTCCGCCCTCCGCAGTCGGGGGCGGCGGACGGGTCGGTGCGAACCCTGTGGAGGAGGCGCAGGCGGTCCGTGGCCCCGGGGAATCGGCTGGCTGTCAGGCGCAGATGGGCGTCGAGGTTGCCGTCGACGATGGCGGCGAGGACGTCGGCCACGGGGCCCGAGCGGGACGCGAGGTCCGCGGTGAGGCGGTTGTAGCGCGCGACGGCCATATCGGCAGCGTGCGGGATGCCGGTGCCGGTACGCGCCGCATGGAACAGCACGAAGTTCGAGGTGAGGGCCGCGCGAGGGGCCTGGGCCGAGGAGTCGCGCTCCAAGGAAGCCAGGTCGTTGGCGAGATAGATCGCTTCCCCGGCGGCTTCGACGGCGCTTTCCTCGCCGGAGAGCGGCAGGCGGCGGATCGCGCCCCAGCAGCTGATGTAGGCGGTGGAGGCGACGGTCGTCAGGCGCAGGGTGTGGAACCGCTCGGGCGACAAGGTGGCGATGTCCTGCCGGTCCTCGGCGTCCGCCGCTGCGCACAGGGCTGCGATGTCCGCTTCCAGTCGCGCGGTGTCGAGGCCGAGCGCCCGCAGGTCGGTGAGGAGGGCTCGGTGCAGGTTGCCGAGTTCACCGGTGTCCGCGGGGACTGCGTGGTGCAGGTGCCCGGTCAGCCGGGTGAGCTCCTCGGCGGGGCCGTCGTCGACGTTGAAGTAGAAGACGTTGAACTTCCCCGCCAGGAGGGTCTCCTGCCACGTCGCACCGGGTGGCCGGCAGCAGACGCTGAAGACCG
The DNA here is from genome assembly GCF_002920535.1 of Streptomyces sp. Ru71. Taxonomy (GTDB): domain Bacteria; phylum Actinomycetota; class Actinomycetes; order Streptomycetales; family Streptomycetaceae; genus Streptomyces. The sequence goes on along the minus strand of NZ_PQSS01000006.1, from coordinate 154,237 downwards.
CGGCGTAGAAGGCTCGCCGGGCATGCCACTGCGGGCCGCGTGGGCAGGCGCAGTGTGCGCAGGCCCAGTGCAGAAGCCTGTCGGCGAGCTCGTGTTCCGCCGGATCGGTGAGGTACTTCCGGTAGGGCGCGAGGACGTCGGCGGTCATCCACGTGGGCCTGTGTGCTGCTGTCACGCCTCAACCCTCTCAGCACCGCGGCTCGATGCGCTGCTCCGGTCACCACCGGCAGAGTGTCACTGGCCGGGGCCTACGGACCGGGAAACTCCCGTGGTTTCACCCTTGGCACAACCGTCCGGGGCGGCGCTCCCACGCAGATGCCGAGTCGAGCAAGGGCGGCACCCGGGAGGAGTCCCGGATGCCGCCCGTCATGTGCGCGCTGCTCAGCCGACGTTGACGGCGGTCCAGGCGGCGGCGACCGCCTTGGATTCGGCGCTGTCGGCGCCGTAGAGGTCCGCGGCCGCCGAGAGCGTGCCCTTGCGGGCGCCGGCGTAGTCGGTGGTCGACGTGAAGTACGTCGTCAGGGCCTTGTACCAGATCTGCAGCGCCTTGTCCCGGCCGATGCCGGTGACCGTGGAGCCGTCCTGGGTGGGGGAGTCGTAGTCGACCCCGTTGATCGTCTTCTTGCCGCTGCCCTCGGCCAGCAGATAGAAGAAGTGGTTGGCGACGCCGGACGAGTAGTGCACGTCCTTGTCGCCGACGGAGGACGACCAGTAGTCGGCGGAGCCGCCGTCCTTGCTGGGCTTGTCCATGTAGCGCAGCGGGGTGCCGTCGCCGTTGATGTCGATCTTCTCGCCGATGAGGTAGTCACCGGGGTCGGAGGCGTTGTTGGCGAAGAACTCCACGCCCGTGCCGAAGATGTCCGAGGTGGCCTCGTTCAGGCCGCCGGACTCCCCGGAGTACTCCAGGCCGGCGGTGTTGGAGGTGACACCGTGGCTCATCTCGTGGCCGGCCACGTCCAGGGAGGTCAGCGGGTCGGCGTCGCCGGTGCCGTCGCCGTAGGTCATGCAGAAGCAGCTGTCGTCCCAGAACGCGTTGACGTACGCCTTGCCGTAGTGGACGCGGGAGTAGGCGCCGACGCCGTCGTTCTTGATGCCGTTGCGCCCGAAGGTGCTCTTGTAGAAGTCCCAGGTCACCTGCGCGCCGTAGGCGGCGTCGGCGGCGGCGGTCGCAGCGTTCTTGACGGTGCCGTCGCCCCAGGTGTCGTTGTCCTGGGAGAACAGCGTGCCGGTGCCCGAGGTGCCGTGGTCCAGGTTGTACGTCTTGTGCCCGCCACGCGTCGCGTCGGTGAGCGTGTACGACGAGCCGGACTGAGTGCTCGTCAGGTCGACCTTCCCGCTGTACTTGGTGTTTCCCACACCGGTCTCGACGCCCTGGTACTGGAAGAGCTTCCTGCCGGTTGCGGCGTCGGTGATGACGTGCAGTTCGTTCGGGGTGCCGTCGTCCTGAAGGCCTCCGACGACGGTCTCGTAGGCGAGGACGGGCGTGCCGGATGCGGCCCAGACGACCTTGCGCGGCGCCCGGTCCGCGCGGGACTTCGACGAGCCGGCGGCCTTCGCCAGCCCCAGGGCCTGCTGTTCGGCCTTGGCGGGGGCGACACGCGGCTCCAGCGAGGTGAGCTTCAGCGTGTTCTTGGACGCTCTCGTCACACCCTCGGTCCTGCCGGACTTGGCGGTGTGCACGATCAGGTCGCCGCCGAGCACGGGCAGGCCGGCGTATGTGCGCGCGTACCGCGTGTGCACGGTGCCGTTCGCGTCCCGGACGACGTCCTTGGCGACCAGCTTCTCCTGGGCGCCGAGTCCTATCGCCTTGGCCGTCGTGGCGACCTCGGCCTGGGCCTGCTGGATGAGCGAGGTGCGGGCCGTCGCGGACAGGGCGACCGGGGCGGCGCCGGGCCGGCTCGCGGCGGTGGGCTCCGCGCTGGCGGTGGTGCCGAGCGTACTGCTCAGCAGCGCTCCGGCGGCTACGGCGGTGGCAACCGCCAGCAGGGTGCGCTGGTGACGCTTGGAACGGGAAGTCACGCAGACTCCTCTTCTCTGTGTGTGGGGGGTGGTCCGGTCGGCTTGGCGCCGGCCGGTTGGTCGTGGGGGGTGGTCGAAGCCGTGCCGCGCGACCCCAGGCGTGTATGTCCTGTGCATGACAAGTTTTGAGCCAAGTGCGGCGATGTCAGTGGAGGCTGACGACTGACCCTGGCATGCGCGCGGAGTGATGGCGCCCAGCCGGTACGGCTGCGGCGCTACGGTCTCCGAGCTGGACCGATGCCGAACCCGAGCCGGACACGCGCACGGGTGACGGGCAGCCTGAAGGCGGCGCGGCACATGAAGTCTCCAAGAAGTGTGGGGGGTTGGAGAGGTGGACACGACACAACCGCAGTCGTGACCACCAGCGCTACGTCCGGCTCCCGGATCGGACAACTCTCCCACGCCTCCTTCACCGGCGGGTCACAAAACGGCGGCCTGGACCATACCTTTGGCCGTGCGACGGCCATCACCGGTCAGGCGGGGCTGAGCGGATACGCGGCCGTGGTGGAACGCGGCGGCCAGCACTGCGGGGAGAGGATGCCGAGCACGTAGGCGCGAGCCACGAGCGCCGGCCGGGTGGCGGCCCCCAGAAGCTGCCGGAGGCGGGCCAGGTGGTAGTCGACCGTCTGCCGCGACAGATGCAGCGCCTCGGCGACGCCGGCATTGCTGCACCCGCCGGCCAGCAGGGCGAGTATGCGCACCTGTGCGGCGGTCAGCGGAGGGTGGGGCTCGTGGCTCAGACCGTGTCGGGTGACGACCGCCCACACGCCCAGGTCCCGGTCCCGGGCACGGCCCACGACGCTCAGCCGCACCCACACGCGCCGCCTGCGCCGCTGCGCGTCGACGAGCACGGCACCGGACTGCGCGCTCCTGCGCCGGCCGCCCACGAGGTCGGCCCAGATCGCGTGCAGCGCGGCGCGTTCCGGCGTCTCGGCCAGCAGGGCGTCGGCCGGGGAACCCACCAGGTCGCGGAGCCGGACGCGCAGCAGTTCGGCGGCGGCGGTGCTGGCCTCCCCGACCACTCCGTCCGCGGTCAGGCGCAGGCAGGGCAGACCGCTGTGGTCCCGCAGGGCGCGCAGATCCTCCTCGGCCCGGCGCCGCTGGTCCAGCGCGTGGAAGTACTCACTGACGTCCACGTACGTGCCCGCCACACAGCGCAGCGCGCCCCAGGACACGGGGAAGCGGTACCCGGCCGCATGGCCCGGGGAGCCGTCCGAGCGCCGGTAGACGAGCGTGTGCCGCACGGAGTGGCCTGCGGTCAGGACCTCCTCGTCGAGGGCGAGGAACCGGGCCGCGTCCTCCGGGTCGTCGAATTCGGTCAGGTGACGGCCGATCAGGCGGTCGCGTGTGGTGCCGTACAGATGGGCGTAGGCGTGGTTGGCCCAGACGTAGCGCCCGGCCGGGTCGCGCACGAACACCGCCGCCGGACTCAGGTCGGCGAACGACGCGTACCCCCCGGGGTCCGCCGGGGCACCCCCCACCTCGACCGCGACTCCGCGGCTGCCTCCACGCCGCTCGCCGTCGCCCCGGGCCCACCAGTTGACGCAGAAGGTGCGCCCCTCGAAACGAGCCTGGCAGGGGCCGTCGCCGGGCCGGGCCGACGGGCCGGTGAGCTGGGGCCGCAGGGACTCCAGGAAGCGACGGGCGGCCCGCTCGTCGGCGAAGGCGCCGCCCCCGGTCTCGACCCGCCCCGAGCCGCCGTCGGCCTCCCACCAGGACACCGGGAGATGCGCGAGCAGCGTCTTGAAATCGGCCTCGTCCACAGCTCAACTCCTTCAATCTTCGACGAATGTCACCGTGCGTGACACCTCATGCGTGTCCCGTGTGCGTCGCGGCAACTCCCCTCCCGACTCAGGCATTTGCCCGAGACGACCGCGCTCGGCGAGGCGAGAGGCGGGCAACCGGACTGCTTCGCTGGAAAGAGACCGACGAAACACGAAGCCCCCCGGAGACAGAAGGAGTTGGAGTTCCGTGGCGAAGGTGCTGTACGTGCATGCCAAGGGCGGGCCCCCGATCGGGTACGCCCTGCCCAGGGTGGCCGCGAGGTCCGAGGTGCACCTGCTGGCACTCAGCGAACTGCCGGCCGACCGTGCGGCGGGCGTGCGGGGGCTGTGTGCCTCGGTCGTCGCACGCGGGGCCGCCGACGAGGGCGACCTGGTCGAACTCATCGCCTCCCGTGCCCGAGAGGTCGGCGCGGACGCGGTGGTCACCTTCTCCGAGTACGCGGTGGTCGCGGTCGCCGAGGCCTCGCGCCGGCTGGGGCTGCGGGGCGCCGGTCCCGCTGCGGCCCTCGCCCGGGACAAGCGCCTCATGCGCGGCGCCTGGGAGCGCCAGGGCATACCCCAGCCCCGGTTCCGGGCCGTCGCGACGGCGGAGCAACTGGCCGCGGCCACCCAGGAGTTACGGTGCCCGCTGCTGCTGAAGGCGGCCTGGAGCGCCGGATCGACCGCGCACCAGATCATCGGACAGCCCGCGGACGCCCCCGCGGCCTGGGCCCGTTCGTACGCGGTGATGACGGAGTCGGCCCGCCTGGGATACGCCGAGCTCCATGTCGCGGGTGCCGGCGAGGACTTCATCGTGGAGGAGATCGTCAGCGGCCGCGCCGAGGACTGGTTCGAGGGGCCGGGCTGGGGCGACTACGTCAGCGTCGAGGGCGTGGTCGTCGAGGGCGTCTTCCGGCCGGTGTGCGTCAGCGGCCGGATGCCGACCGTGGCGCCGTTCACCGAGCGCGCCGGCATCACCCCGGCCGCGGTCACCGGCGAGGCCCAGGCCAGGATCGTGGAACTGGCCCGGCAGGCGGTCGAGGCGCTCGGCCTGGAGAACTGCGGCACCCATACCGAGATCAAGCTGGGCGCGCGCGGCCGTATGTGGGTGATCGAGACGGCGGCGCGCTTCGGCGGCGCGATGACCGTGCCGCAGATCGAGGAGACCTTCGGGCTCGACCTGATCGCCCTGTTCACCGACCAGCTGCTCGGCGGCTCGCCCGACTGGCCGACCAGGACGCTCACGCCCGAGGACGCCAAGGGCGCGGCGGGATCACTGGTGGTGCTCGCCGTGGACGGCGCGGGCGAGCCGTGGCGGCACCGGCACCTGTGGGACTCCGCCTCGGTGGTGCGTTCCGCCCCGGTCAGTGCCGGCAGCACCCTGTCCGTCGTGGGGGAGAGCTCGCTGCCGGACGGCACCCCCGTCCCCGTCTACGATCCGGCCGCGGGCGCCAACACCATGGCAGCGCTGTGCCTGCTGCACGCGGACCGGCCGCAGACCGTCGTCCGGGACTTCACCGCCCTCGTGGACGCCCTGCCGGACATCCTGCCCGTGCACTGCGCGGAAGGAGCGCGGGCATGACCTCCGCACTCGACCGGACCGGCACAGCAGGGGCCGGCGAGGACCGCACCGTCGTCGGCGCCAACCTGTCGCTGCCGCTGTTCCGCACCCTGTCCGGGGTGCTCGCCGGGCACCCCTACCTGAAGGTCGTGGTCGACCGGCAGGAGTGCACCTGGCACCTGCTCGACACCCAGGCCCACCCCTTCCACGTCGACTACATCGCCACCCGCGTCCTCGGCATGAGCATGGACGAACTCGACGCCCGACTGGACGCGTTCAACGCCTCCGTGTACACGGACCCGGAACGCCGGTTCCTGCTGGGTGTGCTGTCCCTGCACACCGACCGGGCGGCGGACGGCTCCGAGAGCCCCTTCCTGGTGCTGGAGACGACCGAGGCGGACACCATGCACGGCGCGCTGCTGGAGGAGTTCTACCTCTATGTGCGCGGCCGGGTGGACGGCCGGCTCCCGCTCCTGCTGAAGCCCGCCAACCACGGTCAGGAAACGGAACTGGCCCCGATCAGCGAGGCGGTGGTCCCGCGCATCCTCAGCCACGAACTGTTCGGCGACCGCACGCGCACCTGCCTGAATCCCGGAGAGGCCGAGGGCCGCCTGCGTCACTTCCGCACCCCGGCCGAGTACGAGGCCGCCGCCGCGGAACTCGGCTGGTCGGACATCGTCGCGATGCCCCACCTGCCCGACGACGTGCCGAGGGTCGCCGGCTTCATCAACACCGCCCCGGTCACACCGCTCTCGCACACCAATGTGCTGGCCTCGGGGTGGGGCATCCCGAACGCGATCGTCCGCGACCTCGACACCCTCGTGCGGCGCGACGGCCTGGACGGAGCCTGGGTGCGCTACCGGGTGAGCGAGGACACCGTCACCCTGGAGCCGCTGTCCGCCGCACCGGACCTGAAGCGGCCCGCCTGGCACCAGCAGCGCATCCGCATCGAGACGCCCCTACTGGAGGAGGCCCCCGTCCTCGCCCTGCACCGGCTGCGGCGCACCGACCGCGACAGTTACGGCACCAAGGCGGCCAACCTCGGAGAACTCCACCACGTCCTGGACAGCCGCACCGCCGACCTGTCGGTGTTCCACGCCCGCCCGCGCCCGCCGCGCCGCGACCTCCTCGGCCATCTGAGCGCTCGGCTGGGCGAGCAGGACGCCTCACGGGAGCGGCTGCGAGCCGCCGCGGCCCGGTACGTCGCATGGACCGTCCGCGCCCCCGAAGGCGTGGCGCTGCCGTTCCGCCTGCACCACCTGTTCCTCACCTCCTCGCCCGCCCTCCAGCAGGGCATCGGCAAGCTGAAGATGGCCCTGGAACTTGAGGCGTTCGACATCATGGACCCGCTGTGCCTGAACCTCCAGCACCTGGTGCGCAGCACGCCCGTGCCCGAGGAGGTGGCCCGGGCCATCACGTCGTCGGTGCCGAGGCTGCTGGCGGACGGGCGCCGCATGGTGGTGCGCTCCTCCTCCAACGCCGAGGACCTGCCGGGCTTCTCCGCCGCCGGGATCTACGACTCGGTGACCACGGTACGCGGAGCGCGGCAGCTCATGGACGCCGTACGGCAGGTGTGGGCGTCGCTCCTGTCGCCGCGCAGTGTGCGCCTGCGGCACCAGGTCGGCATCTGCCTGGACGACACCTACATGGGCGTGATCGTCCAGGAGTACGTGCCGGCGAGCCTCGGGGGCGTGCTGGTGACCTGCAACCCGACCCGGCGTGAGGACTTCCGCAACGTGTACGTGAACTGCACGCCCGGTTCGCCGGAGCGGGTGGTGGACGGCACGGTGCTCCCCGCGCAGTACCTGTACAACACCGTCGAGGGAGGCGGGCGCACGCTCGACGTCGGCTCCGCGGGCCAGGACCTGCCACCGGGCACCCGTGCCGCCCTGGCCCGGCTGGCCCTCGCCGGACGCCTGCTGCAGTCCCACTTCAGCGCGAACGACCCCGACGACGCGCTGGACATCGAGTGGCTGATGACGGACCAAGGGGTCTTCCACCTGGTCCAGATCCGCCCCTACGCCCGGTGAGCGGCCGTATGCCCGCACGCTCACACCGTCGCGCCGAGCCGGTCGCCTCCCCGGTGGCCCGCCGCGTCATCCGCCTGAACAACGGCTTCCAGCTGCTGTTCAACCTGCTGTGGTGGATGCCCGTCTTCTACGCCTACCAGCGCGACGCGGGTCTGTCCGACGGCCAGATCTTCGGCATCCAGAGCATCTACTACATCGCCTTCTGCCTGTTCGAGATACCGACCGGTGTCGTCGCCGACCGCATCGGCGCCCGCAACTGCCTGAGTGTGGGCGCGATCGTGATGACGGCCGCGAACCTGGCACCGGTCCTGGCCCCGTCCTACACCGGTTTCCTGGTGCACTTCCTCGCCATCGCGGCCGGGCGCTCGCTCGCGTCGGGCGCGGCGAGCGCCTATCTGTACGACGCTCTGCGTGCCGAGGGGGCGGACGCCCACTATCTGCGCGCCGAGGGCCAGGCACGGTCCCTCGGGCTGGCCGCCAAGGTCGTCTGCTGGCCGCTCGTCGGCCCGCTGATGGCGCTGGCCGAGCCGGCCCCGTACGTGCTCAGCGCGGCCGGCGCCGCCGGGTCGCTGCTCTGCGCCCTGGCGCTGCCCCGCCTCGGCCCGTGCCCGGCGCACACCGGGCGGCGCGGCGGGACCCTCCTGCGCGACACGGGTGCCGCCCTGCGAGCCCTGCGCGTCTCACCCTGGCTGCCCCTGCTCATGGCGCAGGGCGTGGCCGTGTTCACCCTGGCACGCATCTGTCAGGTGAACCTCTTCCAACCGGTGCTGCTGGCCCACGGGATCGGGGAGAGCACCCACGGCACCGTGCTCGCGGCCATGACGGTGGCCGAAGCGGTGGCCTCGGCACGTCCGCAGTGGCTGAGCCGCCGGCTGTCGCCGGTCCAGTGGGTGTCCCTGCTGAGTGTGGCGCTCGCCGTGGCCCTCGCGGCGACCACCCTCGGCGGGCCCTGGCTCGTGCCGGCGCTGCTGTGCGCGTTCGCCGCGATCACCGGGTTCGTCTACCCCGTGCAGCGCAAGCTCGTCAACGACGCCGTCCCGGCGAACGCGCCGCGCGCCACGCTGCTGTCCGTGGAGAGCATCGTGGACCGCGGGGTGTGCGCGCTGGCAGCGGTCGCGGCGGGCGCGTACCTCGCGGCCGGCCGGCTCGACGCACTGCTGTGGCAGAGCGCCGCGGTCACCTGCGTCCTGATACCGGCCCTGCACCTGGGGCTGCGCCGGGCACGCGAGCCCCGGGCACGGGCTCTTCCGCGTCCCGGCACACGGCGACGGGAAGTGGAAGAGCCCGTTCCGTTACCGGTGGACGAGGGTGCCGCGCAGCCGCCGTCAGGACTTCCCCTGCGGACGGCGATCCCATCGATCCGCGACACGACGCCGAAGTAGCCCCGGGCGTCGCCGCACGTGTTCCGGGGGGCAGGGGGCGGTCAGAACCCCTGGCGCGGGCCACCGTGGCGGAGCCGGTCGACCAGGGCGAGGAAGAGGCAGAGGTTAGGGATCTTCTTCACCGGAATCCTCGCCCAGGGCAGCTTCTTGCCGGCCCTGCGCAACACCAGTACTCCCTGCGAGAGCTCGGCGCTATCGACCTCCGGCCAGGTCAGGCTGCCCTTCGGCGTGGCCACGCCGCCCAGGTTCACCGAGAGCTCCCCGTAGGCCAGGGTGCCGCCCCGCTCCAGCCCGGCGAGCAGCCCGGGCAGCTGGGCCCGGGTGATCTCCTGCTGGATGGCCGGGCCCCAGCGCTCGGGCTGGGCGTAGAAGCCGGTCACCTTGAGCGTCGTACCGTCCTCCCGGTAGAGCGTGTAGACGTAGGTGGTCCCGACGTAGACGCCGTTGGCGTACCGCTCGGTGATCTCCTGCAGCACGGTCATCGAGTCCCAGCGGAAGACGGAGACCTCGCCGTTCCTGCCCACCTCGGCCAGGCCGTGCTCGAAGAGGTGCAGTCGGCGGGCAGCCTGCCTGCGCGAGAGATTGGGCGTCTGGGCGGCGAGCCAGAAGAAGTAGGCGCCCAAAGGAGGAAGGATCAACGACACGGTTCCCATGAGCAGGAGCGTGGCCAGCCGCACGGTGCCCGCACGCTGCGGCAGGAACGTCTCCCACAGCTGTCCGAGCCCTTCGGTCCCGGGAGGCGGCTCCTGATGGGCCGCTGTCCGTCCAGGGTCCTGCTGAGCGGTGGATCTTGCCATGAGCCGTGCTCCTTGCCGTGCTGATTGAGAAAACCGGCGACCATTGTGCGGCCGGGTCCGGCGCCGGTACGCGCCGGGGGCCTCTCGGCGGTCACGGAGCCGGAAGACGATGGTGTCGGATTCTCGCCGGACAGGAGGCGGGACGCGTTGGTTGGCTGACCGCATGACCACAGCGCACATCGACAAAGCCCTCCTCTTCCGCTCCCTGCACGACCCCGCACGCCCGCTCGCGCTCGCCAACGCCTGGGACGTGGCCAGCGCCCGTGTCATCGAGGCCGCGGGGGCACCCGCCATCGCCACCACCAGCGCCGGGACGGCCTGGTCGCTCGGCCGGCCGGACGGGGAGACCCTCTCCGCCGACGAGGTGGTGGACCTGATCGCCCGGATCGTCGCGGTGGTCGGCGTACCGGTCACCGCCGACATCGAGGGCGGGTACGCGCAGGATGCGTCCGGCGTCGCCCGGACCGTGACCCGGGTGCTGGAAGCGGGCGCCGTGGGCGTCAACATCGAGGACGGCACCCGGCCTCCGGCCGACCTCGCGGCACGGCTGACGGCGGCCCGGGCCGCGGCGGACCGCGCGGGCGTGCCCCTCTTCCTCAACGCCCGCACCGACACCTACCTCTTCGGACTCGGCGACCCCGCCACCCGGCTGAAGGACACCCTGGAGCGGGCGCGCGGGTACGTGGAGGCCGGCGCCGACGGCATCTTCGTCCCCGGCGTCACCGACACCGCCACCCTCGCGGAACTGGCCGCGGGCATCGACGTACCGCTGAACGTCATGGCCGGCCCCGGAGCACCCGCCGTCGCCGAGCTGGGCGCCCTCGGCGTCGCCCGCGTCAGCCTCGGCTCGGGCGTCGCCCAGACCGCCTACACCGCCGCCCGCCACGCGGCGCGGCAGCTGTACGACACCGGCGACTACCAGCCGCTCACCGGTGCCCTGCCCTTCCCGGAGCTCAACGGCCTGTTCCCCGGCGCACGCTGACCGAAAGCGGTCCGGGCGGCCCGCGTGTACGGATGAAAGTGGTCAGGAGGGCGGCGTGTCACCGCCAGGGGCCGGCGGCCCCCGGTCGACGCTTCGACCGAGTGGCTTGGGCCGGCAGGGCATCAGGAGGTGGCGCACATGCTCGTACTGGGGCGCTCGCACGTCGAGGCCCTGCTCGACATGGACGCGCTGATCGACGCGCTGGCCCCGGCGATGGCGGACCTCAGCGCGGGCCACGCCTCGGCCCCTGACCGCGTCGCCGCGCTGGTGCGCGAGCGTGAGGGGTTCCTGGCGGCGATGCCCGGCTTCGTCCCGTCGGCCGGGGTGCTCATGAGCAAGCTGGTCTCCCTCTTCCCACACAATGCCGGCACCCGGCTGCCGACCCACCAGGCCCTCATCGTGGTGTTCGATCCGGACACCGGCGAGCCCGTGGCGCTGCTGGACGGCACGGTCATCACCGCGGCACGCACCGCCGCCTGCTCGGCGCTCTCGGTACGGCTGCTGGCCCGCGAGGACGCAGCGGTGCTGGCGATCCTGGGCACCGGGGTGCAGGCCCGGTCCCACGCCCGCGCGATCTGCCGGGTCCGTCCCGTCCGGCAGATCCGGGTGGCCGGCCGGGACCCGGCGAAAGCGGCCGCGCTGGCCGAGGAGCTGTCGTCCGTGCTGGAGGCCGAGGTCCGTGCGGCATCCGGCTACGCCGATGCGCTCGACGGCGCGGACATCGCCGCCGCGACCACCCACGCCCTCCACCCCGTGATCCGCCGCCCCTGGCTGACACCCGGGGTGCACATCACGTCGGTCGGCTACAACCCGGCCGGCCGCGAGGTCGACGACGCCACGGTCGCCGAGGCTCTGGTGTGCGTCGAATCGCGGCGGGCCGCGCTGGCGCCCTTCCCGGCGGGCAGCAACGACCTGCTGGTGCCGATCCGCGACGGCCTCATCACAGCCGAGCACGTGCACGCAGAGCTGGGCGAACTCGTCGCCGGCAGCAGACCGGGACGCACCTCGCCCGACCAGATCACCCTCTACAAATCGGTCGGCGTCGCGGTGCAGGACGCCGCGGCCGCGGCCCTGGTCGTCGCCGCCGCCCGCGATCAGTCGATCGGCGAGGAGATCGCCCTGGGGTGACGCCGATGCCCGCTCCTGTCGCCGCTCCGCGGCCTTGTTGCCGCTCTCCGCGGCGTGTTAGCAAGGGACATGCCTCGCAACCCCTCGATCTCCCGGGACATCTACGACGTCGTGATCGTCGGAGGTGGCCACAACGGCCTGGTCGCCGCCTCCTACCTGGCGCGCGCCGGACGCTCCGTCCTTCTGCTCGAACGGCTCGGCACCACCGGGGGTGCGGCGGTGTCGACCCGGGCCTTCGCCGGCCTGGACGCGCGCCTGTCGCGCTACTCCTACCTCGTGTCCCTGCTGCCGGCGAAGATCGTGGACGATCTGGGGCTGCGCTTCCAGGTGCGCAAGCGGTCCATCTCCTCCTACACCCCGGCCGTCCGCGAGGGCCGCGCCACGGGCCTGCTGGTCGGCGGCGGCGAGGAGCGCACCCGGGAGGCCTTCCGGCGGTTCACCGGCTCCGACGCCGAGTACGCCGCCTGGCGGGACTTCTACGGCATGACCGCGCGGGTCGCCCAGCGGGTGTTCCCCACGCTCACCGAACCGCTCCCGAGCCGCGAGGACCTGCGGGCCCGCATCGGTGACGACGCCGCCTGGCGGACGCTGTTCGAGGAGCCGCTGGGGGTGGCCATCGAGGACCGCTTCCAGGACGACGTCGTCCGCGGTGTCGTGCTCACCGACGGCCTCATCGGCACGTTCAGCGACGCCCACGACCCCGGGCTGGCCCAGAACGCCTGCTTCCTCTACCACGTCATCGGCGGCGGCACGGGCGACTGGGACGTGCCCGTCGGCGGCATGGGCGCCCTCACCGGGGAGCTGGCCCGGGTGGCGCGGGAAGCGGGCGCCGAGCTCGTCACCGGACACGAGGTCGTCCGTATCGAGCCCGACGAGCGGCTCGGCTCGGTCACGTACGACGACGGGTTTGGCGAGGCCACCGTCGGCGCCCGCAAGGTGCTGGTCAACGCCTCACCCGAGGCCCTGGCCGCGATGCTCGGGGACACCGTCGCCGAACCCGCCGAGGGCGCCCAGCTCAAGGTCAACATGCTGCTGCGCCGCCTGCCGCGGCTGCGGGACACCGCCGTCGACCCCGAGGACGCCTTCGCGGGCACGTTCCACATCTCCGAGAGCTACGACCAGCTGGCGCGCGCCTACCAGGAGGCCGCCGCCGGCCGGCTCCCCTCCGCGCCGCCCTCGGAGATCTACTGCCACTCGCTGACCGACCCGACGATCCTCGGGCCCGAGCTGGCCTCCCAGGGCTGCCACACCCTGACGATGTTCGGGCTGCACACACCGGCCAGGCTGTTCGCCGACGACAACCGCGCGGCCCGGGAGGCGCTGACCAAGGCCGCACTGGCCGAACTCGACTCCGTCCTCGACGAGCCCATCGCCGACTGCCTCGCGCTCGACGCGGACGGCCGCCCGTGCATCGAGGCCAAGACACCCCTCGACCTGGAGGGCGAGCTGCGGCTGCCGGGCGGCAACATCTTCCACCGCTCGCTGGTCTTCCCCTACGCGACCGAGGCGACGGGACTGTGGGGTGTGGAGACGCCGCACCCCAACGTGCTGCTGTGCGGGGCCGGCGCCGTCCGCGGCGGGGGCGTGAGCGGCATCCCCGGCCACAACGCCGCGATGGCCGTCCTCGGCGCATGAGCCGTCGGCTCGCCCCCTCCCGCGCCCGGCTCGCCCGATGCCCCGCGCGCCGGCCGGGCGTCCGCTGACGCAGCCGGGGTGAGCACCCCTTCCGAGCGGGCGTACTCGCAGGTTCGCACGTAGGTTGAACATGAGCCGTTGGGGCGGAAGGGAGTGCCACCGATGGCATCGCTGGTCGATCACGCGGCGCTGTTCGCCGCCACACCGAGCCCCTACCTGGTACTGGGCCCGGACCTGGTGATCGTCGACGTGAACCGCGCCTATCTGGACGCCACCGGACGCACCCGGGAGGATCTGCTCGGCCGGCAGATCTTCAGCGCGTTCCCGGACAACCCCGCCGACCCGGAGGCCGACGGGGTCCGCAACCTGGGCGCATCCCTGCACCGGGTCCTGTCCACCGGCAGGACGGACACCATGGCGCTGCAGAAGTACGACATCCCGGTCATGAACCGGCCGGGACTCTTCGAGGAGCGCTGGTGGTCACCGGTGAACACCCCCGTCCTGGGCCCGGACGGGGAGGTGGCCTACATCATCCACCGGGTCGAGGACGTCACCGCGTTCGTCAAGGCCCACCAGGCCACCCACCCCACCGGCATCCGGGTGGGCCAGCGCCTGGAGCAGGCCCAGGCCCTGGAAGCCGAGCTGTACGCACGGGCGCGCGAGCTGCAAGTGCTCAACGAGGAACTGCGGCAGGCCCACACCCGCGAACGCGAGGTCGCCCTCACCCTGCAGAAGGCCATGCTCCACGTCCCCGACCTGGCCAAGCACGGCGACATCGCGGTGCGCTACCTGCCCGCCACCGGCTCCCTCAACGTCTGCGGCGACTGGTACGACGTCGCCGACATCCCGCCCGACCAACTCGCCCTCGCCGTCGGCGACGTCATCGGCCACGGCCTGGAGGCCGCCGCCGTCATGGGCATGCTCCGCAGCGCCCTGTCCGCCGCCATCCGCGCCCTGGAACGCCCCGCCCAGGCCCTGGAGGTCCTCGGCCTGTACTCCCGGTCCGTCGAGGGGGCCCTGGGCACCACCGCCCTCCAGGCGCTCGTCGACACCCGCAGCCGCCTGATCACCTACAGCAGCGCCGGCCACCCGCCCCCGGTGCTGCTCCACCCCGACGGACGCTGCGAACTGCTGGACCAGGCCACCGATCCGCCCCTGGGCGCCCGCCCCCAGCACGTCCCCCGCCCCCAGGCCAGCCTGCCCTACCGACCCGGCGACACCCTCGTGCTGTACACCGACGGGCTGATCGAACGACGGGGCGAGGACATCGACGCCGGCCTGGGCCGCCTGATGGACGCGCTCGGCGAATGCGGCGGCCTCGGGCCCGAGCGGCTCGCCGACAAGGCACTGGCACGCCTCGGTGTCTCCGGCGGCAGCCGGGACGACATCGCCTTGACCATCCTGCGGCTCTGAGCGACGGGACGTCGGTGACGGCGAGCGTGCCGGGACGACTGGACGGCCGACTCCCCTCTTGCACCCGCTTGCGTGGGACTGGCTTGGCGGACGAGCCAGACGCGTAATCTGTTTGCGCTTTTTGCGCTAGCCTTGCGTGTATGACGCGACGACTTGCTCAGGTGGCTAAGAAGGTGGGGGTCAGCGAGGCCACGGTGAGCCGTGTCCTCAACGGCAAGCCCGGTGTCTCCGAGGCGACACGGCAGGCCGTGCTGACGGCGCTGGACGTCCTGGGCTACGAGCGGCCGACGCAGCTGCGCGGCGAGCGTGCCCGACTGGTCGGCCTGGTGCTGCCGGAGCTGCAGAACCCCATCTTCCCGGCGTTCGCGGAGGTGATCGGGGGCGCCCTGGCTCAGCAGGGGCTGACGCCGGTGCTGTGCACGCAGACGCAGGGCGGCGTCTCCGAGGCCGACTACGTCGAACTCCTGCTGCAGCAGCAGGTCTCCGGTGTGGTGTTCGCCGGCGGACTGTTCGCGCAGGCCGACGCGCCGCACGAGCACTACCGGCAGCTGGCCGAGCGCAACATCCCGGTGGTCCTGATCAACGCCTCCATCGAGGGGCTGGACTTCCCCTGCGTCTCGTGCGACGACGCCGTCGCCGTGGAGCAGGCCTGGCGCCATCTGGCTTCGCTGGGGCACGAGCGGATCGGCCTGGTCCTCGGCCCCGGTGACCACGTCCCGTCGGGCCGCAAGCTCCAGGCCGCGCGGGCCATGGCGCAGGCGGCCGGGTCCGCGCTGCCGGACGAGTTCGTGGTGCGGTCGATCTTCTCGCTGGAGGGCGGTCAGGCGGCTGCCGCGCGACTGCTGGAGCGGGGCGTCACCGGCATTGTGTGCGCGAGCGACCCCCTGGCCCTCGGGGCCATCAGAGCGGTGCGCCGCCGGGGGCTGTCCGTGCCGGGGGACGTCTCGGTCGTCGGTTTCGACGACTCCGCGTTCATGAGCTGCACCGAGCCGCCCCTGTCGACCGTCCGCCAGCCCATCGAGGCGATGGGGCGGGCCGTGGTGGAGCTGCTGTGCGCCCAGATCCAGGGCACCCAGGCCCACCCCGGTGAGCTGCTGTTCGAGCCCGAACTGGTGGTCCGCGGCTCGACCGCGCAGGCCCCTGCGAGCTGACCCTCCGCCACTTCACCCGCCGGCGCCGGCATCCGGGGAACCTCCCCGGGTGCCGGCGCCGCGTCGTTTCCGCAGCCGTGCGCTGCCCTGGCCCCGGACTCCCCGCACTGTGACGGCCGTTGACAAAGTCTTCATCTGATAGAAACCTGTCTCGTCAACGACGCAAATATTCGACGAATTCGCTCAAAACTGCAGCCATACGTCGCAGTACACCACTGGTCATGCACCGCGGCCGGATCACGGAGAGGCCATGATGAGAGGGAGACACGCGCGCCGGCGGCTCACCGTCGGCGCCCTGACAGCAGCACTGCTCGCCCTCGGGCTGCTGCCCGTCGGCGCCTACGCCGCGTCCGCCGGCGCGGGGGCGGCCGCAGCCGAGGTGAACCTGGCTCTGGGCAAGCCGGCGAGCGCGAGCGGCGCCCACGACGGCTACCCGGCCGGCAATGTCACCGACAGCGGTCAGCAGTCGTACTGGGAAGGCCCCGCCGGATCCTTCCCCGGATGGGTGCAGGTCGACCTGGGCGCCGGCGTCCGCGTCGACCGGGTGGTGCTGAAGCTGCCCACCACCTGGGAGGCGCGCACGCAGACCCTGGCCGTCCTGGGCAGCGCCGACGGCAGCGCCTTCACCACGCTCGCCGGCTCCGCCGCCCGGGTCTTCACCCCGGCGCAGGCCAACACGGTGAGCATCGACACCGGCGCCGCCACCACCCGGTACGTCCGCGTCCAGGTGAGCGCCAACACCGGATGGAACGCCGCCCAGTTGTCCGAGCTGGAGGTCTACGGCCAGGGACAGGACCCGACCGACCCGCCGCCGGCCCAGGGCTCGAACCTCGCGCGCAACAAGCCCATCGAGGCCACCTCGACCACCCAGAACTACGTCGCGGCCAACGCCAACGACGACAACACCGGCACCTACTGGGAGTCGTCCGGCTTCCCGGCCGGCCTGACCGTGAAGCTCGGCGCCAACGCCGACCTGCAGGCGGTCGTGGTCAAGCTCAACCCGGACCCGGTGTGGGGGCCGCGCACGCAGTCCCTCCAGGTGCTCGGGCGTGAGCAGTCGGCGACCGACTTCGTCCAGCTCAAGGCGCGCGCCGACTACGCCTTCAGCCCGTCCGCCGGACAGAACACCGTGACCATCCCCGTCACCGGCCGCTACGCCGACGTCCGGCTGACCTTCTTCTCCAACTCCGGCGCCCCCGGCGGACAGGTCGCCGAGTTCCAGGTCGTCGGTACGGCGGCGCCCAACCCGGACCTCACGGTCACCGACCTGACCTGGAACCCGGCCGCACCCACCGAGGCGGACCCGGTGACGGTGAACGCCACCGTGCGCAACGCCGGCACCGCGCCCGCGCCCGCCACCACCGTGACCGTCAGCCTCGAAGGCACGGTCGCCGGTTCCGCCGCCGTGGGGCCCCTCGCGGCCGGCGCCTCGGCGACTGTTCCGGTGACCGTGGGCAAGCGCCCGATGGGCTCGTACACGGTCTCCGGGGTGGTCGACCCGACCGGTACCGTCACCGAGGAGGACGACTCCAACAACAGCCGGACCGCGGCCACGAAACTGGTCGTCGCCCAGAGCCCCGGCCCGGACCTGACCGTCACGGGCATCGCCACCAACCCCAGCAGCCCGGCGGCCGGCGCCAAGGTCTCCTTCGCCGTCACCGTGCACAACCGCGGCACCACCACCGCACCCGCGGGCACCGTCACCCGCCTGACCGTCGCCGGTACCACCCTCGACGCCACGACCGGCGCCGTCGCGGCGGGGGAGTCCCTCACGGTCGCCGTCCCCGGCACCTGGACCGCCACCGACGGCGGGGCGACGCTCGCCGCCACGGCAGACGCCACCGACGTGGTCAAGGAGACCAACGAGGACAACAACACCTACGCCCGCTCCCTCGTCGTCGGACGCGGCGCCGCCGTGCCCTTCGTGGAGTACGAGGCGGAGGACGGCCGCTACGACGGCACTCTGCTGACCACCGACGCCAAGCGCACCTTCGGGCACACCAACTTCGCCACCGAGTCCTCCGGCCGCAGATCGGTACGGCTCAACTCGACAGGCCAGTACGTGGAGTTCACCTCCACCACGCCGTCGAACTCCGTCGTCGTCCGCAACTCGATCCCGGACGCGCCGGGCGGCGGGGGACAGGAGGCGACCATCAGCCTCTACGCGAACGGCACGTTCGTCCGCAAGCTCACCCTGTCCTCCAAGCACAGCTGGCTCTACGGCACCACCGACGACCCGGAGGGACTGACCAACCGGCCCGGGGGCGACGCCCGGCGGCTCTTCGACGAGTCCCACGCCCTGCTCACCGAGACCTATCCGGCCGGCACCAGGTTCCGGCTCCAGCGGGACACGGACGACACCGCCGCCTTCTACATCGTCGACCTGATCGACCTGGAACAGGTGGCGCCACCGGCCGCCAAGCCCGCCGAGTGCGTCTCCATCACCGACTACGGGGCGGTGCCCAACGACGGCATCGACGACGCGGACGCCATCCAGCGTGCCGTCACCGCCGACCAGAACGGGCAGATCCCCTGCGTGTGGATCCCCGCGGGCCAGTGGCGCCAGGAGAAGAAGATCCTCACCGACGACCCGCTGAACCGGGGCCAGTACAACCAGGTCGGCATCCGGGACGTCACCGTGCGCGGCGCCGGCATGTGGCACTCGCAGCTCTACTCGCTCATCCCGCCGCAGGACGCGGGCGGCATCAACCACCCGCACGAGGGCAACTTCGGCTTCGACATCGACGACAACACCAAGATCGCCGACATCGCCATCTTCGGCTCCGGCACCATCCGCGGCGGCGACGGCGGGGCCGAGGGCGGGGTCGCGCTCAACGGCCGGTTCGGCAAGAACACCAGGATCACCAATGTGTGGATCGAGCACGCCAACGTCGGCGCCTGGGTCGGCCGCGACTACTCCAACATCCCCGAACTGTGGGGGCCCGGCGACGGCCTGGAGTTCAGCGGCGTCCGCATCCGCGACACCTACGCCGACGGCGTCAACTTCACCAACGGCACCCGCAACTCGACCGTGTACAACTGCTCGTTCCGCAACACCGGCGACGACGCGCTCGCCGTATGGGCCAACAAGTACGTGAAGGACCCCGCCGTCGACATCGGCCACGACAACCACTTCCGCAACAACACGGTCCAGCTGCCGTGGCGGGCCAACGGCATCGCGGTCTACGGCGGCTACGGCAACAGCATCGAGAACAACCTGGTCTCCGACACCATGAACTACCCGGGGATCATGCTGGCCACCGACCACGACCCGCTGCCCTTCTCGGGGCAGACCCTGATCGCGAACAACGGCCTGTACCGCACCGGCGGCGCCTTCTGGGGCGAGGCGCAGGAGTTCGGCGCCATCACCCTCTTCGCCCAGGGGCAGGACATCCCGGGTGTCACGATCCGCGACATCGACATCCACGACTCCACCTACGACGGCATCCAGTTCAAGACGGGAGGCGGCGCCACACCCGGCGTGCGGATCCAGAACGTCACCATCGACAAGTCGAACAACGGCTCCGGCATCCTCGCCATGGGCGGGGCACGCGGCAGCGCGACCCTGACCGACGTGACCATCACCGGCTCCGCCCAGGGAGACGTGGTGGTCGAGCCCGGATCGCAGTTCGTCATCAACCGCAGCGGCTGAGGTCCGCGACAACGGTACGGCGGTCCGCCCGCGGCGGGTCGCCGTACCGGCATGCCCTTCCGCGCCCTCGCGAAAGGGGCGAGCGCCGAACAAGACGTGGCCCCGAGCCGTAGACGTTCGGACGATCCTCTGCAACTCTCTGTGCCGCAAGCGCAAAAAATAAACAGAACGAAGAAGTGAACAACGGCAACGGGGAGAGACAGAGGACCGATGACAATCCGCAGATGGAGATCACGGAGCCTGAGCACCGTGATCGTGACCAGCCTTCTGGCACTGGGCGGCCCGGTGCTGGCCGCCCGGGCCGCCGGGGGACCGAACATCGCGCTGGGCGACACCGCGTCGGCGAGCAGCGCCCACAGCGGGTACGCGGCGCCGAACATCACCGACGGCGACCAGGGCACGTACTGGGAGAGCGCGGGATCCGACTTCCCCCAGTGGGTGCAGACCGACCTCGGCACCACCGAGCGCGTCGACGAGGTCGTCCTGAAGCTGCCCGCCGGCTGGGAGAGCCGCAACCAGACCCTCTCCGTCGAGGGCAGCGCCGACGGCACCAGCTTCAGCACCCTGAAGACCAGCGCCACCTACACCTTCAGCCCGGCCTCCGCGAACACGGTGACGATCGCCTTCCCGGCGACCCAGACCCGGTTCGTGCGGATCGCCGTCACCGCCAACACCGGCTGGCAGGCGGCGCAGCTGTCGGAGCTGGAGGTGCACGCCGCCACCGGGTCGTCGGCCAACCTCGCCGCAGGCCGCACCCTGACCGCGAGCAGCACCACACAGGTCTACGCCGCCGGCAACGCCAACGACGGCAACCGGGCCACGTACTGGGAGAGCGCCAACAACGCCTTCCCGCAGTGGCTCCAGGCCGACCTCGGCTCCTCCGTGCGGGTCGACCGCGTCGTCCTGCGCCTGCCCGCCGGCTGGGAAACCCGCAGCCAGACACTGAAGATCCAGGGCAGCACCAACGGCAGCGACTTCACCGACCTCACGGCCTCCCGCGCCTACGGCTTCGACCCCGCGAGCGGCAACGCGGCCAGCATCTCCTTCGACGCCACCACCACCCGGTACGTACGCGTGCTGGTCACCGCCAACACCGTCCAGCCCGCCGCCCAGGTCTCCGAGCTGGAGATCTACGGCCCCGGCACCGGCGACACCCAGGCGCCCAGCGCCCCGGCCAACCTCGCGCTCACCGAGCCGGCCACCGGCCAGATCCGGCTGACCTGGAACGCCGCCACCGACGACACCGGCGTGATTGGGTACGACATCTACGCCAACGGAACGCTGCTGAGCAGCGTCGGCGGTGACGTCACCACCTTCACCGACACCCGGCCGACCAGCGAGACCGTGTCCTACTACGTCCGGGCCAGGGACGCTGCCGGCAACCAGTCCGCCAACAGCAACACCGTCACCCGCAAGGGCGACACCGGCGACACCCAGGCCCCCACGGCGCCCGGGAACCTGGCCTTCACCGAGCCCGGCGACGGCAGGATCAAGCTGACCTGGACCGCCTCCTCGGACAACGTCGGCGTGGCGAAGTACGAGATCTACGCCAACAACATCCTTCGGGCCACCGTCGCGGGCGACGTCACCACCTACACCGACACCCAGCCCGCCACGAGCACGGTGGCCTACACGGTGCGGGCGAGGGACGCGGCCGGCAACCAGTCGGCGCCGAGCAACAGCGTCACCCGCAACGGCAGCGGCGGTGGCGGCTCCGACCTGGCCGTCGGCAAGCCGATCAGCGCCTCGTCCGTGGTGTACACCTACGTCGCCGAGAACGCCAACGACAACAACGTCGCCACGTACTGGGAGGGCGCGGGCGGCAGTTACCCGAACACCCTGACCGTCAAGCTCGGCGCCAACGCCGACGTCGACCACCTGGTGCTCAAGCTCAACCCGGACTCCGCCTGGTCCAAGCGCACGCAGACCATCGAGGTCCTCGGCCGGGAGCAGAGCGCCGGCGGCTTCACCTCGCTGGTCGCGGCCAAGAGCTACACGTTCGACCCGGCCGACGGCAACACCGTCACGGTGCCCGTCTCCGCGCGCGTGGCCGACGTACAGCTGAAGTTCACCGCCAACTCCGGCTCCGCCGCCGGACAGCTGGCCGAGTTCCAGGTGATCGGGGTCCCGGCGCCCAACCCGGACCTGGAGGTCACCGGGCTGACCGTCTCGCCGGCCGCGCCGGTGGAGTCGGACCCGATCACTGTCTCCGCCACCGTGCGCAACAGTGGCCCGGCCGACGCCCCGGCGAGCAGCGTGGCCGTGCGGCTGGGCGGCACCAAGGTCGCCACCGCGCAGGTCGGTCCGCTGGCGGCCGGCGCGCAGACCACTGTCACCGCCTCCCTGGGGCAGCGCGAGGCCGGCACCTACCAGCTCAGCGCCGTCGCCGACGAGTCGGGCGCGGTGATCGAGCAGAACGAGTCCAATAACACCTACACCAGCCCCACCTCGCTGGTGGTCAAGCCCGTCGAGAGCTCCGACCTCGTCGCGGCCTCGGTGAGCACCTCGCCGTCGAGTCCGGCGGCCGGGGACACCGTCACCTTCAAGGTGTCGCTGAAGAACCAGGGCAACAAGGCCAGCGCCGCCGGCAGCCACGCCGTCACGCTCACCCTGACCGACTCCCAGGGCGCCACGGTGAAGACCCTGAGCGGCGCCTACAGCGGCACTCTGGCCGCCGGAGCCTCGGTGGACGTGGAGCTCGGCCCGTGGACCGCGGCCAACGGCTCGTACACGGTGAAGACGGTGATCGCCGACGACGCCAACGAACTGCCGGTCAAGCGCCCGAACAACACCTCAAGCCAGCCGCTGTTCGTCGGGCGCGGCGCCCACATGCCGTACGACATGTACGAGGCGGAGGACGGCACGGTCGGCGGCGGAGCCACCGTCGTGGGACCCAACCGCACCATCGGGGACATCGCCGGTGAGGCCTCCGGCCGCAAGGCCGTCAGCCTCGACGCGACCGGTGAGTACGTCGAGTTCACCACCCGCGCCGCGACCAACACGCTGGTGACCCGGTTCTCCATCCCGGACGCGCCGGGCGGCGGCGGCATCGACTCGACCATCGACGTCTACGTCGACGGCGTCTTCAAGAAGGCCCTGCCGCTGACCTCCAAGTACGCCTGGCTGTACGGCGCCGAGGCATCGCCCGGCAACTCCCCGAGCGCCGGGGCCCCGCGGCACATCTACGACGAGGCGCACCTCCTCCTCGGCGAGACCGTGCCCAAGGGCAGCAGGATCCGGCTGCAGAAGGACGCCGCGAACACCTCGACGTACGCGATCGACTTCGTCAACCTGGAGCAGGCCACGCCGGTCGCCAACCCCGACCCGGCCATGTACGTCGTGCCCACCGGGTTCACGCACCAGGCGGTGCAGGACGCGCTGGACAAGGTCCGTATGGACACCACCGGCAAGCTCGTCGGCGTCTATCTGCCGCCCGGCGACTACGAGACGTCGAGCAAGTTCCAGGTGTACGGCAAGGCGGTGCAGGTGGTCGGTGCCGGGCCGTGGTTCACGACCTTCCACGCGCCCGCCTCGCAGGAGAACACGGACATCGGCTTCCGCGCGGAGGCGTCGGCCAAGGGCTCGGTGTTCAAGGGGTTCGCCTACTTCGGCAACTACACCTCGCGCATCGACGGACCGGGCAAGGTGTTCGACTTCTCCAACGTGTCCGACATCGTCATCGACGACATCTGGAACGAGCACATGGTGTGCCTGTACTGGGGCGCCAACACCGACCGGATGACCATCAGGAACTCGCGCATCCGCGACCTGTTCGCCGACGGCGTCAACATGACCAACGGCTCCACCGACAACCTCGTCACCAACAACGACGCGCGCGCCACCGGCGACGACAGCTTCGCGCTGTTCTCGGCGATCGACGCGGGCGGCGCGGACGAGAAGAACAACGTCTACGAGAACCTCACCACCACCCTGACCTGGCGTGCCGCGGGTGTGGCCGTCTACGGCGGCTACAACAACACCTTCCGCAA
This sequence comes from Streptomyces sp. Ru71, assembly GCF_002920535.1. GTDB lineage: Bacteria > Actinomycetota > Actinomycetes > Streptomycetales > Streptomycetaceae > Streptomyces. The sequence continues at coordinate 130,735 of NZ_PQSS01000006.1, read as the reverse complement.
CATCCATATCGCGGACACGCTGACCTACTCCGGGATCACCATCTCGTCGCTGGACTTCGGCTATCCGATGAACGGCTTCGGGACCGATCCGACGACCTTCGAGAACATCTCCGTCGTCCGGGCCGGCGGCCACTTCTGGGGCCGGCAGACCTTCCCGGGCATCTGGCTGTTCTCCGCGTCGAAGGTCTTCCAGGGGATCAGGGTGAACCACGTCGACATCGTCGATCCCACTTACAGCGGGATCATGTTCCAGACGCAGTACCTGAACGGCCAACCGGTGAATCCGATCAAGGACACCGTCTTCACCGACATCTCGATCACGGGTGCCCGCAAGAGCGGTGACGCCTTCGACGCCAAGTCCGGCTTCGGTCTGTGGGCCAACGAGATGCCCGAGCCGAACCAGGGCCCGGCGGTGGGCGAAGTGACGTTCAACGGGCTGGAGATGAGCAACAACGCCGTCGACATACGCAACACCACCTCCACCTTCAAGATCAACATCAATCCCTAGCGGCTGGCGCCCGTGAGGGTGCCCGACAGGGGCCGGAGGGCCGGTGCGAGCTCGGTGCGGGCTTGCGCCGGCCTGCCTGCGTGTTGCCGGCGTGGCGACGTCGGCGGAAGGCTGTCTTCCCTCTTCTGTCGAGGAATTACGAAATCTGCGCGAGATATTGCGTTCACTTGTCGACGGTGGTTGAGTGTGCGACGCCCCATCACGCACCATCACGCCCCACCACGCATCGGCGACGGGGCCACCTCACCGTTCCTGTCCGAAGGGACCACCCATGAGAACAGCCCGGCTCCGCCGTACCCGCCGCACCGGCGCGGTCGTCATCGTCTCCGCTCTCACGCTCACCGCTCTCGCCGCCTGCGGCACGAGCAGCAGCGACAACGGCGGCGGCGACTCCGCCGGCGGGTCCTCCGACCCGGCCGCGCCGCTGGACCCGAAGACCAAGGTGACGATCACCATCGACTGCATGCCCCCGGCGGCGAAGGCGGCCGAGCTGAAGGAGTGGAAAGAGGACGTCGCCGCGTTCAACAAGATCTACCCGAACGTCACCATCGAGGGCCGCTCCACCCCCGGCCAGTGCCTGGAGCCGCCGCGCTTCACCGCGATGCTCAAGGCCAAGTCACAACCGGACGTGTTCTACACCTACTTCACCGACCTGCCGCAGGTGCTCGACAACGACGGCGCCGAGGACATCACCGCCTACGTCAACGACAAGACCGTCCCCGCGCTGAAGGACATCGACCCGGGCGTCCTCGGCTCGCTCAAGCACGACGGCAAGCTCTACGGCCTGCCCACCAGCAACTACACGATGGGTCTGCTCATCAACCGCAAGCTGTTCCAGCAGGCCGGCCTCGACCCCGACAACCCGCCGCGCACCTGGGAGGAGGTCCGCACCGCCGCCAAGAAGATCGCCGCACTCGGCAACGGCATCGCCGGCTACGGCGACTACAGCGCCGCCAACACCGGCGGCTGGCACTTCACCGCGCAGATGTACAGCCTCGGCGGCGACATCGTCGACACCAGCGGCAAGAAGGCCGCCTTCAACAACGAGATCGGCAGGCAGGTCGCCAACAACCTCCACGCCATGCGCTGGGAGGACGACAGCATGGGCAAGACCCAACTGCTGAAGTGGGGCGACCTGCAGAAGCAGATCGCCACCGACAAGCTCGGCATGTTCCTCGCCGCGCCCGACGACATCGCCTACATGGTCCAGCAACTCGGCGCCAAGTACGAGAACTTCGGCATGGGCCCGATCCCCGGCGGAAAGAACACGCTGGCCGGCGGCAACAACTACATGATCAAGAAGGGGATCTCCGCCGACAAGATCAAGGCCGCCGTCGCCTGGCTGAACCAAAAGAACCTCACCGTCGGCAAGGGCCAGTTCGACTGGGCCCGCACCAAGGCCGACCAGCTGCCCGTCGGCGTCCCGCAGCCCAACTTCTGGCTGGGCGAGTCGAAGAAGAAGGACGACGCCGCCCGCCAGGCCAACGCCACCATGCCGGTCGCCAACTTCAAGACCTTCATGGACAACCCGGTGCCCGGCAAGGCCGAGCCGCCCAAGGCCCAGGAGATCTACAAGGTCCTCGACAACGTCATGTCCGGCATCCTCACCGACAAGGACGCCGACATCGACAAGCTGCTGTCCACGGCCGAGGCACAGGTCAACCAGGTCCTGGCCAACCAGTGACCGTCCCCGGCGGGGGAGAGCCCAGGGCCCGCCCCCGCCACGAGCGGCGCCCCCACGGACGCCGCCGGCGACCTGATGAGGTCCCCGTCCTGGACCGCGACGCCAGACCAGCCCGCACCAAGGAGCGACGATGTCGGCCCCCAGCCTGACCCCGAGCAAGACGGACTCCACCCGCCGCCCCACCCTGCCCCGCCAGGCGGGCCCCCCGGCCCGCCGCGACCAGTTCGTCAAGAGCCTGCGCCGCAACCTCACCGCGCACGGCTTCCTCATCGGCGCCGTCCTGTGCTTCGCGGTGTTCTCCTGGTACCCGATGATCCGGGAGTTCGTCCTCGCCTTCCAGAAGACCGAGTCCGGCCACACCAGCTGGGTCGGCCTGGACAACCTCACCACCGTCTTCAACGACCCGGCCTTCTGGCAGGCGTGGCGCAACACCGCCCTGTTCACCGTGCTGGCGCTGCTGCTCGGCTTCGCGGTCCCGTTCGTCGTCGCCATCGTCATCAACGAGTTCCACCACGGCCAGGCCTACCTCAGACTGCTGGTCTACCTCCCGGTGATGCTGCCGCCGGTCGCCTCGGTGCTGCTCTTCAAGTACCTCTACGACCCCGGGTACGGCCTGCTCAACGAGGTGTTCCGGTTCCTGCACCTGCCCGAGCAGCAGTGGCTGCAGGACTCCGACCTGTCCATGCTGTCCGTCGTCATCGCCGCGACCTGGATGAACATGGGCGGCGCCGCCCTCATCTACCTGGCCGCGCTCCAGGGCATCCCCGGTGAGCTGTACGAGGCGGCCGAACTCGACGGCGCCGGCCTGCTGCGCAAGATCTGGCACGTCACCATCCCGCAGACCCGGCTGATCCTGTCGCTGATGCTGCTGATGCAGATCATCGCCACCATGCAGGTCTTCGTCGAGCCGTTCCTGCTCACCGGCGGCGCCGGCCCCGAGGGCTCGACCACCACGGTCGTCTACCTCATCTACCAGTACGCCTTCAACTTCAACAACTACGGCGCCGCGGCCGCGCTCGGCCTGCTCCTGCTCGTACTGCTCGCCGGCTTCTCGGGGGCGTACGCCAAGCTCAGCCGCGCCGACGACGAGTGACCCGGGGGAGACCGGCATGACCACACGCACACTCATCTCACCGGCCCAACTCGCCAGGCGCCGCGGGAAAGTCGCCTACTGGACGGTGTTCGCGATCGTCGTCACCGGGTTCACCCTGGTCTTCCTGGGCCCGCTGTACTGGATGGTCTCCAGCGGCTTCAAGGACAGCCAGGAGGTCATCCGGACACCCCCGACCTGGGTGCCGAAGTCCTTCACCCCGGACAACTACTCGCACGCCTGGGAGGTCATGGACCTCTCCACGCTGCTGCTCAACACGCTGTACTACGCCTTCGGCGCGCTCGCCTTCCAGCTCGTCCTGGACGTCGCGGCCGCCTACTCGCTGTCCAAGCTGCGGCCGGTCTTCGGCAAGGCGATCCTCGGCATGATGCTCGCCACGCTGATGATCCCGGCGACCGTGCTCGTCGTACCCCAGTACCTGACCGTGCTCGACGTGCCGATCGTGGAGCGCAACCTGCTGAACACCCCGTGGGCGATCTGGCTGCCGTCCGTCACCAACGCCTTCAACATCTTCCTGCTGAAGCGGTTCTTCGACTCCATCCCCAAGGAACTCCTCGACGCCGCCGCCATGGACGGCGCCTCCCCGATGCGCGTCCTGTGGTCCATCGTGCTGCCGATCTCCCGGCCCGTCCTCGGAGTCGTGTCGATCTTCGCGGTCGTCGGCATCTGGAAGGACTTCCTCTGGCCCATGCTCACCCTGCCCGACCCCTCCAAGCAGACCCTCAACGTCGGCATCTACTCGCTGTCCAACGGCGTCCCCGTGAACGTCCTCATCGCGGCGCTCACCATCGCCTCGATCCCGACGCTGCTGCTGTTCCTGGTGTTCCAGCGCAACATCATGAGTGGCCTCACCGCCGGCGGCCTCAAGGGCTGACGCGCGCCGCGGCCCGTCAGGTCTCGCGGGCTGACGCCCCCGCCGCAGCCCCTCACCGCGCACACTCACCCCAGCCTTCGCCGCCGGCCCGTCCGACGCCCCGCAGCCTCCGGGCCGGCGGCGAAGTACCCACCCCTGCCCGAAAGGACCTCTCACGTGGCAGCCCCTCACTCGCCCCGCACCGACGCCTGGTGGCGGGACGCCGTCATCTACCAGGTGTACCCGCGCAGCTTCGCCGACGGCGACGGCGACGGCACCGGGGACCTCGCGGGCGCCCGCGCGAGACTGTCCCACCTCGCCGACCTCGGCGTGGACGCCGTCTGGTTCACCCCGTGGTACGCCTCCCCGATGGTCGACGGCGGATACGACGTCGCCGACTACCGCGCCATCGACCCGGCCTTCGGCACCCTCCAGGAGGCCGAGAAACTCATCGCCCAGGCCGCCGAGACGGGCATCCGGGTGATCGTCGACATCGTCCCCAACCACGTCTCGGACCAGCACCCCTGGTTCCGGGCCGCCCTGGAGGCCGGACCCGGCAGCCCGGAGCGGGAACTCTTCCACTTCCGGCCCGGCCGCGGAGCGAGCGGCGAACTCCCGCCCAACGACTGGCCCTCGCAGTTCGCCGGACCCACCTGGACCCGCGTCCCCGACGGCGAGTGGTACCTGCACCTGTTCACCCCCGAGCAGCCCGACCTCAACTGGGCACACCCGGCCGTCCGCCAGGAGCACGAGGACATCCTGCGCTTCTGGTTCGAACGCGGAGTGGCGGGCGTACGCATCGACTCCGCCGCCCTGCTCGTCAAGGACCCGGCCCTCGCCGACTTCACCGAGGGCGTCGACCCGCACCCCTACATCGACCAGGACGAACTGCACGACATCTACCGCTCCTGGCGGGCCATCGCCGACGAGTACGGCGCCGTGTTCGTCGGCGAGGTCTGGCTCCCCGACGCCGAACGCTTCGCCCGCTACCTGCGCCCCGACGAACTGCACACCGCCTTCAACTTCAACTTCCTCACCTGCCCCTGGGACGCGGACCGGCTGCGCCGCTCGATCGACGACACCCTCGCCGAGCACGCGCCCGTCGGCGCCCCCGCCACCTGGGTGCTGTGCAACCACGACGTGACCCGCACGGTCACCCGCTACGGCCGCGCGGACACCGCGTTCGACTTCGCCACGAAGGCCTTCGGCACGCCCACCGACCTGGACCTCGGCACGCGGCGTGCCCGCGCCGCCGCACTGCTGACCCTCGCGCTGCCCGGGTCCGTCTACCTCTACCAGGGCGAGGAACTGGGGCTGCCCGAGGCCGACGTCCCGCTCGACCGCATCCAGGACCCCATGCACTTCCGCTCCGGAGGAACCGATCCCGGCCGCGACGGCTGCCGGATACCCCTGCCCTGGGAGGCCGACGCCCCCCACGCCGGCTTCGGCTCGCACGGCGAACCCTGGTTGCCGCAGCCCGAGGGCTGGGCCGCGTACGCCGTCGACCGGCAGAGCGACGACCCGGAGTCGATGCTCACCCTCTACCGGGAGGCCCTGGCGCTGCGCCGTTCCTTGCCCGGCTTCGGCGACGGCCCCATGACCTGGCTCCCCGCCCCGGACGGCGTCCTCGCCTTCAGCCGCCCCGGCGGCCTGCTGTGCCTGGTCAATCTGTCCGCGGCCCCCGCACACCTGCCGCCCCACGAACGACTGCTCCTGGCCAGCGGCCCCCTCACGCCGGACGGCAGGCTTCCGCAGGACACGGCGGTGTGGCTCCGCAGGGAATGACCCGCGCGGCGGACCGGGCGAGACGCCGTGCCGTCCACACCAGGTCGCAGGCGCCCCGGCGCAGGTTCTCGACGCGTTCCCGCGCCGGGGCACCGGGCACGACGAAGCCCCGTTGCCCGAGACCTCGCACCGGCTAGCCGCGGCTGAAGGGGAGTTTGGTGGTCAGCCAGGTGACCAGGGCCGACGGATTGCGGCTCTGGGTCCACAACCGGCCGGGGCCGGAGAACTCGAAGACCAGCCCCTCGCCGGACTTCAGGGTCTGCATCAGCCCTTGGGTGACCTTGCGTGTGCGGTACGACAGACCGTCCTCGAAGGCGACCAGGTGACCGGAGTCGAGGACGAGCGTCTCGCCGGTGCCCAGTTCGACACGGTCCAGGGCGCCGTAGCAGGCGGCGGCCACCTGTCCGGTCCCCTCGGCCCGCACCAGGAAGCCGCCCTCGCCCCCGGCGAGGTTCTTGAGCCCGCCCCACTTCGTGTCGAGGTCGATCCCGTCGGAGGAGCACAGCCATGCGCCACGGGCGAGACTGACGCCGCCGTCGACGTCGATGGCGGTCACATCGCCCGGCAACCGCGCGGCGAGATCCACCCAGCTGCCGTCGGCGTCCGCGGTGAACCGGGTGACGAACAGCGACTCACCGCCCAGGACACTGCGCTTGAGCCCCTTCAGCAGCCCGCCCTCCGCCTTCGCCGAGACGGCGATCCCGCCGGAGGTCGCCATCATCGCCCCGGACTCGGCCCGCACCGACTCACCGCCGGCCAGGCGCACCCGGGCCACGGTGAACGAGGGGCTGTGTCGTACGTCGATATCCATGCCGGCCACGCTACGAACGGCCGCGCCCCCGCCGCGTCGGCCGAAGGTAGCCGGTGGGCCCGACCATCGGATATCCCGAGGTCCCGGCCGCGCGACTTTCCTCCTGCCGCCCGGTGACTACTTGGCTGCCCAGTAGCCCAGGTCGTTGACGCCCAGCGCGTCCGCCTGCTCCAGCGCCTGGGGCGAGCCCAGGAGGTCAGGCGGCAGGTAACCGGAGCGGACCCCGAGGTCCCAGCCGTGCACCTGTACCGCGAGGACGGCCAGGGCGAGCGCGCCGAGCGGAAGGAGCGTCGCGGGGGCGGGATCGGCTCCCGTGTTCTGCCGGTGCTCGATGAGCCGGTCCGCGAGTGCCTCCTCGAAGCGGGGCTGGTCGTCGTCGAGGAGTATCCGCAGCAGGCGCTGGTCGGGAGTCAGCGGGCCCGCTGCGTCGAGGCCCCGCGCGGCCGCGGTGCGCACCTCCTCGTCCGGCTTGCACAGCGGTACGGTCGGCCAGTCCCGCGGCAGATGCCCCTCGGCCTCGGTGAGGTAGCCGCACAGGGCGTCCATGGCCGCGAGGTCCGCCGGGTCCGACACCGGGGTGAACCGCGAGTACGGCACCCCGGCACGGACGGCCGGCCCGTAGTCGCCGCGCAGCAGCAGGCCGATCACCCGCTGCCAGTCCCAGACCAGCCCGCTGACCAGGCACAACTCGAACGCGTCGAGCCACGTCCTGGCCGTGGGCGCGTGGTCGACCACGTCCCCGAAGGCGATGTCCTCGCTGGTGATCTCCTCGCCGATGAGCGGGAAGGGGATCTCCTGGTCGCCGTTGGGGAAACACCCGATGCTCAACGCGCCCAGCGCGCACTCCGCGGCAGTCCGCAGAGCGGCCCGCGACTCCTCGTCGAGCACGGGCTCCGGTACCGTCCGGGCGGCCACATGCTCGACGAGTTCGTCGCCCATCTCCCGCAGCTTCTGCGGGGACGCGTTGTCGTACCGCAGCCGCTGCCGGCGCTCCCGGGCCCGTGCGTGGATGTCCTTGAGCGCCTCGGTCATACGCCGGTCGCTGACAGCATGGCGCGTCACTTCCCGCACGGTGCCGTCCTTTCGTGATCTTGTCGACAAGGGGTGGCACGCTATCAGTGGTCACTGACATCACTCCGGGTCGGCACCGGAGCGGCGGAGCAGGCCGTGGTCGTCGTGAGCCGGCACCCGCCCAGGGGGGAGGGCGGTTTCAGCGCCCTGATCGGTATGGCAGGGCTGGCCACGATCGCCACCTGGTCGGGAGGCGACCACATCCCGCCTCGGTAGGCACCCCGGGGACCACTGCTCCCACGGGCGCCTTCCCGCGTTGTCCCGCCGCGCAGCTCACGCCAAGCCGTGGGCACGCTGCGCGCGCCGCGATGTGGAATCGATCAGCACGGCTGCGAGGAGCACCCCGGCGGTGATCACGAAGTGGAGGGCTGCCTGGATGCCGAGGAGTGCCACACCGGAGGCGATCGACTGGATCACGAGAATGCCAAGGAACGCCGACCAGGTTGTGCCGCGTGCGCCGAACAGGCTGGCGCCGCCGAGGACGGCCGCGGCGAGCGCGCTCAGCAGCAGGGTGGGTGAACTGGACGGCTGGATCGTCGAGGCCGTCGGCGAAGCCAGGAACAGCCCTCCGACAGCGGCCATCGCCCCCGAGATCACGAAGACCGAGACGCGCACCCTTGTCACGTCGATGCCGGCACGGCGGGCGGCCTCGCCCGCGCTGCCGAGCGCGAACACCTTCCGCCCGTAGGGCATGCGACGCAGGAGGTAGTTCAGGACCACGGCGGCGGCGAGGAAGACGAGCAGGGCCACCGGAAGTCCCAGGAACGCGTTCAGCACGCCGGCGGCGGCGAACGCGACCGCCGCGAGCGTCCCGGCGCGCAGCACAATCGTGCTCACGGCCAGGGAAGGCATACCGGCTGCCCTGCGGCGCCGACGGCTGCGCAGGCACGTGAGCAGGAACGCGCCCGTGGCGACGGCCGCGAGACCGTACGCTGCGGCGGGGTTGCCGAGATAGCTGGTCGCCAGCGATGCGACCAGTCCGGTGTCGTCGAAGTCGAGGGTGCCGCTCGCGCCCAGCAGGTAGAGCGTCAGGCCGTACCAGCCCAGCAGACCCGCGAGGGTGATCACGTATGCCGGAACCCCCGATCTGGCGTGGAGGAACCCTTGCAGGGCGCCGATGGCCGCCCCGGTGAGAACCGCGAGAAGGGCCGCGAGCCCCTCCGGTACGCCCGTGTCCACGTTCAGGCGGGCGAACACGACAGTGGCCAGCCCCGCGACCGAACCGACCGACAGGTCGATCTCCCCGAGGGCCAGCACGAAGACGAGGCCCAGCGCGAGCATTCCGGTTCCGACCATGTCCACGCTGATACTGGACAGGTTGCGCGGGGAGAGGAAGTGGCTGTTGAAGGCCTGGAAGACGAGCCAGACCACGACAAGGCCGACAGCGACTCCGGCTCGACCGAGTTCACCGCGCTGTACGTCGGCCTTCAGCCTGATCCCCCAGCGCCGGAGCGCCCCCGTGTACCGTCCGGCTGCGTGAAGCACCGCGTCCCTGCCGGACCTGCTTTCGGGTGGGTCCGACCGGCTCACCAGCCCGCCTCTTCCGCCTCTGCCGCACGCATGCTGACGGCGTTCTCGGTGGTGCCGATGATGGAGGAGAGGATTTGCTCCTGGGACGTGGTGCTGACGTCGTAGAAGCCGTTGTTGCGACCGTGGCGCAGAACCGCCACCCAGTCCGCGACGGCCTTCACGTCACCGAGGTTGTGGCTGACGAGCAGGACCCCGAGACCACGGTCGCGAAGCTGTTCGACGAGATCGAAGAACTGGGCGGTCTGTCTGATCCCCAGGGCCGCGGTGGGTTCGTCGAGGAGAACGAGCTTGGGCTCGGCGAGCAGCGCTCGGGAGATCGCGATGGCCTGCCGCTGCCCCACCGACAGGGTGGACACCGGGACACGCAGCCGGGGGACCTGCAGCGACAGGGCGTCCAGCAGTTCATGGGCCCGGCGTTCCATCTCCAGCTCGTCGAGGCCCAGGCCCCGGCGAAGCTCACGGCCGAGAAAGAGGTTTCCGACGGCGTCGAGTGCGTGGCACAGCGCGAGGTCCTGATACACGGTCGCGATGCCCAGCGCCTGCGCGTCGTGCGGGCGGGTGAATTCCACCCTGCGGCCCTCCCACTCGATGGCGCCCTCGTCGGCGCGGTCGACGCCCGCGATCAGCTTGACGAGCGTGGACTTGCCCGCGCCGTTGTCACCCATCAGGGCGATGACCTGGCCCGAGTCGATCTCCAGTGCCACATCGGAGAGGGCTTGCACCGCGCCGTACCGTTTGGAGACCGCCCGCAGTGACAGGAGGGGCGTGTCCGAGACGTGACCCATCAGGTTCTCCTCACCGCCTGATCCGCCGGAAGTCCGACCGGCAACGCCAGGACACGGTGAACGTCCTCAGATGAGTCCGGCCTTCCTGCACGCCGATGTGAGTTTAGGTGTGCAAATCTGCTCGACCGTATACGTACCGCCCTCGACCACGGTGGCTTTGACGCTTTTGGCGGTCACCGGGACGGGCGTGAGCAGGACCGCCGGGATGTCCTTCGTCGTGAGGTTGTCGACGGTGCTCCTGGCGATGCCGTCGAGCTTCTCCCCCCGGCCCAGGGCCACGGCCATCGCTGCCGCCGCGCCTGCTTCGGGCTCATAGGGCTTGTACACCGTCATGTACTGCTCTCCCTTCACGATGCGCTGAACGGCGGACAGTTCGGCATCCTGCGCGACGATCGGCGGGAGCGATGTCACCTGGGCGGCCTTGAGGGCAGAGACCGCTCCGGCGGCGACCACGTCGTCGATGGCGTAGACACCGGCGATCCGGTGGGGGCCGAGGCCGGCGATCGCCGCGGCCATGGCGGCGGCCGCGTTCTGCGCGTTGGGAACAGGGGTGGTGATCCCGTGCTCCTCGTCGATCCGTACCCCTTGGCTCTTGAGGAGGGGCAGCGCGACTTTCGATTCCACCGGGAACGATGTGGGCAGAGAGGGGGTGGGAGGGACCAGCCAGACCACCTCGCCATTGTGCGCTCTCTTCCCCATTCCCTGGAGCAGTGCCTCGGCCTGGAGCCGCCCGGTGACCGCGTTGTCGTAGGCGCTGAAGCCGGAGATGGGGCCGTCGGCGAGGCGGTCATAGGCGACCACGGGGACACCGGCGTCCCGGGCCTGCCCCACCGAGCGGCGCAGCGCTCCTGCGTCGACCGGGTCGAGGATGAGGACTCTGGCCCCGTTGATGAGCATGGCGTTGAGCTGGTGGCGCTGGGTGGAGGCGTCACCTTGGGCGTTCGCGTACTTCACCGTGCAGGCGGGGCACAGTTCCTCGACCTTCTTCTCGATGAACGGCCGGTCGAAGGTCTGGTAGCGGGTGGCGTTGTTGTCGGGCATCAACACGCCGATGGTGAAGCCGCCGTTCGACGAGGATCCGGGTGGCCGGGCGGCCGGCCGGCCGGTCTGCCCGCATGCGGCGAGCACAAGAGCCGCGGACACCACCGCGGCGGCGGAGCCGTGCCGACGGATCTTCACGTCGCGGCCTCTCATCGGGTTCCGCCCCGTACCGGACCGCCGACGCCCGGGAGGTGGCCGTCGGCTTGCTGAGCGTCGTCGGCTCCGGCGTTTGGGCTGGAGACCTCGTGCGGGGTCAGGGCGATCTCACTCCACACCTGTTTGCCGCCGCCCACGGGCACCGAGCCCCAGGCCGCCGACATGGCCTCCACCAGCATGATCCCGCGGCCGCCGGTCGACTCCCAGTCCACGATGCGCGGTTTGACCGGTGCCCGTGGCAGTGAGTCGGTGACGGCGACACGGATCCGGTCGCCGATCCGAGTCAGGTCCAGGCGCAGGTCGCCCTGTGTGTGGACCACGGCGTTGGTGACCAGTTCGGAGACGACGAGCTGTACGACGTCCGCCTCCTCCGACACCCCCCAGGAGCGCAGCGTGCGCGCGGTGAAGCGGCGTGCGTGCATGACGGCCTCCGGGAGCCGCCACACTCGCCAGCTCGCGCGAACGGGCCGCACCTTCAGCCCGTCGTAGCGCAGCAGGAGCAGCGCTGCGTCGTCGCGCCGCTTCGCATCGCTGATCAGTTTGTCGGCCACCAGGCCGATGTCCGACGGGTCGGCGGCGCCGAGCAGGGCGATCATGCGGTGCATCCCCTCGTCCATGGCCATGTCCGCCGACTCCACCAGGCCGTCCGTCACCAGGGCGAGGACCGCGCCAGGGGCGACGTCGACCATGGTGAGGGGAAATTCCGCGTCCTCCAGCACGCCGAGCGGCGGACCACCGTCGACGTTCACCTCCTCGGTGGAGCCGTCGGGCCGGCGCAGCAGGGGAGGCGGGTGCCCCGCTCGGACGAACCAGGCGTTGCCCTCCTCGACGTCCACGGAGACGTAGCAGCACGTGGCGAACAGGTCCGTCTTCATACCGAGGAGAAGGCGGTTCGCGCGGGCCAGGACGACATCGGGGGGATGGCCCTCCGCGGAGTAGGCCCGCACGGCCGTACTCACCTGGCCCATGATCGTGGCAGCCTCGGCGCTGTGCCCCTGCACGTCCCCGATGACGAGTGCCAGGTGCCCGTCGGAAAGGATCACGTCGTACCAGTCGCCCCCCACGTCCAGGCCGCCTGTGGCCGGCAGATAGCGGGCGGTGGCCGCGGCACCGGAGATCGACGGCAGCTCACGGGGCAGCAGGCTGGTCTGAAGGATGCGAACACGTTCGAGCGTGGCCTCGATCGCCTGTGACCGGGCCAGGGCCGCTGCGGCGCGTCCCGCGGTCACCGAGAGCCAGAGGCGTTCGTCGTCGGTGATCCGGTGCGGGGAGTCCCAGCCGGCGAGGCAGGCTCCGACCACCCGTGCTCCGGCGGACAGCGGCAGGACGGCAAGACCTCCCGCGCCGACGCCCGCCAGGCCGGGCTCCAGTCCGCTGTCCGCCGGCCACACGCTCATCCGCCCCGTCCGGAGCGCCGCCCGCAGGGTGGGCAGGCCGTCCACCGACGCCTCAAGCCATTCGGTTCGTCGGTCCGGCCGCCAGAACTCCGGCCACGCCGCAGGTGTCGGCGGGTCCAGGACGGTGACCGACAGGTGGTCGTCGCGAAGTTCGGCGAACGCCACCCGGTCGGCACCCAACCGACTGGTGAGGCCGTCGACGAGGGCCCGTCCTACACCCCGCACGGTCGCTGCCTCCGCCAGAGCAGCGGACAACTCCCGCAGCCCGAAGACCTCCGCACCGCCGAGCTGCAGGGACAGGTCTTCGGCGACGACCCCCACAACGCGCTCCGGCCCGCCCGCGCCGTCGACCAGCACCCTGCAGCGCAGCTCCAGCCACCGCGGCTCATCGAAGGACCCACGGACGCGGAACATCAGATTCCGGACCTCGGAGCTCGCTCCCCCCATGACAGACATCACCACGGGAAGGTCGTCCAGGAGCGTGCGCGCGATCAGGCCCTCCACATACCCGTCGAACGTCTCCCCGGCTATGCCGAAGAGCGTGAGCAGCATCGGATCCACATCGATGCGACCGGAGTTCCGGTCGAGGACGAACGCTCCGATGCGGACGCCCCGCACCCAGGGCAACTCCCGCTCCTGAGCGGCTCCGATGCGTCCTGTCTCCATGGCTGCCGACACCTGCTCGGCATACAGCTCCACCAGGACGCGCTGCCCCTTATCGAACGCCTCCGGGCCGTCCCTGACGACAACCAGGCATCCCAGCGCCGCCCCGCCGGCTCCAGGCGGTACCGCGCCCAGCGGCACCACACCCAGCGAGGCGCGGGCGCCGGGGCCACGAGCGGCCTCCGCACCGGAGGTGCCGGCCTGTGTGGTGTCCAGCCACATGGGCCGGTTCGACCGGACCGCGTCAGCGACAGGAGTCCGATCCGAAAGAAGGCAGGACGTCGGAAGCCCGTACCGTCCGACAGGCTCCCCGGCGGCGTCGGCGAGCCTGAGTTCGCTCCTGTCCGACCCGATCAGGTAGGCGGCGGCCAGTGTCGCTCCAGCCACCGTGCGAACCTGCTCCACCCCGCTCCGGGGCTCTCCCCGGCCACCGGCGTCGCCTTCGCTGGACATCGACTCATCCCATCGCCGGAAAGAGCGGCAGCACCCTTCCCTCCCAGGATCGCACCGAGGCGGCTGCCGCCGGGGTGACCTGGAGCTTTACTTCCCCTCTGCAATTAAATGCCGGGTCCGACCCGTGGTGCAGACCCCCCACGCCTGCGTCGACAGGCCCTCCTTGCCCTCGTTCCATGCGTATCACGGTTAAGTAACGCGGCTTTTTCTTTCTTGACGCACAAAAAACGCCGGGCCACACTCCCGTCATCCGCAGGCAACCGGTCGAGCCGAACCGGCCCTGCGCCCACCAGGGATGGAGCCACCCCATGGCGCTTTCCAGAAGGGCCCTGATCTCCGGAGCCGCGGCCGGTGCCGGCCTCGCGGCCCTCGCCCCCGCCTCCCCGGGCCTCGCCGCAGAACCTGCCGCGTCCGCCGTCCCCGCCCAGCGCGCCGGCCGTGTCAGGTCCCTGCCGGCAGCCGGCCGCAACAGCGTCTTCACCCGCTCCGGCGCCGGCCCGCTGTACTGGAACATCTACGGCTGGTCGTTCCCGAACAACGCCCCCATCCCCGAGGACGAGTGGAAGGCCAACGTCGACTGGCTGGCCCGCGACTTCGCCCCGCACGGCTACCGGATGGCCTGCACCGACGGCTGGATCGAAGGCTCGTCCAGGACCACCGAGCACGGCTACGTCATCAGCTACAACGACTCCTGGACCCACGACTGGTCGTACTGGTCGCGCTACCTCCAGGACCGCGGCATGCAGCTGGGCGTCTACTACAACCCCCTGTGGGTCCACAGAGCCGCCGTCGCCGACACCACCAAGACCGTCGTCGGCCGCCCCGATGTGAAGATCGCCGACCTGGTCGACGAAGGCGACTTCTTCGGCTCCGACATCGGCGGCAACGCCCTGTACTGGATCGACGTCACCAGGGACGGCGCCAAGGAGTACGTCCAGGGCTATGTGCGGTACTTCAAGGACCTCGGCGTTCCCTACCTGCGCGTCGACTTCCTGTCCTGGTACGAGGACGGCCGCGACGCCAACATCGGCACCGTGAACCGGCCCCATGGCCGCGCCAACTACGAGACCGCGCTCAGCTGGATGAGCGAGGCCGCCGGCGAGGACATGGAGCTGTCCCTGGTCATGCCGCACCTCTACCAGCACGCCCAGGCGGAGATCCGTTACGGCGACATGATCCGCATCGACGCCGACGCCGACCGCGGCGGCTGGGACCGGCTCAGCGGCGGCCGGCAGGACTGGCAGAACCTGTGGCCGAACTGGTTCAACCCGTTCTGCGGCTTCACCGGCTACGCCGACCGCTCCGGGCGCGGCCAGCTCATCCTCGACGGCGACTTCCTGCGCCTCAACACCTTCGCCGACGACCACGAACGCCGCACCGCCATCTCGCTGATGACCATCGCCGGGTCCCCACTGGCCATCGCCGACACCCACGCCGACATCGCGGGCCACGGCTGGGCCTACACCAACCCGGAAGTCCTCGCCCTGCACGGGCAGGGCCTGGTCGGCAAGCCGTACTTCAACAACGGCAACTCCTACGCCGACGACCCCTCCAGCCGCGACAGTGAACGCTGGGCCGGGCAACTCGCCGACGGCAGCTGGGCGGTCGCCCTGTTCAACCGCTCCGACGGGCCCGCCGTCCGCTCCCTGGACCTGTCCGCCCTGGGCATCGAGGGCACCGCGGCGGTACGGGACGTATGGAAGCACGAAGACCTGGGCCGGCTCAGCACCATCCGCGCCGAACTTCCCGCCCACGGCTGCCTGTTCGCCACCGTCACGCCCCCGGCCGGCGACCGCTGCCGCTACCAGGCGGCGTTCGCGGCCTGGGGCGGGGGCGCCGGCTTCGCCAACACCCTCCCCGGACACGACGCCATGGGCTACGCCCTGATCAGCGGCGACAACCAGTCGGTCACCTTCACCGTCAAGGCCCCGCGCGCCGGCACCTACCGCCTGGACCTGCGGTACCAGGCAGCGCAAACGGCTCGGCTCACCCTCGACGCGGAGCAGCCCGACCACACCGTCGTCGCCCAGCCGCGCCAGATCGGCTTCCGGGCCACCTCCGGCGAGTGGGCCACGCTGAGCGGCCGTATCAGCCTCGCCGCCGGCGAGAACCTCGTGACGGTGGCGCGTACCGACGGCGACTCCGGTTCGATTGCATTGAACTACATCGACATCGGCTGACGGCCGTAGGCCACTCACGCTTGGAGGCACCCGGGATGAACACCCCGTCCCCGATCCCCTTCTCGGATCTCGTCGGCGAGCAGACCCGCGCGGAGATCTTCGCCACCGTGCTCACCGCCGGACCGCTCTCCCGCACCCAGCTCGCCCAGCGGCTGGGCCTGGTGCCCTCCAGCGTCACCCGCATGCTGCCCCCGCTCCTCGAACACGGCTATCTCCGCGAGACGGACGCCACCCCGCACGGCCGGGGCCGCCCGCAGAAGCTGCTGCACGTCAACCCCGACAAACACATCGTCGTCGGCATGAAGATCGGCCCCGCTCAGGTGTCCGGCGTGGTCACCGACATGGCGGCCAACGTGCTGGCCCGCGCCGAGGTGCCGATCGACAACCGCCGGCCCGAGACCGCTCTGTCCGCCGCGGCGTCGCTGACGACCAGCTTGCTGGAGAAGGCCCCGCAGGCGGCGGACAGGGTCCTCGGGGTCGGGGTGGGAGTCAGCGGCCACGTCGACTCCGCCGCCGGGATCTGCCGCTACTCCGCCCTGCTGGGCTGGACCAAGGTCGACGTCGCCGGGCCGCTGTCGGAGGCGACCGGGTTGATGGTCACCGTCAACAACGACGTCAACACCCTGGTCGTCGCGGAGCGCTGGTTCGGTGCGGGCCGGGACGTGGACTCCTTCGCCGTCGTCACCGTCGGCCCCGGCATCGGCTGCGGTCTGCTGCTCGGCGGCAGCCTGTACGCGGGCTCCAGCGGCATGGCCGGCGAACTCGGCCACCTGCCGCTGGACCCGGCCGGGCCGATGTGCAGCTGCGGACGCCGGGGATGCCTGGAAGCGCTGGCCGGCGACCGCGCCGTACTGCGGCACATCCAGGACGGTGGCATCACCGACTGCACCACCATCGCCGACGCCATCGCACTCGCCCGCGGCGAACACTCCGCTGCCCGCACGGTCGCCCGCGCCGCCTTCGCGGAGGCCGGCACGGCGCTCGGGCGGGGCCTGGCGGGCCTGTGCAATCTGCTCAACCTGCAGAAGATCATCATCGCCGGGGAGGGAGCCGTGGCCCACGACCTGTTCGGCCCGGCCATGCAGGAGGCACTGCAGGCGTACGCCTTCTCCGACGCCGCGCGCGACTGCGAGATCCACGTCGACCCCGTCACCCATGACCTGTGGGCGCGCGGCGCGGCCTGCCTCGTCATCCGTGAGGCCGTCGGCTCCGCCATCTCCTGATCCCGCCTCCCCCCAGCTTCCCGTTCCCTCATCTCCCTCCATCCCCGACACGAGGATCAGCCGTGCCCCTGAACCCGCCCGACGACACCGCCGCCTGGTGGAAGAACGCGGTGGTCTACCAGATCTACCCGCGCTCCTTCGCCGACTCCGACACGGACGGCATCGGCGATCTCCAGGGGATCACCGAGCGCCTGGACCACCTCTCCCAGCTCGGCGTGGACGTGCTGTGGCTGTCGCCGGTCTACCCGTCGCCCCACGCCGACAACGGCTACGACATCAGCGACTACCAGGACATCGACCCGTTGTTCGGCACGCTGGACGACTTCGACCGGCTGCTGGCCGCCGTCCACGAGCGCGGCATGAAACTGGTGATGGACCTGGTGGTCAACCACACCTCGGACGAACACCCCTGGTTCACCGCGTCCCGCGACGGCGGCCCCGACGGCCCCCAGCGCGACTGGTACATCTGGCGCCCGCCGCGCGAGGGCATGCAGCCGGGCACCCCGGGGGCCGAGCCGAACAACTGGGGCTCGTGGTTCTCGGGGCCGGCATGGACGTACGACGAGGCCAGTGGCGAGTACTACCTGCACATCTTCTCGCGCAAGCAGCCCGACCTGAACTGGGACAACCCGACGGTGAGGCAGGCCGTCCACGCCATGATGCGCTGGTGGCTGGAGCGGGGCGTGGACGGGTTCCGCATGGACGTCGTCAACCTCATCTCCAAGGACCCGGCCCTGCCCGACGGGATCGTGCCCGAGGGTGGCCGCTACGGCGACGGCAGCCCCTTCTACGTCTGCGGCCCGCGCGTCCATGAATACATCGCCGAAATGCACCGCGAGGTGTTCGCCGCGCACCCGCGCAAGCTGCTGAACGTCGGTGAGATGCCCGGCGTCACCATCGACGAGGCCAAGCTTTTCACCGACCCGGACCGGCGCGAGCTCGACATGGTCTTCCAGTTCGAGCACGTCGCACTCGACCACGGGCCGAGCAAGTTCGACGCCCGCCCGCTGAAGCTGACCGACCTCAAGGCCAGCCTCGGGCGCTGGCAGACCGGCCTGGCCGAGACGGGCTGGAACAGCCTGTACTGGAACAACCACGACCAGCCGCGCGTGGTCTCCCGCTTCGGCGACGACAGCGACCCCGTCCTGCGCACCCGCTCGGCGACCATGCTGGCCACCGTGCTGCATCTGCACCGCGGCACCCCGTACGTCTACCAGGGCGAGGAACTGGGCATGGCCAACGCCCCGTTCGCGACGATCGACGACTTCCGCGACATCGAGTCCCTCAACCACTACCGCGAGCAGCTCGCCCTGGGCGTCGACGAGGACCGCATCCTGGCCGGGCTGCGGGCCCGCGGCCGCGACAACGCCCGCACGCCCATGCAGTGGGACGCCACCGACCACGCCGGATTCACCACCGGACACCCGTGGATCGAGGTCAACCCCGACTACACGCACGTCAACGCCAAGGCCCAGCTGGCCGATCCCGACTCGGTCTTCCACTACTACCGGCGCCTGATCGCCCTGCGCCACAGCGAACCGGCCATCACCGACGGCGACTTCCGGATGCTGCTCCCCGACGACGAGCAGATCTACGCCTTCCTCCGCCGGGACGCCGCCACCGGGACCGAGCTGCTCGTCCTGGCCAACTTCACCGGCCGGCCCGTCCCCGTCCCTCTCGCCGTCACCGACGGCTGGCAGGACACGGAAACGCTCATCGCCAACGTGCCGGCGAGCGACCCGCCGGCCACCCGGCACACCCTGCAGCCGTGGGAAGCACGCGTCCACCGCCGCACCATCCCCTGACTGTGCCATGCCCGTCCTTGTCTCCTCCTCGCCCGCAAGGAACCCACCATGACCAACAGCTCCGTCTTCCCGGCCGGGACCGCCCGGCGCCGCCTACTGACGGCCGTGGCCTCCCTCGCCCTGATAACGCCGCTGGCCACCGCCTGCGGCGGCTCCGGCACCGCCGCCGAGGACGGCCGGACCCTGCGCCTGTGGCACTACGAGGACCCGAACGGCGCGCTCGGCAAGGCATGGGCGGCGGCCGTCGCCGAGTTCAAGCGGACCCACCCGGGCGTGAAGGTGATCTTCGAGCAGAAGACGTTCGAGCAGATCCAGCAGAACGCCGGGATGGTCCTGAACTCCGACACGGCCCCCGACGTGCTGGAGTACAACAAGGGCAACGCCACCACCGGTCTGCTCGCCAAGCAGGGCCTGCTCACCGATCTGACCTCCGTCGTCAAGGCGCACGGCTGGGACAGGAAGATCAGCGAGAGCGCGTCCGTCACCGCCCGCTACGACGCGAAGGGGGAGATGGGCGGCGACAAGTGGTACGGCGTGCCCAACTACGGCGAGTTCGTCCTCGCCTACTACGACGACGACCTCTTCACGAAGTACAAGGTGGCCAAGCCGACCGACTTCGCGAGCTTCGAGGCCGCCCTGGCCGCCTTCAAGGCGGCCGGCGTCACCCCGCTCGCCAACGCGGGCAACGAGTACCCCGCCTCCCACTGGCTGTACCTGCTGGCGCTGACGAAGGCTAACAAGACCTGGGTCGACGGCTACCAGCTCTACAAGGACAAGATCGACTTCCACGGGCCGGAATGGACCTGGGCGGTCGACAAGTACAAGGAGTGGCTGTCCAAGGGCTACTTCGACAAGAAGGACGTCGGCCTCAAGGGCAACGACATGAGCGAGCAGTTCGTCTCGCAGAAGCGCCCCATCATGGTCAGCGGCAACTGGTGGTTCGGCGGCCTGACCACCGACATCAAGAACTTCAAGTGGTCCGTCGCCCCTTACCCGGGCAGCAGGACGACCCTCGGTGCCGGCGGCAACCAGTGGGTCGTCCCCACCAGGGCCAAGAACAAGAAACTGGCCGAGGACTTCATCGGCATCACCATGTCGGACAAGATCCAGAAGCTGATCGGTGAGAACGGCAACGTCCCGCTCACCGTCAAGCCCGGTCAGATCACCAACGTCAAGTCCCGGCAGCTGATCGACGCCTTCGACCAGTACCAGCAGAACGACGGCCTGGCCTTCTACCCCGACTGGCCGGTCCCCGGCTACTACGACACCTTCGTCTCCGCCACCCAGAACCTCATGAACGGCGCCGGCACCACGTCCGTCCTGGACCAGCTCGCCGCCCCGTACGACAAGTACTTCTCCACCCGGCACTGAGGACTCACCCGCCAGGCCCGCGTTCAGGGGCCGACCCGTCCCGGGGCGGCGGCGCCTTCTCCCGGCAGCGCCGCTGCCCCGCCGCGCCCCGCCCCCAAGGAGCCACCGTGAAAAGCCAACGCCGTCCACGCAGCACCGGCTACGCCGTCTTCCTCCTGCCGGGCCTGCTGCTGAGCCTGCTCTTCCTCGCCGTCCCCCTGGTGATGACCTTCGCCTACAGCTTCACCCGGTGGACGGGAATCGGCCCGGCCGACTTCACCGGGCTGGACAACTACACCCGCCTGTTCCAGGACTCCGACTTCTGGGCGTCCTTCCGCAACATCGGCTTCGTCATCGTCGGGATGGCGGTGGCCCCGACGCTCCTCGGCCTGTTCCTCTCGGCCCTGCTCTTCGACTACGTCGGCAAGAAGCACGGCGACCGGGTCGTCACCCTCCTGCGCTCGGGCCTCTACCTGCCCCAGGTCATCCCGGTCGCCGTCACCGGCCTGATGTGGGGCTGGATCCTCGCCCCCGAAGGCGCCGCCAACAGCCTCCTGGACAAGGTCGGCCTGAAGTCCCTGGCCCAGAACTGGCTCGGCAACCCCGCTCTCGCCCTCTGGGTCGTCCTGGGCGTGCTGGTCTGGATGCAGCTGGGCTACCCGCTGGTGCTGTTCCTCTCCGGGCTCCAGCGCATCGACCCCGAGCTGTACGAGGCGGCCGACCTCGACGGCGCCTCCTGGTGGACCCGCTTCACCCGCATCACCGTCCCCCTGCTGCGCCCCGAGATCTACGTCGTCCTGGTCACCACCACCATCGCCGGTCTGAAGGTCTTCGCCCAGATCTACGTCCTGACCGGCGGCGGCCCCGGCAACGCCACCCTGGTCCCCTCCTACTTCGCCTACCAGAACTTCTTCGAGCGCGCCGACGTCGGCTACGGGTCCGCGATCTCCAGCACCATGACCCTCCTCGTGCTGGTCATCGCCGCCACCACGCTGACCCGCCAGGCCCGCCAGGACGGATGACGATGAGCACCGACACCACCACCCCCCGGACCACGTCCGTCAGCACCCCGGTCCGCAAGGAGATCCCGCCCGACGCCCGAGGCCGCCGCGCGGCCGCCTCTCGCCGCACGCCGCTGTCCTGGGCCGTACTCGTCGCCGTCGGCGCCTTCGCCCTCGCCTTCCTCGCCCCGTTCGTCGTCATCCTGCTCAACTCGTTCAAGACGAGCGCCGACTTCCGTGCCCACGGCTCGCTGTCCCTGCCCACGAGCTGGAACTGGGGCGTCATCGAAGGCGTCTGGCAGCGCGCCGACTTCACACAGAAGCTCCTGAACAGCGTCGAAACCAGCCTCGGCGTGGTCGTCATCGCCGTCGTCCTGGCCCTGTTCAACGCCTACGCCCTGGGCATCGGCCGCATCCGCCGGCGCACGGCCCTCCTGGTCTTCTTCCTCGGTGTGAACGTGCTCCCGCAGGAGGGCCTGGTCTACCCGGTCTACTACCTCTTCAAGGAACTGGGCCTCTACGACGGGAAGCTGGGCTACACCCTTCTCGTCGGCATCACCTACAGCGCCTTCGGCACCTACCTGCTCTCCTCCGTCTACCACAGCTTCCCGCGCGAGCTCATCGAGGCCGCCTCCCTCGACGGCGCCGGCCGCTGGACGATCCTCTGGCGCATCGTCCTGCCGATGAGCTGGCCGACCCTCTCGGTGATGTGCGTCTTCTTCTTCGTCTGGAGCTGGAACGAGTTCCTCTACCCCCTCGTCCTGCTCATCTCCAACGACAACCAGACCGTCCCGCTGGGACTGGCCTCCATGCAGGGCCAGTACACCAGCGACCCGACCTCCATGAGCGCCGCCGCCCTCCTCGGCGTCATCCCCATGGTCGCCTTCTTCCTCGTCTTCCAGCGCTCCCTGACCCGCGGCGTCACAGCCGGCGCCGTCAAGTGACGGGCGGCGCAATCCACGCCGGACACCGATGAGCGCATCACCCCCGGGGACGGTCCACCGCCGCGGCCGCCCGGGCGAGGAACTTCGCACGCACTTGCGCGGCGAACGCTCTGTTCGCCGAGGCGCGTTCGCGGGACTCGGCGGCCCGGCGCTCGAACCAGGCGTTGCGCTGGGCGGTGAACTCGGCCCTGCGGGTGTCACGCTGCTCGTACATCCTGCGGCGCAGCGGGTCGAGCCTGGTGCGGTCGACCGTCGGGAGGTCCTTCATGCCGGGGCCTTCGGCCTTGCGGGGCAGGCGCTGCTCGACCGGGAGGATGTCGAGTCGGGGGCCGGGGAGGGTCTGGTACCAGTACGCGGTCGTCGACCAGTCGTCGGCGAGGTGGTTGCCGTGGCCGTGCTCCATGGTGACGCGGATGCGCTCGTTGAAACGGACGGGGTCGGCGAGGTGGAAGCGGTAGTGGACCTGGAGGCCGGGCACGTCCTCCTCGTGGATGATCGTGCCCTGGAAGGGGTAGTTGATCTTCTGCATGCCCCAGCCGTGGCTGAAGTAGTCCTCGCCGCCCGTGCCGTGCATGGACGGTGGCCAGCTGGTGGTGCCGTCCGGTGCGAAGTCCTCGTCGATCCAGATCATGTCGTCGCCCTCGCCCCACCAGGTGCCGGTGAAGTGGTTGACGGTGTGGACGCAGCCGATGTAGTTGCCGGCGCCCTCGGTGTCGAGGATGACGTAGTTGTCCTTGCCGTCCAGGTTGGGGACCTGCGTCTCCAGGCTGTTGACCTGCAGGTCGGGACCCCAGCCGTTGCAGGGGTCGTTGCGCCGCCAGTGGGCGTGGAAGTACAGGGTGTCGTCCGGGAGGTCCTCGGCGAACAGTTCGTAGTCGATGTAGAAGTACTGCACGTACGGGTGCTCGCCCTGGTTCTCGACCTCGATGCGGGCACGCCGGTTGAACGGCATCCGCAGGAAGCAGTTGAAGGCCGCGGGGCCGCCGTACACGCGCTCCGAATCCTCCTTGACGGACACCGTGAACGGCATCGACTGGAAGCTCGCCGGCATCGAGTTGCCGACGCCGAAGAAGTCACCGAGCGGGGCGACGACGGACGGGTGCTCCTGGTCGTCCCAGTACATCCTGATGACGACCTTGCGGTAGTAGTCGGGGTCGTTGACCTCCCAGTTGTAGCCGAGTGCGTTGTTGAACTCGACCATGGCGGTACCCGCTTGGCGGGCGTCGAACAGACCGGGGCCGAGGATGACGCGGCAGCCCTGGACGAACCACAGGTGAGTGATCGCACCGGGGCCTTCCAGGTCGGCGAGGACGGCGGTCTCACCCGGCATCACGATGAAGGCGTCCTCGTTGAGGCCGGTGTGGTCCCAGCTGGCGACGCGGGCGGAGCGGGAGCGTCGGCGCCTGGCGGCGCGGCCGATCAGGTCGTCGCCGAGGGAGACGGAGGGGACGGACATGGAACAGGCGTCCTTTCGGAGGTGTGATACCGGTGCGGGGCGGGTCAGCCCTTGACCGCGCCCAGGGTGAGGCCGGCCACGATCCGCCGCTGCAGGACGAGCGTGAGCAGGATGACCGGGATCGAGTAGAGGGTGGCCATCGCCGTCATGGGACCCCATTGAAGGCCGTACTGCGTCTGGAAGTCGGCGATGAGGATCGGCACGGTCTGTGCCCTGACCGCCGTGAGCAGCAGGGCGAAGAGGAACTCGTTCCACGAGGCGAGGAAGGCGAAGACCGCCGTCACCGCGACGCCGCTCCGGACGACCGGCAGGACCACCCGCGTCAGTGCGCCCAGCCGGCCGCAGCCGTCGACCTTGGCCGCGTCCTCCAGTTCAGCGGGAACGGCCTCGAAGAAACTGGTCAGCAGCCAGATGGACAGGGGAAGCGAGATCGTCGTGTGCGCGATGGCCGTGCCGAGCGGTGTGTCGGTCAGGTTCAGGGACTTCATCATCCCGGTGAGCGGTACGCCGACGGCGACGGGGGGAACCATCCTGGTCACCAGGGCCACCACGATGAACACCCGGCCGCTCGGCGTTCCGAATCGGGTGACGGCGTAGGCGGCGGGCACGGCCAGCACGAGTGAGACGACGGTGCTGAGGACGGCGGTGGTGACACTGTTGACGAAGGCGGGGACCGTCCCCGGGGTGTTCAGTGCCGAGGTGAAGTTCGCATGGCTCCACACCTTCGGCAGGACGGTCGGCGGTACCGCGAGGGCGTCCGAGGGCGCTTTGAACGAGGTGAGCACCAGGTACAGGAAGGGGAAGGCGTACAGCGCGACCACCAGGAGCAGCAGCGCCCACAGCAGCGAACGCCTGGTGGCGAGCATGTTCAGCACCACTGTCATGTCTGCCCCCGTCCGGGCCGCCAGATCATGCGCATCGTCATGAAGGCGGCGGTGAGCATGGCGAGCAGATAGAGGGTGCCCATGGCGGAGGCCGGGCCGGGCTCCCCGAAGCGCACGGTCGTCCGGTAGATCAGCAGGCTGAGGGTGGTGGAGGCCGACTCGGGCCCGCCGTTCGTCTGGATGACGATGGTGTCGAAGGCGCGGGCTGCGTCGATGCCGCGGACGATCAGCGCGACGGCGATGACCGGCCGCAGCAGCGGCAGGACGATCCGGAACAGTTGCTGGCGGGCGCCGGCACCGTCGAGTCTGGCCGCCTCCAGGATGTCGCCGGGGATGTTCTGCAGGCCCGCGAACAGCACCAGGGTCATGAAGGAGGTGGTGAGCCAGATGTCGGGAATCGAGACCGAGGCCAGCACGATGTCCGGGTCGGACAACCAGCCGATGTCCGCAGTGCTGTTCAGTATGCCCATGCTGACGAGCAGCGCGTTGACCAGCCCGAAGTTGTCGATGAGAAGGAAGCGCCACAGCAGGCCGGCGACCACGGGTGCGATCATCAGCGGATAGAGGAACACCGTGCGCAGCACCCGGGACCGCTGCCCGAGGGCGTTGAACAGCAGGGCGGCACCGAGCCCGAGGGCGAACTCCAGCGTCACGACGACGACGGTGTAGAGCAGGGTGCGCAGCGCGGCATCGAGGAAGTCCGGCGAGGTCAGCGCGTCGGTGTAGTTGCCGAGCCCGACGAAGCGCCGTGTGCCGGCCAGGGGCGCGATGTCGTAGAAGCTGTCGAGGACGAGCTTGACCAGCGGCCAGACGACGAACACGGCGAGAAACGCCGCCGCCGGCAGGATGAGCACCACGGCGAACCGCTTGTCCGGCATCGGCCGTCTGCCCCACCGACTGACTGTCGGTACCGGCGGCGAGACCGCCTGGTGGACGAGCTGCCGGGTGCTACTGGACAAGCTTCTCCACCTCCTGACGCGCCTGGGCGAGCAGTGCGGCGTAGTCCGCCCTCCCGGTCAGGGATTTCTGGAGCATGGGGACCAGGACCGTGTCCACGATCTGTTGCCACTTGGGGCCAACCGGACGCGACCTGGTGACGGGGCCGTCCAGGGTGGTCAGCAGAGCCTCGAAGTGCTCGTAGCCGGGCCTGCTCGCGTAGGAGGCGTACGCGGACTTGCGGGCCGCCAGTCCCAGGGAGGACTGGATGGCCAGCTGGTTGTTGTCGTAGGCGAACCTGACGAACTGCTTGGCCAGGCTGTTGTTCCTGCCCGCGCCGGGGACGGACAGGTAGAAGGGTCCCGGTATGGCACCGATCCCGGCACTGCCCGCGATCATCGGGGCGACACCGACCTTGCCGTGGACGGGGGAGTCCTTCGGGATCAGCGGGTATGCGTGCGCCCAGAACCGCATCATCGCGGTCCTGCCCTGGTGGAACAGGTTCTGCGCACCGGCCCAGTCCAGCTGGGCGGCGCCGGGTGGACTCACCTTGAGGCGGTTGTCGAGGTCGGAGTAGAACTTCAGCGCGGCGAGGTGCTGGGCGTTGTCGATGATCACCTTGCCGGAGTCGTCGAGCACGACCCCGGGGGATCCGGCCTGCAGCACATGGGCGAGCCACTCGGTCTCCACGGCGCCCTTGACGTCGGTGCCGTAGAGCTTCGTGCCCCGGGTGAAGAAGCTCGCCACGTCCTGGAACTGCCGCCAGTTGCTGGGCGGCGCGAGCGGATAGCCGTACTTCCTCCGGAAAGCGGACTTCTCGGCGGCGTTCTCGAAGAGGTCCTTGCGGTAGAAGAGGATCTCTGCGTTGGTCCATGCCGGCATGCCCACGAACCTGCCGTTGACCTGGGCTCCCTCCACCAGGGAGGGGAAGAGATCGGCCTTCGTGTCCGCTGTGAACAGGTCGTCCAGCGGCAGCAGGGCGTCGGCGAAAGCCGGCAGCCAGATCGCGTCGACCGCGGCCAGGTCGAAGGACACGGATCCGTTGGAGAGTTCGCTGTGCAGCCGGTTGTACAGGCCGTCGTAGGGCAGTTCGACGAAGGTGACCGAGTGACCCGACTGCTTCTCGAACGCTGCGGCGATCTTGGTCAGCTCGGCGTGGCCGCCCGATTCGCACAGCACGGTCAGTGAGCCGGACGCGCCGCCGGACGAGCTCCCGCCGGCACCGCAGGCGGTGGCCGCGGCGGCCAGCCCGGTGGCGCCTGCGATATCGAGGAAGCCGCGCCGAGTCAGTCCAGGGGACGTTCTTTTCATGGTGTTCTCCGTGCTCTCGGGCAAGAGAATGTGGGTGAGGTGGCGGCGCTGCCCGCGGCGGTCCGCGCCGCGCGGCGGGTGCCGTGGCCGACTCCGGCTGCGGCACCCGCCGTTCTCCGGTGGCTGTGCTCAGGGGGTGGCCACGAGCGCGTAGTTCTCGGTGTACGCCCGCACTTGGGAGTTCTGTGCGGTGTAGAGGAGCTTCGTCTCGGTGGAGGAGGCGTCGAGGACGACCTTGACGCCGACGTTGGCGCTGATGTTGTTGGTGGCCAGGTAGTTACGGGCGCCGCCGGCGACGAGGATGATCGTCGGGTCGGAGCCGGCCGGGCTGATGTTCTGCGGGGGCACGGAGTAGGAGAACTGGTTGGCGATCACGGCGTTGTCGTCGCCGCTGAGGTGGACCAGGCCGTAGAGGTCGTCGAAGCGGGTGCTGGTGCCGTCCCCGTACACCCGCCGGAAGTGGTTGCCGGAGATCAGGTTGCCCGAGCTGCCGTTCAGCAGCGAGATCATGCCGGGGAAGTTGCTCAGCAGCTTGTTGGCGGAGATGGTCGAGCGGTTCGCTTCGGTGAGGGTGATGTTGCAGGCCCACAGGATGGTGTTGCCGGAGATGTTGATGCCCTCGGCCTTCTCCGCGTAGATCGAGAAGCCGGCCCAGGCGCTGATGAGGTAGTTGTTGGTGATCTTGACGGACTGGGAGGCGCCGGTCAGTTCGATGCTGCTGCCGCACTCGGCGACGAAGTTGTTGGTGAAGCTGCAGGCGTCCGCCCCCCTCACGGTCATGGCGTGTTCGAGGTAGACGAAGCCCATTCCCTCGATGCGGAACGAGTCGTTGTCCGACTGCACCGAGATGCCGGTCTTGGAGTTGCCGGGCGTGTACGGCTTGACGGCCGACACACCGTCGATGCAGAAGTCCTGGAAGACGACGCCGCTGAGCCGGCCCACGTCCTCCGGCCGTCCGGCGCGCTGCACCAGGAACGCTTCGCTGTTGCCGTCGGTGTTCAGCACCCGGATGTGACTGGAGCCGGGCTGCACCTCGAACCACGAGCCGGTGGCGGACCCGTCGCGGATGGCCTCGGACAGGAAGCCGTGTCCGGAGCCCTTGATCGTCAGGAAGCTGATGTCGACGGTGACCCGGGAGAGCAGGTCGTAGTGGCCCGGCGGGATGTAGATGACGGCGCCGGGTCTGGTGTTCTGGGTGGTCTGCCTGGACTTGATGTCCGCGATGATCTCGTTGATCACCCGGCCGATGTCGGTGTGGGGCGACACGCTGGCCGCGAAGGTGGTGACGTCGTAGACGGTGTCCGCCACGGGGATGTTCCTTCCGGTCGAAGACTTCTGGTCACAGAACGCCGACGATCGCCCGGTAGGACCGATGCGACGTGCCGGCGGGCTCGGGGGGCTTGGGACGGGCCGGTACGGCGGCCTGGGCCGGCCGGGGTCCGGCCGCGTTCAGGAACGCCGCCGTGGTGAGCGCCGAGAGCGCGGCGCCCCTGAGCAGCGTGCGCCGGGAGGGTGTGGGCGGTCGGCCGGAATCCATGGCGGCTCCTCATGGAGTTGGGGTGTGTGCGGGAGGGTCAGCGGACGGCGCCCGCGGTCATGCCCGCGATGACCTGCTTCTGGAAGGCCGCGTAGATCACCAGCTGCGGCAGCAGGACGAGGGTGGCGGACGCCATCATCGCGCCGTAGTTGACGCTGTAGATGCCCTGGAACTGGGAGACGGCGAGGGACGCGGTGGTCAGCTCCGGGTTGTTGATGAGCGTGACCGCGAAGGGGAACTCGTTCCAGACGTAGATGACGTTGAGGATGGCGAGCGTGGCGACGACCGGCCGCATGAGCGGGAAGACGACCTTCCAGGCCATGCGCCACAGCCCGGCACCGTCCATCACCGCCGCCTGTTCGATGTCGTCGGGGAAGTCCCGCAGGAAGCCGGTCAGCAGCAGGATGTTGAAGGGGATCGAGACGGCGATGTACGGCAGGATCAGCGCCGCGTAGGTGCCGAACAGCCCGAAGGCGATGTCGATCCGGTACACCGGGAACAGCAGGATGTAGACGGGGATGGCCAGGCCGGCCAGGAAGTAGTACCGAAGGGTGTTCTGCGTGCGGCGGCCGCCCCTGCGGAAGACCATGCGGGTGAGCGCGAAGGCCGCCAGGTAGGAGATGAACAGCCCGACCGTGACCGAGACGACGGCCAGGACCAGCGTGTTCTTGTACATCACCAGCAGGTTCAGGGTGTTCAGGGCCTGCTGGTAGTTGGCCAGGGTCAGGTGCGTCAGCGAGAACGGGTGGTTGAGGATGTTGTCGTTGGTCTGGAACGACAGCAGCACGATCCACAGCAGCGGAAACAGGATCACGAAGGTGATCAGGTACGCCACCGACGAGACGATGATCCTGCCGCGACCGCGGCGTCGCCGCCTGTGCGGGGTGCCGTCGGCAGCGGCCGGCGGCACGAGCGACGTCTTGACCTCGGTGTCGATGCTCAACGGACGTCCCCCTTGCGGCGGTTGCCGAGGAACGTGGCCGCGGAGGCGAGGGCGCCCACCACGAACACCACCACGGCCAGGGCCATGCCGTAGCCGTACTGCTGGGTCGTGAAGGTGATGTGGTACATGTAGCTGACCATGACCTCGGAGAGGTGGACGGGACCGCCGCCGGTGAGGGCGTAGACGAGTTCGAAGACCTTGAAGACGCCGGTGACGACGAGGGCGGTGACGATGCCGAACGTCTCGCGCAGCATCGGGATCTGAATGTGCCGCAGCTGCTGCCAGCGGCTGGCGCCGTCGAGGCTGCTGGCTTCCATCACGTCGCGCGGCAGCATGCGAAGCCCGGCGTAGAAGATGGTCAGCACGAAGCCGATCTGCTGCCAGAGGTAGACGAAGCCGATCGAGTACGGGCTGAGCGTGGGACCGCCGATCCACTGCGGGTCCGCCGGTACGCCGATGGCCAGCAGGAAGGCGTTCACCAGGCCGATCTTCGGGTCCAGGATGAAGATCCAGATCAGGCCGACGAGGATCGGCGCGATGATGGCCGGGGCGAAGACGAGCGCCCGCAGCGCGCCGCTGCCCCTGATCCGGCCGCTGAGCAGTACGGCGAGCAGGAAGCCCAGGGGGACCAGCAGGAACAGGGCGATGCCGAGGATGATTCCGGTGTTGCGCAGGGAGGTCCAGAAGACGTCGTCCTGCGCCATCTGCCGGTAGTTGCTCAGCCCGGTGAACGCGGTGGCGGAGACGCCGTCGTAGGAGGTGAAGCTGTAGTAGAGCGAGTACAGGATCGGGTAGATCATGTACACGGTGTAGATGAGGAGGGCCGGCGCGACCATGAGGGTGAAGTGCCGGCGCGTGGTGAGCCAGTTCATGCCGTTCCTGTTGTTCGAGGCAGGCCGAAGAAGGCTGGTGCGGACGGCTACTTGATGGACTTCTGGACCTTCGCCGCGGCCTCCTGCGGGCTCAGGCTGCCGCCCATGACCCCGTAGAAGCTGTCGTACATGGCGCTGGCGGTGGCAGCGGAGACCACCAGGTCGGGCTGGGCCTTGGGGCTCTTCCAGCCGGGGCGGGCCGCTTCGGCGAGAACGGCGGCGAAGACCGGGTCCTTGGCGGCGTCGACCTGGGGCTTGTACGTGGTGACCGGCGGCTGGCCGTTGTCGACGAGGATCTTCTGGCCCGCGTCGCTGTAGTAGAACTGGAGGAACGCCTTCACCGCGGCGTACTTCTTCTTGTCCTCCTTCACCTTGGCGCTCACCACGAACGGCGCCGAGGGGACGTTCATGACGAGGTTCTGCTCGCCGACGCCGTCGGAGAAGGTCGGGCCGGCCCAGAAGCCGGTGCTCCTGCCCACCTTGCTGTCCTGGATCTTGTGCGCCTCCCAGACGCCCGCGTCGAGGAAGGCCGCCTTGCCGGCCGTGTACGAGGCGACGGCCTGGGGGTAGGTCTGGGTGTTCATGTTGGCGGGGAAGGCGCCGGCCTTGGCGAGTTCCTCCACGTGCTGGTACAGGCGCACGAAGTCGGCGTTGTCGTAACGGGCCCTGCCGGACAGGATGTCCTGGTACTTCTCCTCGTAGCCGAAGCGGTCGAGCATGGTGAGGAAGGCCCAGACGCTGAACGAGGAGGTGTTCGCTCCCTGAGCGATCGGCACCACGCCCGCGGCCTTGAGCTTCTTCACCGCGGCGAGCAGGTCCTCGAACGTCCTGGGCACGGCGAGGCCGTGTGCGCGGAGGATGTCCTTGTTGTAGTAGAAGCCGGTGACCAGCGCCTGGTACGGGACGCCGTACTGGACGTTGCCCGACTGGAAGGCGGCCAGCATGCTCGGGGTGAACTTCGCCTGCAGGTCGTTCTCGGCGAGGATCGTCGTGAGGTTCAGCAGGTCGCCGTTCTTCGCCATGGTCTTCGCGAGGGAGTCGTAGACCCAGAAGATCTCCGGCAGCGTGCCGCTCTGCGCGGCGATGGTCATCCGCTGTTCGTGCTGGTCGACCAGCTGGCCCTCCAGCTTGATCCTCATGTCGGGGTGCTGGGCGTTGAACGCCTGGACGAGGTGCCAGGTCGCCGGGTCCTGGGTCTTGCTGTCCGGGTTGTGCATGGACAGGGTGATCAGACCGTCCGGCGACGAGCCGGTCGTCGTGTTCACCGCGGAGCCGCAGGCCGCGGTGGCGGCCAGCAGGGTGCTCGCGGCGGCGGTGATCAGGAGCCGGCGCGAGATGCCGGAGCGCCGTCCCGACGGGGAGGACTCGGGCTGAGAGGAGATCGCCATGGTGCTGTTGCCTTCCGGGAAAAACAGGGTGAGGCGGAACCGGCGTGGGGGAGGGGCTCCGAGGCAGGGCGGTGACGGGGTACGGGCCTTCGGGTCCGGGAGGTGTCCGGTGCCGCTCGGCCGTGCGGCGTGAGGACCGGCGTACGGCCTGACGCAAACGTTTCGATGAAAGGTACTCGGGACGCTTGGGCTGTCAATACCGTGTGTCGGAGAAGTTTCCGGAGGGCGAAGCGCCCTTGCTGGTCACGGCTATTGACGGCCGTCGGCGGGGCGTGCGAAGGTCTGCGCAATCGTTTCGATGAGCTGGGAAGCGCCGAGACGAGTGGACGGCGATTCGGTCGGCCGCATGGATCGGCGGACCGTTTGGCGCTATGCAGTTACGGGCTGGATCATGGCTCTGGCCCGACGAGACGAGGAGGCGGCGAGCGGCAGTGGCCACGATCTCCGACGTTGCACGGATGGCCGGCGTATCCACGTCCACCGTGTCCCACGTCATCAACGGCACACGGCCGGTCCGCGACGAGACCCGCATCCGGGTCGAGGAGGCGGTCAGGGCCACGGGCTACCGGCGCGACAGCCTCGCCCGCGCGCTGCGCCGCTCACGCACGGACTCCATCGGTCTGATCCTGACGGACATGGCCGAGCCGGCCTTCGCGGCGATGGCCCGCGGGGTCGAACGCGAGGCGATGGGCGCCGGCCTGACCGTGCTGCTGGCCAACTCGGGTGAGGACCCGGAGCTGGAGGCCCGGGCGCTGGAGGTCCTCGCCGAGCGCCGGGTCGACGGCCTGCTCATCGCTCCGGTGGCCCGGTCCCACCGGGAGGCGATCACCGCGGTCATCGACCGGGGCACACCGGTCGTCCTGATCGACCGCCTCAACGGGGTCAAGGCCGATCAGGTGGGCGTCGAGAACACCGCGCCCATGCGGGAGCTGGTACTGCACCTGGTGGAACGGCACGGTCACCGGCGGATCGCGCTGGCCGCCGGCGACACCGGTGTCTCCACCATCTCCGAGCGGCGGCGCGGCTACCTCGACGCACTCGACGAGGCGGGCATCGAGGCCGACGACACCCTGATCGTCACCGGCAGCGGGCGGGCGGACGACACCCGCCGGCTCATGACGGGAGTCCTGCAACACCACCGGCCCTCGGCGGTGGTCGCCGCCAGTACCGAGACCGCGGTGGGCGTGCTGGCCGCGGCCAAGGGACTGGGCCTGAGAACGCCCGAGGACTTCGCCTTCGCCACCTTCGACGGCTTCCCGCACACCGATCTGTTCCGCCCCGGCATCACCGCGGTCGCCCAGCCGGCCCACGAGATCGGGGCCACGGCGATGCAGCTGCTGCTCAGCCGCATCGACGGCACCCTCACCTCCCGGCCCCGCACCGTCCGCCTGGAGCCGGAGATCACCTACCGGGAGTCCTGCGGCTGCCCGGCCTGAGCCACCTCCACCACAGCAAGGGGGCGGCAGGAGAGGTCCAGTCTCCCGCCGCCCGAGTTCAGCGAACCATCACTGAAGGGGTCAGTCTCCCATGCCCTCGCACGCCCTCGAACACCTCACCCGTCCCACCCGGGCCCGCACCGCCCGCGTCTCCAGCTGGGACCAGCGCGGCCGTAACCAGGACTACTGGACGACCCCCGCCCACTCCAGCCGGGTCCTGGCGGACCTCGAAGGCCCCGGACGGATCACCCACATCTGGATGACCCAGTTCTGCCGCCGCACCCTCGGCCCCGGCCTGATCGACCCGCTGGAGGCCGACACCGTGGCCCCCGTGATGGAGATCCACAACGCGCTCGGCGTCAACTGGGAGGAACCGGACGCCGATTACTACCGCAAGGTCCTCATCCGGATCACCTGGGACGACGAGGAGGAGCCCGCCGTCCTGGTCCCGCTCGGCGACTTCTTCGGCATCGGCCACTGCATGCCCAACAGCTACCAGTCGGCCCTGTTCACCGTCTCCGCCAAGCCGGAGGAATCGCTGATCTTCGGTGGCAGCGCGGCCCTGAACTGCTGGGCGCCGATGCCGTTCAACAAGCGCGCCCGTATCGAGCTGGTCAACGAGAACGACCTGCCCATCCAGCAGTACTTCTACATCGACTACGAGCTGTTCCCCGACGAACTGCCGCAGGACACGCTGTACTTCCACGCCCGCTGGAGCCGCAGCAACCCCTGCAACGGCTGGGCGCCCGACATCCAGACCAACAGCCCCGAGGTCAACATCGTCGATCTCACCGGCGAGGACAACTACGTCATCCTCGACACCGAGGGCAAGGGCCACTACGTCGGCTGCAACCTGTCCGTCCACCACCGGCAGGGCAGTTGGTGGGGCGAGGGCAACGACATGATCTGGATCGACGACGACTTCCTGCCCGACGGCTCCACCAGCTGGCCGCCCTCCCTGCACGGCACCGGCACCGAGGACTACTTCAACCACGCCTGGGGGATGCAGAAGAACGCCTACCTCTACCACGGCGCGATCCTTCACGAGGCCGACGTCCCGGGCTACTCGGTCAACTACCGCTTCCACGTCGCCGACCCGATCCGCTTCGAGGAACGCATCAAGGTCTCGATCGAGCACGGCCACGGCAACCACCTCGCCGACGACTGGGCCTCGACCGCGTACTGGTACCAGACCCTGCCCTCCCCGAAGGCCACGATCCCGCCGCTGGAGCAGCGCCTGCCCGTACGCCCGGCCGGACAGCCCATGCCGGTGCCGGCCGCGCGTTCCGGCGCGGTCGCCGAGGAGATCGCCGTCATGCGCGAGCGGTACCGGGCCCGCTTCGAACGCCACATGGACCACCTCGCCGAGCGCACCCGCCTGCGGGGCGAACGCTCGCTGCAGGAGTCCGAGGCCAACATCAAGCAGGCCGCCGAGGTCCGCCGCCGCTACGACGAGCGCGCCCATGGCTGACACCCAAGCGCCGCCGGCGCTCGACACGCACTTCCCGGAGGTCCACCTCCGCCCGCCGGCGCACTGGATCAACGACCCCAACGGCCTGGTCTTCCACGACGGCCACTACCACGTGTACTTCCAGTACAACCCGCACAGCGCCCGTCACGCCGACATGCACTGGGGTCACTTCCGCAGCCCGGACCTCGTCCACTGGGAGCTCCTGCCGGTGGCCCTGGCCCCCACCCCCGGCGGCGACGACCAGGGCGGGATCTGGTCGGGCAACGCGGTCTCGTACGACGGCCGCCTCACCGCCTTCTACTCCGCCCGCCATCCCGACCGCCGGCACCAGCCGGTCACCTCGGCGGTGTCCTGTGACGGCGGTAGGACGTTCACCAAACGCGACCGGCTGCTGATCCCGGAGGCACCCGAGGGCACGACGATGTTCCGCGACCCGTACGTGTGGCGGGACGGCGACCGCTGGCGGATGCTGGTCGGCGCGGCCCTGGCCGACGGGCGCGCGGCGGCGCTGGAGTACACCGCCGACGACCTCGACGACTGGTCGTACGAGGGGGTGTTCCTGGCCCGCACGCCGCACCCGCTTCCCGGTGGCCGCAACACCGAGGAAGGCTGGGAGTGCGCCCAGTACGCCTCCTTCGCGGACGGTACCGGTGCGGTTCTCGCCAGCGCCTGGGATCCGGAGGAGGGGGCGAGCTGCGCGATCTACTGGCCGGGCCGCGAACAGGACGGCGCGTTCCAGGCCGCGGCGACACCCCGGCTCCTCGACCACGGGCCCGACTTCTACGCCCCCGCCCTGCTGAGCGCCCCCGACGGGCGCCGGCTGGTGTGGGCCTGGATCTGGGAGGCCCGGGACGAGGAACGCGTCGGCGCCCCCAGCGCCTGGACCGACGAGGCCGGCTGGGCCGGAATGCTCTCCCTGCCCCGCGAACTGACCCCCGGCCCGCAGGGCGAGCTGATCCAGCGGCCCGCTCGTGAGCTGCTCGCACTGCGCGGCGAACGACGGATCTCCGCCGGCGGAAAGGCGAGCGCCGGGCAGCCGGCGGACCTCGGCGAGATAGCACGGGCCGCCGATCTGACCGTCTCCTTGGAGCGCGGCGGACGTCTGCGGCTGCTCACCTCGCCGGACGGGACCGAGTACCTCGACATCGTCCACCACCCGGTCACCGGCGAACTGGTCGTCGACCGCGACCATGCCTCCCTCGACTCGCGTGCCAAGGGCGGCAGCTGGCGCCTTCTGGCGGAGGGGCCCACCGCGACGTTCCGGGTGGTGCTCGACCACTCGGTCGCGGAGGTCTTCACCGCCTCCGGCCGCGCCCTCACCCTGCGCTTCTATCCCGTCGGCGACGGACCCTGGCGCGTGCAGATGGGCGCCATGGGGGCCGGCTCCGCCGCTTACACGGTCGGAGCCTGGGACCTGAGCAAGGACCCGGCCGCCGGCTTCTGACCTGCCAAGGGTGCCCCGCCGAGACGGACACACCTCGGCGGGGCGTGGCAACGCCGCCACGCTGCCGGCCCATCACACCGTGCGCCCGCCGGGGCCTGGCGGGAGGCTGGCACCATGATCACGATCATCGTGTATCCACCAGACAACCAAGGCGGCCGGCGCGTGCGAGCGGACGGCACCCTCCTCGGCCGCGCCTACCGGCTCCGCGACGTCGTCGCCCTGCTCCAGGAGGCAGGGCTCGAAGGCATCGACGACCTCGACGTCATCCGGTCCGACGACATCGAGTGGCGCGGCGGCGGCCCCGAGGTGTGGCCGCACTAGGCCCCGCTGTTCGCCCGGTGTTCCTCGAACGCCCCGCCCATCCGGCGCAGCACCCAGTACCCGGAGCCGCCGGCGACGACCCGGTAGCGCGTGCCGGGACGGCGGCTGCGGGCGTCGGCCAGGACGTCTGCGCCGCCGCGGGCGGCAGGTGTCCGCTCAAGAGCTCGGCGTCCCCGCCGTCCGGTGGCCGCGCCGGGTGAGTGCGATGGCGATCGTGGGGATCAGCGTGAGGGCGGAGACGGCGGTGCCCACGGCGGCCGGACCGGTGGCGCCCAGCGGTGAATCGAGAGCGAGGCCGGCGACCCAGGAGCCGACGGCCGTGCCGAGATTGAACGCCGAGACGGTGAGGGCCGAGCCCAGCGTGGGGGCCTGGCCCGCGAAGCGGACACCCAGGGAGATCAGGACCGGGTTGGCGCCGAGCCCGAACAGCCCCAGCAGGGCGACCAGCACCGTCGTGAGCGTGGCGGATCCGGACAGCAGGCACAGCGCCAGCAGCAGGACGGTGGTCGTCGCGGCGGCGGAAATCGTCGTCGCGTGGGGGCGGTGGTCTCCCAGCCGGCCCCCCACGAGGAAGCCCGCCAGGGCACCGGCGCCGAAGCCGACCAGGACCAGCGGCACCAGGCCGGAGGCCAGCCCGGCCCGGTCGGTCAGCAGCGGGGAGATGTAGGAGTACGTCGACAGCACGCCGCCCGTGGTGGTCGCACAGGCCGCGAGCGTCAGCCACAGGCGCCCTGAGCGCAGAGCGGACAGCTCGGAACGGATCGACACCGCCGTACGGCCGGATCCGTCGTGCGGGACGTGACGGGCGATGAGCACCATGGCGGCTGCCCCGAGGGCCGCGAGGGCCCAGAACGGGCCCCGCCAGCCCATGAGCTGCCCGGCGAAGGCGCCCAGCGGCACACCGACGACATTGGCGAGCATGGCACCGGCGCCCACGACGCCCAGGGCTCGGGAGCTCGCGGCGGGGCCGACGGCGCGGGCGGCCACCACGTTGGCCACCGCCCAGAACGCGCCGGTCGCCAACGCGGTCAGGAACCGGGCAGCCAGCAGCACGGCGAAGCCGGAGCCGACGGCGACGACGACGTGCCCGACGGCGAAGATGCCCAGCGCCAGGATCAGCGTCAGTCTCCGGGGCAGCCGCAGCGTCAGCATCGCCATCAGCGGAGCGCCGACGATCATCCCGACCGCGAAGACAGTGATCAGCAGACCGGCCTGGGCCACGCCGACCTGCACATCGTCGGCGATCTCCGGCAGCAGCCCCGCCACCACGAACTCGGTCGTGCCCATCAGGAACGTGCCCAGGGACAGGACGTACACGACGAGCGGAAGCCGGGCGGAGGGCTGCCCGTGGTCACTGCCCCGCAGGTCGTCGGGGGTCTGGAGGACGGCTTGTCCTCGGCCGAGGGTTTCTCCTCGCGTCGTCATGCTTCGTCTCCGCAGCGGATCGAGATCGGGGGCGCAGCCCACGAAACCGCCTCCGCCGGGGACGCGGGAGGGTGGGTTTATGGGGGGTACAGGCTCGACCCCCCTTCCCGGGGGCGACGGCCGTAGCGTGGACGGCATGGAACCCCTCCCGGACCACCGCGCCGACATCCGTGACTTCCTCGCCACCCGGCGTGCCAAGATCACCCCGGAGCAGGTCGGGCTGCCCACCAGCGGCCGGCGTCGGGTTCCGGGGCTGCGGCGTGAGGAGGTCGCCGTCCTCGCCGGCGTGAGCACCGAGTGGTACACGCGGCTGGAGAAGGGCCACATCGGCGGAGTGTCCGAAGACGTCCTGGACGCGGTCGCCCGCGCGCTGCGGCTCGACGACGACGAACGCACCTACCTGTTCGATCTGGCCCGGGCCGCTCAGCCGCCCAGCCGCACGCCGCGCCGCCGCAAGGCGGTCGACCTGCCGCCCCGCGTGCAATGGCTGCTCGACTCCATGACGCTGTCGGCGGCCTTCGTCACCAACGGCCGCCTCGACATCGTCGCCACCAACGCACTGGCCCGCGCCTTGTTCGCGCCGTTGTTCGACAGCGAGACCACCGACGAGCGCGGCCGTCCGAACTTCGCCCGGTACTGGTTCCTCGACCGCGGGGCACCCGACTTCGTCATCGACTGGGACGGGGACCTCGGCGCCACCGTCGCCCTGCTGCGCGCCGAGGCCGGCCGCTATCCGCACGACAAGGCGTTGCGCGAACTGATCGGTGAGCTGTGCACGATGAGCGGCGAGTTCCGCACCCGTTGGGCCGCCCATGAGGTGCGCATCCACCATGGCGGGGTCAAGCGGTTCCGGCATCCGGACGCCGGGCCCCTGGAACTCGTCTACCAGCCGCTGGACCTGCCCATTTCACCCCGCGAGGTCCACTCGCTGACCATCTACACGGCCGAGCCGGGCACCCCCGACGAGGACCGTCTCAAGCTCCTCGCCAGCTGGGCGGCGACCAGCTCCCAGGAAAGCGGGCGGCGGGGTTGAGAATGCGCCGTCCGGCAGGAGGAGCGTGCCTGGAACGTGGCTCAGCGCGTCACGCGGTAGCGGAGGTAGACGACTTGTGAACTGAAGGCGCGGGTCTCGACGAGTTCGAGATCCACCCGGCGCTCGTTCCGGGGAAAGTAGGGTGTGCCACCGCCCACCAGTACCGGGTAGACCATGACCCGGTACTCGTCGATCAGATCCAGCGCGGCCGCCTCGGCGGCGAGGGTCGCGCCGCCGATCGCGATGTCACCCTGCCCCGGCTCGGCCCGCAACCGCTCGATCTCCTCCGCCAGGCCATCGGAGGCCAGGCGGGCATTGCCCTGCACCGCCGACAGCGTGGTGGAGAACACGACCTTGGGCAGCGGCTTCCAGAGCGCGGTCCATTCGCGCATGGAGTCGTCGAGCGTTGGATCCTGGTCGGCGGTCTCCCAGTACAGCATCGTCTCGTACAGCCGTCGCCCCAGCAGGTGGACGCCGACGTCTCGGATCTCGTCGATCCAGAACCGGAAGACCTCCTCGTCGGGCTCCGTCCAGTTGAAGCCGCCGTCCGGCCCGACGATGTAGCCGTCCAGTGAGGCGCTCATCGAATAGGTCACGGTGCGCATCAGACGTCCTCCTCGGCAACGGGTTCGACTGTACGACCGCCGGACGCCCCAGGACTCATCGCGACGCGCGGGACCCCCTTGGGCCGGCCGGATGCCTTTGACGGTGCGGTGCTGCCTGCGGGGCGGCCACGCGTGTCAAGGTGAACCGAACCGCCCTTGTGAGGAGGCATCACGTGTCCACCGAGGCCAACAAAGCGCTGGTGCGTCGTTTCTATGAGGAAGTCCTCAACGGACGGCGCCTGGAGGTCATCGACGAGCTGGCACTGCCGGACTACGAAGAACACGACCCTCTGCCCGGACAGGGTCAGGGCCGTGAAGGACTCAAAGGCCGTGTCACCATGCTCGTGGAAGGACTGTCACCCACGTTCACCCTTGACGACATCATCGCCGAGGGCGACCGTGTCGTCGTCCGCTGGACCAACAACGCGACGCATTCCGGCACCTTCCTCGGCATCCCTCCGACCGGTCGCACCTGCACTGTCGCCGGGATCGACATCTACCGGCTCGACGGCAACCGGCTCGCCGAACACTGGCATGTGGTCGATCAGCTCTCCATGCTCCAGCAACTCGGACTGCTGCCGGCCGCCTGAGAGCTCGTCCCGGTACGTGATCGTGGTGGTGGAGGGGTGGGCGTGGGCGGCTCGCAGCAGACTCGCGGCGCCGCGGACCGCTGCGGTGTGCGGGGCCGGGACGGGCTGGACGGGAGCATGGAGCCGGTCGGTGAGCGGGCGCGTGATGTCGGCTCGCAGTGCGCCCCCGCCGGCCAGGAGCACACCGCGATGGAGGGCGGCGAGCGTCTGGGAGGTGCGGTCCTGGTCCAGCATGGTGGTCAGCATGACGACGACTGCCTCGGCGATCCGTGCGGGCGGGGTGAGCCTGTCCAGGTCGCCGGTGCCCAGGGCGCAGGAGCGGGCGTCGGTCACCGTGCCGTGGGTGAGGAGGGTGACCTCGGTGAGGTGGGCGCCGATGTCCACGACGAGCAGGGGGTGGGCCAGGTCGGCGTCTGCCGCCGTGGCCACCGCGCGCGCGGTGGGGACGGTCAGTACGGTGCGCGGGCGCAGCACCTCGACCGCGGTGCGGGCCGCGGTCCGGTAGGCGATGCCGCCCAGCGCGGGCGTGGTCAGGATGAGCAGAGGGCGGCCGGCGCGGGGCAGGCGGTGGCCGAGCAGCCGGTCGAGCATCCGGGCGGTTCCGGGGGTGTCGACGATGGTGCCGCGCTGGATGGGATGTGTGGCGCCGTCGCCGGGGAACGTGACCGTCGGCACGTCGAGGATCATGCGCCTGCCGGACATCCAGGCCCGGGTGCGGGCGCTGCCCAGGTCGAGGGCGATGCCGGTGCACTGCCGGCACCAGGGCCACGAGCGGTGCCGGGTGGTCGCGGGACGGGGACCGGGTGCGGTGGTCACCGGCCGGCCTCCCTGACCTGCTGGCAGCGGGCGCAGTAGCGGGCCTGCGGCACGATCATCAGTCGCTCGCGGGCGATGGGCCCGCGGCACAGATGACAGGTGCCGTAGTGGCCCTCGTCCATCCGCTTCAGGGCGGCTTCGACGTCGGCCAGCACCATGCGGGCGGAGGCGGCGAGCTTGACGCGGACCTCGATCTGGGAAGCGGCCTGCCGGTCGAGCAACGCGTCGGCGCGGGTCGTGGCGGCCGCTGAGAGCTGCTGAAGCTGTTCCTGACGGAACAGGCGTTGCTCGTGCAGGTTCTCGCGCAGTGCGGCGAAGTCCTCCAACGACAGAGTCGTGTGGCGATCGCCGATGATCTGACGGTTCATCACATCACCCCTGGGCAGGGCGGGAGAGGGCGGGCGGACGGGTGTTGGTCACGGGATGCTGCGCTGGCACGGGACGCAGAGCGGCGCGTAGGGCAGGATTTCCAGGCGCTCGACCGGGATGGGCTTGGAGCAGTTCTGGCAGACGCCGTAACTGCCGTCCCG
The DNA here is from genome assembly GCF_002920535.1 of Streptomyces sp. Ru71. Classification (GTDB taxonomy): domain Bacteria; phylum Actinomycetota; class Actinomycetes; order Streptomycetales; family Streptomycetaceae; genus Streptomyces. Next base: position 89,386 of record NZ_PQSS01000006.1, on the reverse strand, counting down.
GACGCGGGTGATGGCGGCCTCGACCTCGGTGAGGACTCGCTGGATGGTGTCCTTCTGCGCGGACAGCACCTGTTCCTCCGCGTCACGTCCGGCCTCGCCGATGGCCCGCAGCTGGGTGAGCCGGGAGGCACGTTCGTGTTCGAGGCGCTGGAGGGCCTCGTGCGCCGTCAGCCGCTCACTACGGGATTCGGTCTGGGGCGTGTCGAGCGACATGGCCGTTCCTTCTTTCGAGCAGGAGGGGATCGCGCCGGGCAGGCGGCTGTCGGGGGCGAGAGGAGGGGGGAGTCACGGGGGCCGGTTCATGCCTCCACTCTGGCCGCGACGCCCCGCGAAACCCATCGGGCGCGATACCCATCTGCGGCATGTTCCAGGACCCATCGCGGCGTGGGCGGGCCGGCTCCCGCAAATGGGCATTGGAGCCCATCGACGAGGGAACCGGCAGCGGGCAGCCTGGACGGCAGGCCGGTCCGTACCAGTGGCCGCAGCTCACGCTCGGGGTGCGCGGTGACCGACAGTAGAGACAAAGCCGTGTCACCTAGAGAGAGGCGTCATCCCGGTGTCCCTGTTCTGGCGGATCTTCGCGCTCAACGCGGTCGTGCTGGGCAGTGCCACCGCGCTGCTGCTGTGGGCTCCGGTGACCGTGTCCGTGCCCGTGGTGCTGACCGAGGCGGTCATCCTCGTGGCCGGCCTGGTCGTCATGCTGGTCGCCAACGCCGCCTTGCTGCGGATCGGCCTGGCCCCGCTCGACCGGCTCACCCGGCTGATGGCCACCGTGGATCTGCTGCGCCCCGGCCAGCGGCTGCCGGAGGGCGGCCGCGGCGAGACCGCCGAACTGGTCCGCACCTTCAACGCCATGCTGGAGCGCCTTGAGCATGAACGGGCCACCAGCAGCGCCCGCGCCCTGTTCGCACAGGAAGCGGAGCGGCGACGCATCGCGCAGGAACTGCACGACGAGGTCGGCCAGAGCATGACCGCGATCCTGCTGGCGCTGGAGCGGGCCGCCGGCGAGGCGGACGAGCCCCTGCGCGGTGAGCTCCGGCAAACGCAGGAGATCACCAGGGGGAGCCTGGACGAGGTGCGCCGCCTGGTGCGCCGACTACGGCCGGGCGCGCTGGAGGACCTCGGTCTGATCAGCGCCCTGACCTCGCTGACCAGCGAGTTCGCCGCCCATGTCGGACTGCGCGTGGTGCGCCGCTTCGACACCGGCCTGCCCGCGTTCGACCATGAGACGGAACTCGTGCTGTACCGCGTCGCTCAGGAAGCCCTGACCAACGTCGCCCGTCATGCCGAAGCCGGCCACGTCGAAGTGAGTCTGCACCACACCGACAACGCGGTGGTGCTGGCCGTCGTCGACGACGGCCATGGAACCGGCGTCGCACGCGAAGGGGCCGGAATCCGCGGAATGCGCGAGCGGGCCCTGCTGATCGGGGCCGCGCTGGATGTCACCTCCCAGCCGCAGTCCGGTACCACGGTGCGGCTGACCGTGCCCCTCCCCAGGAAGCAGCCATGACCACGCCCCACACATCCGTGATCCGCATCCTCCTCGCCGACGACCACGCTCTGGTACGTCGCGGGGTGCGGCTCATCCTCGACCGGGAGCCGGACCTTGAGGTCGTCGCCGAGGCGGGGGACGGCGCGGAGGCCATCGAGCTGGCCCGCACCCATGAGGTCGACCTGGCGGTGCTGGACATCGCCATGCCCCGGATGACCGGCCTGCAGGCCACCCGGGAACTCCTCGCGTCTAAGCCCGGACTGCGGGTGCTGATGCTGACGATGCACGACAACGAGCAGTACTTCTTCCAGGCCCTGAAGGCCGGCGCCAGTGGATATGTGCTGAAGTCCGTGGCGGACCGCGACCTGGTGGCGGCATGCCGGGCCGCCATGCGCGACGAGCCCTTCCTGTATCCCGGCGCGGTCACCGCGCTCATCCGCAACTACCTCGACCGGGTCCGCGAAGGCGAGGAGCCGCCCGAGCAGGTGCTGACCGCGCGCGAGGAGGAGGTCCTCAAACTCGTCGCCGAGGGCCATTCCTCCAAAGAGATCGCGGAGATGCTCTTCATCAGCATCAAGACCGTCCACCGGCACCGGGAGAACCTGCTGCGCAAGCTCGGCCTGCGTGACCGGCTGGAACTCACCCGCTATGCGATCCGCGCCGGCCTCATCGAAGCCTGAGCCTGCTCACAAGGGGGGGACGGGGGATGGCTGACGTCGCGCACACCGTTCCGCGCACGCGTGGCCCGGGCACGGCAGCGGTGTCGGCCGTGCTGCCGGCTGTCCTGCTGGCCTTGCTCATCGCCCTGCTCGGCCCGTCCGTCCTCGGCGGTGAGCACGCGCAGGTACCGGGCGGCACGGTGCTCGCCGCCGGGGCGGAGCCGGCGCACAGTCCCGCGCGTCCCAGCGGGCCTTACGCGGACGACGCGGAACCGGGTGTGTCCACCGCTGCCGTGCGAAGCCATCGGGACGCCACCGGCGAACGTCATGCTCCGCCGGTCCTCACGCCGGGTGCGTCACCCGGCACAGCGATCGGCCCGCGCCCGCCCGGGCAACCCCTGGCCTCGGCGGTAGATCCCCCCGCGTCGGAGCAACCGGCACACCGTCATGGTGGCCGGGCACCACCCTCGCTCTCCGGCATCTGAATCCCTTCCCCCTTCTCGACCGCGGCCACTGCCCTGGCCGCGGTGTGCCTGCCGGAGGCCCGTCGTGAACCGATCCCCGCACATCAGAGGGCTGATCGCCCTCGCTGCCGTTGCCCTGTCCCTGTACGTCGCCCTCACCGTGCCCGTCCACCTCGGACTCGATCTGCGGGGCGGCACCCAGATCGTGCTGGAAACCCGCCCCACCGACGCTGCCGACGCCGACACCGAGGCGACGGACCGCACGGTGGAGGTGCTGCGCGGCCGAATCGACGCGCTCGGGGTCGCCGAGCCCGTCATCGCGCGTTCCGGCAGCGACCGGATCGTCGTCGAACTGCCCGGTCTGCAGGATCCGCGGAAGGCGGCCGATGTGCTGGGCCGCACCGCCCAGCTCACCTTCCACCAGGTACTCGGCACGGCGACCGACGCCGAGCTGCCCGAACGCCCCCACGAGCAGGTGCTCGCCGACGAGTCCGGCCGGCAACTGCGCCTCAAGGCGGCCTCACTGACCGGCAAGGACGTCGAGAAGGCAGCCGCCGGCTTCGACCAGCAGGGCGGTGCGGGATGGCACGTCACCGTGGACTTCAAGGGAAGCGGCGAAAAGGGCTGGGCCCGCCTGACCGGCGACGCGGCGTGCCACCCGGCCGGAGATCCGCGCCGCCGGGTCGCCATCGTCCTCGACGACAAGATCATCTCCTCGCCGCAGGTCGCCCAGTCCGTCACCTGCCGGTCCGGCATCAGCGGCGGCTCCACCCAGATCACCGGGACCTTCGACCACAGCGAAGCCAAGGAACTCGCCCTGCTCATCAACGGCGGCGCCCTGCCGGTGCCGGTCGAGATCATCGAGCAGCGCACCGTCGGTCCCACCCTGGGCGCGCAGGCCATCACGGCCAGTGCCTGGGCCGCTGCCATCGGCACCGCTGTGACCTCTCTGTTCATCGTCGCCGTCTACCGGATCATGGGAGCCCTGGCCGTCGTCGCCCTGGCCTGTTACGGCCTCATCTCCTACGCCGCCCTGGTCGCCCTCGGCGCCACCCTGACCCTGCCCGGCCTCGCCGGATTCGTCCTGGCCATCGGTATGGCGGTCGACGCCAACGTGCTCGTCTTCGAACGCGCCCGCGAGGAATACGCCTCCCGCCACCGAACCACCCCACGCTCGTCCCTGACCGCCGGATTCCGCAGGGCGTTCAGCGCGATCGCCGACTCCAACATCACCACCCTCATCGCTGCCGGCCTGCTGTTCTTCCTCGCCTCCGGACCCGTGCGCGGGTTCGGCGTCACGCTGGGCATCGGCGTCCTCGCCTCCATGATCAGCGCACTGGTCATCACCCGCGCCCTGGCCGACTACGCCGTCGCCCGCCCCGGTCTGCGTCGCCGCCCCCACCTCACCGGCATCACCCACCCCGGTACCGTCCGAGCCCGCCTCACCCGCAGCGACCCGAACCTGATGCGCCACCCGCGCCGGTGGCTGGCCGCCTCCGCCGCCGCCCTCGTCCTCGCCGCCACCGGGATCGCCGTGCGCGGCCTCGACTTCGGCGTCGAATTCACCGGTGGCCGCCTCATCGAATACACCACCGCCACCCCCGTCGATCCCGACCGGGCCCGCACCGCGCTCGCCGACGCCGGATTCCCCCGGGCCGTCGTCCAGACCTCCGGCGAGAACCAGCTCACCGTCCGCACCCACCACCTGACCAACGCCCAGGCAGCCACCATCACCGACACCGTCGACGATCTGGCACGCCGAGCCGACAAGATCCGCGACGAAGCCATCGGGCCGAGCCTCGGCAGGGAACTGCGCCAAGGCGCGCTCATCGCCCTCCTGGTCGCCCTGGCCGCCCAGCTCGTCTATCTCGCCGCACGCTTCCGCTGGCTCCTGGGGACCTCCGCCGTCGCCGCCCTCGCCCACGACGTCGTGATCCTCGTCGGCATCTTCGCCTGGCTCGGCAAGCCCGTCGACGGCGTCTTCCTGGCCGCGCTGCTGACGGTCATCGGCTACTCGGTCAACGACTCCGTCGTCGTCTTCGACCGGATCCGAGAACTCCAGCGCCCCGGCCGCAAGAAGCCCTTCGCCGCCGTCGCCAACCAGGCGCTGCTGCAGACCCTGCCCCGCACCGTGAACACCGGCATGGGCGCCGCTTTCATCCTCACCGCACTGGCCGTCCTCGGCGGCGACACCCTGACCGACTTCGCCCTCGCCCTCCTCATCGGCCTCGTCGTGGGCACCTACTCCTCGATGTTCACCGCCACACCGCTGGCCATCGAACTGCACAAGCGCCCATTCCGGTGACCGGGGCCGGACGAACCAGCGAGGAAGGACGCCGGCAGCAGGTGGGCGGCCGCGCAGAGGCATGCCCCCAGCCAGCCGACGGCGAACAGCCAGCCGCCGATGACGTCGGTGAACCAGTGCACGCCCAGGTAGATCCGGGTCAGGCCGACCGTCAGGCCCCAGCCGCACACCGCGATGCGCAGGGCCGTGCCACCGCGCGGGGCGCGCAGGGTGAGTACTAGCCCCTAGGGCTGGTGGGTGTCGTCCGTGCGGAGGGCGGTGCGGACGCCGGTGACGACGACGGCGATCACGCAGAGGGCGATGATGGACTCGGCCCACAGGAAGGCGATCCAGTCCATCGCGGACCCGATCGGGGGCATGCCGGGGGCGTTGTTGCGGAACGCCGAGAGCGCGAACAGGGTGGCCGCCATCCACGCGAGCGCGGGCCAGACCAAGCCCTTGCTCCGGCTCGTGAGGTACCAGGCGCCGATGAGCACGGCCGCCGCCAGCGCCCACATCACCACCATCATGAAGACCGCGAAGACGAGCAGGCTGCCCGATCGGGACAGGTCCAGCACCACGACGGCGGTCCCGTGCCGGGACGGCGCGGGTGTCGCGGAGACCGAGAAGAGCGTGTCGTTGTTGGAGAACATCATCCGCACCGGCACCTGCCTGCCGCCCAGCAGCGCCCCGAACCCGAGGTCGGTCTCGTAGGTGTCGAACGGGTAGTCGCTGATCGATCCGCCCGAGATGGCGACCTGCAGGTCCCGGGTCGCGATCCGCTGGTGCGCCTTGAACGTCAGGTCGCCGAGGGCCGCCGCGGACGTCTGGAGGTTGAGATCGGCAACCGGTGCGCTGCCCTGCTCCTCGCCCAGTCTCCCGCGCGGGGTGACCCGGACCCTCAGCAGCAGCTCCCTGGCCGCGGCGTCGACGTGTTGGACGGTGGCCTCCACGTCCACCCGATCGGCGGCCGCGGACCCGACCGTGCGGACCGTGTCGACCGCCTGCCGCTCGGTGAACTGCAGCCACGACCCCACGGACACCGCCACCAGGATCAGGACCGCGATGGGAATCAGGACCGGCAGCATCGACGTTCCGGCGCGGCGCTGTCGGCGTGAGTCCGAGGGTGGGGCCATGGTGACTCCGGCGAGGTGGGAGGGCAGCGGGCTCGCCCGGCCCGGCGCCGGGAGCGGATCGCGCACCCACGCGGCGCGGTCCGCCGAAGCCGGGCGCGAACGTCGCGGGCGGCCGTCTTCTCCGAGACGCGGGGCGGTGGCCGCAGTGTGATCATCGTCCACCGCGCCGACGATCCACCGCATTCGGACGGGCGTGTCGGAGCGTGCCCTTTGCCGAGTCGAGGCGGACCGATTTCACGCTCAAGCCCCCTCGATCGCCCACAGCGGTGAAGTGACCGCTCCCCGGAGGGTTTTGGCGCGGAGGGACTCCATACCGAGGTGGACGGTGGTGGCGCCATGGGCGTAGGCGTCCTCGATGGGGAGGTAGTAGACGAGGTTGAAGTACTCGTGCGCTCCTCGCAGCCGGGCGTAGTCGTAGCCCGTGGCGCGGAGCCAGACGGTGCCCGCGTGACGGTAGAAGAGGCTGAACGCGACCATGCGCCCCTCGGCATACGCGGCGTGGACGATTCCGCTGTCGGCCATGCCGTCGGCCTGGTCGCGCAGCAGCCGGGCCATGACGTCGGGTGCGGCCGGGTGGCCGTGGCGCTCCTGCAGCTGGGCGAGGAGGGCGCCGGCGGCGTCGGCGCACTCGGAGAGCCGCAGGGTGCGCAGCTCGTACCCGGCCTCGGCGAAGGCCCGGCGTTCGCGGCGGATGGCGACCCGCCGCTTGGAGGGCAGGCCGGCGAGATAGTCGTCGAACGTGCTGCCGGACAGCGGGATGTGGGCGTCCTGGCCCAGCTGTACGGGCTTGGTGCCGCAGACCTCGGCCAGTTCGGAGGCCGCCGCGTCGCTGACGTACAGCCACCACGGCTGTGCCTCGTGGGACGAGGCGAGGGATGCGGCGGCCACCACGAGCCGGCTCAGTGCCTCGCGGCGTAGGTCGGGGGTGAGGCGCGGGTGGAGGAGAGGGGCGTTGAGGTAGCCGCGGCGGGCTCCGGCGAGCAGGGTCCTGACCGGTGTGCGGTCGGGGACGAGCTCGTGCACGCGATACAGGGCGTTGGGTTCGGTGTCGACCACGTACAGCGGCGCGGCGGCGATCAGACGGTCGTCGTCGTGGACCAGGGCGTAGCGGACGCGGGCGGTGGGATCGTGCTGCTGGGCCGCGAGCCACCGGTGGGAGAGGTAGAGGCCCGCCTGCACGGCCAGGGCGTCCCACTCGCCGGCGGGAACGTCCCTGATGTCGTCCACGTGGGTGAGGATCACGGCTGAGGTTCCTCCCGGTCGGCTGGGGCGAGGGCGTGGGCTGCGGGGACGGCGAGCACGCTGAGGGAGGCGAGGAACAGCCAGGGCAGCGCGGGCTGCCGGCTCAGCAGCGTGGTGAGGACGGCGGGCGCCGCGGCACCGCCGATGGACCAGGACAGCTGGAAGGCCGCCTGGTGACGGCCGTTGGCCTCGGTGGGGGCCAACGTCACGGAGAGTTCGTTGAGCGCGGGAGAGCTGAGGATCTCCGACAGGGTGAACAGCAGCATCGCCGCCGTCAGGACGGTGGCCACGGCCCAGCCGGGCGCTCCCTGCCAGGCGAGGGGCGCGGCGAAGAGGGCGAAAGAGGCGGCGCCGACGAGGAACCCGCCCGCGATCGCACGGTGCGGGCGGTGCCGTGCCGAGCGGCGGGTGACGGCGGGGGTGAGGACGGCGACGGCGGCGGTGTTGACCACCAGGAGGGTGCCGGGGATCCAGGTGCCCGCGCGCAGGGTTTCGGTGACGTAGACGGCGAGCAGGACCGGCGGCACCATCTGCGCGAGGACGAAGGCCAGATTGGCGGTGACGAGCAGGAGGTAGCGGCCGTCCCGCAGGAGGGCGCCCCAGCTCGCCCGTCCGGCCGGCCCGCCACGCCCCTCCGATGGGTTCGGCATGTCCGGGCCTCTGGCCGGCTTCCAGGTGATGAACAGCAGCGCCGCGCACAGGAACGTGCCCGCGTTGGCGGCGATGAGCATGTACGCGCTGTCCGCACCGAACAGGGCCAGGGCGACGGCGGAGACGGCGGCGCCGGCGCCGATGCCGAGGTTGCGCAGAGACGAGATGAACCCGAACCACAGGCGCTCCTCGCCGGGCACGCCGGCCAGCGGCACCAGGTTGCGGGCGGCCGTCCAGTACAGGTTGACACCGGCCTGGACGACGAAGTAGGCGAGGCTGATCTGCCATGCGGATCCGACCACGAGGAATGCCGCGAACCCGGCGGCACACACGAGGTTGGCGACCGCGACGACCGCTTTCGGACCGAAGCGGTCCATCAGTGTCCCGCCCAGCGCGGGGGTGGGCAGCGCGAGCAGGTTGCCCAGGGTGAGGGCCGCGCCGATCTCCGCGAGGGAGAGGCGGGTGGCGTGGGTGAGGTAGACGACGGTGAAGGCGAACATGAGCCCGGTACCGAGGCTGTCGACCGCGTGCGCGGCGACGAAGCGGCCCGCCCCGGTGAGCACGGGCAGCCCGGCCCGGTCCCGCAGCCCGCGGCGAGAGCCGTGGCCCGGCGGAGCGCCGTGCGGTCCGCGGCGCCGTCGGCCGTCGGAGCGACGGCGGACCGAACGCCTGCCGGTGAGGATGCTCACCGGCCCGCGCGGGTCAGCAGGCGGTGGATCTTGTCGAGCATGGGTGGCGCGATGAAGCCGGTCTGCGCGCACAGCTCGGTGAGACCCTTCAGCGTGCGTTGCTCGTCGCCCGGGTCCACGGTGAACGTGAGGATGCCGCCGTGGTCGTGCCCGTCGATGATCAGGTCGTGGCAGGTGACGAGGTCGATACGGGCACGGAGTTCGGCGAGCAGCGCGGGGGTCGGGTTCGCCGTGAGGCACTCGATCGCGAAGCGCTCGGCCGCAGCGCCGGTCCGGGTCGGCCAGGTGCCCCGCAGGATGTCGAGGAGGGCGACGAAGGTGTTGAGTCCGCTGCCGGCGATGGACAGCGTGGTGGCGCCGCCGATCCTGGGGTTGATCTCCAGGACGTGGTAGACGCCGTCGGCGTGGATCATGTCGACGTTGACGGACCCCTCGACGCCGAGGTCCGTGCACAGCTCCACCAGGGCTTGCGCGGTGGGCCGGAAGTCGTCGTCCTGGGTGGGGTCGATGTACCGCAGGTCCTCGAAGGTGAACGCGGGTGGGCCTCCCGCGGTGCCGGTCCAGATGAGCGGCATGACGGTGTAGTGACCGCCGGCGCCGACGATGTCGACCGAACACAACCGTCCGCTCACGCACTTCTCCAGGAGCGCGTGCGCCGTGGGCCGGGCGTCCAGGTAGCCGTCGAGGGCGGCAGCATCGGGGACGAACTCGATGCCCATGCTGGTGGAGTCCCACAGCGGCTTCGCCATGAGGGGATAGCCGAGGTCCTGGGCGGCGAGGCGGACGGCGTCCGGATAGGCCGGGACGGGCAGCGCCCGGTCGTTGAGGAGGTCACTGTCCACCAGCACGGCGGGCGGGGTGGTGAGGCCGTGCGCGTGCAGGACCCGTTTGGTCTCCCACTTGTCGCACAGGACGCGCGTGGCGGCCAGGGGCGTCATGACGGTGCGGATGCCGAGGGCTTCGAGCTTGGTCTTGACGACGGCGTCGCGCAGGGCGTTCTCGTCCGGCAGGGAGATCGCCACGGCGGCGTCGGCGCCCCAGGCCCGCACGCGCTCGACGAAGTCGTCCGGGGTCGCGGCCGGGTCGAGTCGCTCGCTCGTGCCCGGGAACTGCTCGGGGCCGCAGTCATGGCGGTGGGTGTGGAAGAGGCGTGCTTCGGCACCTAACCGCGCCAGCACGGGGGCGATGCCGTGGATGTACGGGTCGGCCCGCCGGATGTCGGCGGACCGGAGGAAGGCGATGCGCTGCATGTCAGCTCACTTCTACGCGGGTGCGGGCGAGTATGCGAGCGGCGTCGGCGTTGACCTGGCCGGGCGTGGGGGCGGTGAAGACCAGGTGACCGATGCGGGCCGAGTTGTCGTGGGCACCGCCGACGACGGCCCCGGGCGGGGTGGTGAGGTGCTGGTCGACCAGGCCGTCGTGCCGGCCGGGGACGGTCACCCCGCGGAAGGTGCCCGCGCGCGGGGGAGTGAGGAACCGGATCGCGCACGCCCCCTGCCGGGGCTCGGGCACGTCCGGCTTCTCGTCGAGGACGGCCTGCAAGTAGGCCCGGGCCTCGTCGATGCCGGAGGCGCGGCGCACGACGTCCACCAGGTGGTCACCGGGCAGGCGGGCGCCCACCTCGATGACGACGGGGCCCGCCCCGGGCGAGAGCTTGACTTCGGTGTGGGCGACGCCGTTGCGGATGCCGAGCGCCTGCAGGGCCCGTTCGGTGGCCGCGCGCACCGCGCGGACGTCGGCGTGCCCCAGAGCGGCGGGGCACGTGTGACCGGTCTCGGCCCGGTAGGAGCCGCCGGTGGTGTGCTTCTCCACCAGGGGCATGTGGAAGTACTCGTCGCGCCAGACGACGGTGTCGAGGCTGAACTCGGGTCCGTCGACGTACTCCTGGAGTACGACACGCTGATCCATGGGCAGCCCGTGCGGGGCGGCGATCGGCCAGGACTGGGCGTGCCGTACGGCGGCAGCGAGCTGTCCGGGACTCTCGACCACGCTGACACCCCAGGAGCCGCCCTGCTCGGCGGGTTTGACGACGACCGGGAACCCGATGCCGGCGCGGCCGAGGGCACCTTCCGCCTGCCCGGCCGAGTCCACGACGATCGTCGCGGGCGCCGGCACCTGGCCCGCGCGGAACGCCTGCGCCATCTCCGCCTTGTTCCGGCACGCCTGGGCCCGCAGGGGGTCGTTGCCGGGCAGTCCCAGACGCTGGGCCAGGTGGGCGACGAGCGGGGTGAAGAACTCCCAGCAGCCGGCCACCGCGTCGATCCCCGTCGCCCGGGCGAACGCGGCCAGCTCCGCCAGGGCCCGGTCCGGGTCGGTGAGGTCGGTGAACACCGTGCCGTGGATCTTGTCCCGCAGAGCGGCGGGGTAGCTCTCGTAGACGTCCTCGTGGGTGGCGACGAAGACGTGCGCGTCGAGTGAACGGGCGGCGTCCAGCACATAGGGACCGGAGTTGGCGAGTGCTTCGATCAGCAGGATCCTCTTCACGCCGCGCAGTAGACACGCACCCGCCGCGCCAGGGCCATGAACGTAACAACCAGAGCAGAACGGCGATTTCGCGACAACGGTTGTAGGAAGCTCCAGCAGCTCGGCCGCGGCCAGATCCTAGGGACTCTGCCTTCGTGGACGGGGCCCTTCCGGAGAAGTTCGGACCATCGCACAGCAAAGAGCGCTCCCGGCGGCCCGGGGTTTCGTGGGTACCGGACCTGGGTCACCGCCCGCGATCGCGGATTGACTCTCGGACGACCCAACCGTCATACCCGTACGAGAGGGGCAAGTCCGCGTGACCGGCTACGCCGCACAGTTAACCGACTACATCCGTCAGGGCGTCATCCCGCCGTACAACTACTCCTACCCGTCGCGCTCCACCTACCGGCCGCTCGACGGTTCCTGGACCGTCGAGGAGGCCTGGAGGCAGGACCTGAGCCTCTATCAGGTGCCCGAGCTCAACCTGTATCTGCACGTGCCGTTCTGTCGTTACAAGTGCGGCTTCTGCAACCTGTACACCGTCATCAGCGAGGACACGGACGTCTACACGGCGTACATGAACGCGCTGTGCACCCAGCTGCGCGACCACGCCGACATCATCCGCGCCCGCCGGCTGCGCACGGTCTACATCGGCGGCGGCACCCCGAGCCTGCTGTCCCTGCGCCACTTCGAGCAGTTGTTCAGCACGCTGGACGAGGTGTACCCCAACTGGCGCTCCACCGTGGAGGAAGTGGCGATCGAGGCCACACCGGACTCCATCGTCAACGAACCCGCCACCCTCGAAGGCCTGCTGCAACTGGGCCTGACCCGGGCCAACATCGGGATCCAGTCCCTCGTGCCCAAGGAGATCCGCGAGGCCGGACGCGGCCAGGCGGGCGAGCAGGTCATCCGCAAGGCCATCGAGATCGTGCACGACAAGGGCCTGCCGGACCTGTCCACCGACCTCATCATGGGCTTCGCCGGCCAGACCGACGAGACCTGGCGGACGTCCGTCGACGAACTCGTCAAACTCAGCCCGTCCACGATCAGCACGTACTTCCTCACCGTGCGCCCGGACGCCTGGTTCTCCAAGACCGGCGCCTACCAGTACGCACAGTCGCCGAACCTCTACGAGCGCTACGACTACGCCCGTCAGGTCTTCACCGACCACGGCTACGTCCAGGAAGGCTCCGTCCGCTACAAGAAGCTCGGCCGCGGCGGCTACCGGCAGAAGGTGCTCACCTTCCACGGCGTGCCCCTGCTCGGACTCGGCGTCGGTGCCCGCTCCTACACGGGCGTCCTCGACTACATGGCGGGCTCCGTCAAACCGTCCATGTCCGAAGTCGCCGACTACATCACCAAGGCCGAGGCGCACGCGCTGCAGCCCGTCACCGGCTTCGTCCTCGACGACGAGGAGATCATCCGCAAGCGGCTCGTCCTGGACACCTTCGACCTGGACCTCGCCGAACTGGACCGCTTCGGCTACCAGGACAAGGCCCATCTGTTCGAGCCGATCCTGGACGCCGCCGAGGAGACCGGCCTCCTGCGCCGCCTCGGCCGCCGGGTCCAGCTCACCGCCGAGGGCTTCAAATACCGCGACATCCTGTCCTGGATGTTCTTCTCCGACACCGTCGTCCAGCTGGACCGCGAGTACTACGAGCGCCTGCACGAGCAGAACAAGCGAGCCCGCAAGCACATGGGGACGCCGATCGGCATCTCGGGCATCCGCACCGCGCAGGCGGCTACGTGACCGAGCTGTTCATCGCGGCCGGTGGTGGCGGTGACCCGGTCGGCGCCGCCCTGATCCACGCGAGCCTGGGCGGTCGGGCCGACGCCGTCGTCCTCACCTATGGCTGGGAGCGCCTCACCGTTGATCCGGTCCCCGGCCCCGCCGCCCCGCACGACTTCACCGGCCTCGACCACGACACCCTGCCGGTGCCGCTGGTGACCCCGGCCGCCGAGCCGGTCGAGCCGCGCGGATCCACCCTGCCGCGCCTCGCGGGCCGCCTGCCGACGAAGCTGGCGCTCCTCGACCCCTACACCGGGGTCGAAGGCCTCGCCGACCAGATCGGGCGGACCGCCCGAGCAATGGGCGCCGACCACATCAGCGTCGTGGACATGGGCGGCGACATCCTCGCCCACGGCGACGAACCCACCCTCGCCAGCCCCCTGCTCGACGCGCTCGCGCTCGCGGCCTGCCACCTGGCGGGCATCCACACCACCGTCCACGTCGCCGGTCCCGGTCTCGACGGGGAGATCCCCGAAGCGACCCTGCTGACCCGCGTCACCGGCGACGGCACCGCGCTCGACCCCGCCATCCCGGGGTGGGCCGCGGACATCCTGCGCTGGCACCCCTCCGAGGCCAGCGCCCTGCTCGCCGCAGCCGCCGCCGGGCTGCGCGGCCCCTGCCTCACCAGGCAGGACGCGGGCCCGATCCCGCTCACCGACCGCAGCGGCCGCGTCTGGGACCTGCCACTCGCACAGGCCCTGGACCACAACCGGCTCGCCCAGGGCCTGCTGGACACCCGCCCGGACACCCTGGCCGGCGCGGAAGACGTCAGTCTGAAGCTGCACGGGTTCAGCGAGTACGAACGCGAACGCGGCCGGGCCGTCCACCGGCCCAGCGCGCGCGACGTCATCGACGACGAGACCCTCGTCGGCGAACTGGACGGCTGGCTCCAGGCCCAGAGCGCCGGCAACCCCGGTGCCCGGTACGTGAGCGTCCGCTGCGCCGTCGAGTCCCTGGGCTACGACTGGCGCCTGACCGAACACGTCCGCGACCTGCTGACCCGGCACCGTCCCGGTCTGGACGCCTTCCCGCTGCTGTCGCTCACCGACTGACCGAGTGGGGGCGGCGCCCGTCCCCATCGAGTACCCCCGGAGTATCGGCACAGGACACCGATACGCCGGGGGTACCCCCGTTTCCGCGAGCTCCCGTCGCCGCTGCTCCAGGTGAATCCTTTTCGGGCCGGCCCGCCTCTTATCCGTGTACCGGCCGCGTGGGCCGGCGGATGGCAGGAGGAACATCGTGGTCGTTGGCGTCGTAGTGATCGGCGTGCTGCTGGTGTCCGTGTGCAGCGCGCACCTCGTGAGGCGCTGGAAGAAGAGCCGTGGCTGACGAGTGCCTTGGCGCCGGGCGCCTTGCGAGGAGGAGTAGGACACATGACACGACGCTTCCGCTGGCCCGACGAGCGGCTGATCAAGGCCGCCCAGGACGGCGACGTCGCCTCGCTCACCACTGTCGTCTTGGAATCGCAGCCGCATGTGCGCAAGTTCGCGCTGTCGCTGTGCGCATCGCCGCAGGACGCGGAGGACGCGGCGCAGGAGGCGTTGATCATCCTGTACCGGAAGATCGGCACCCTGCGGGCCACCGGCGCGCTCGGCTCATGGATGTTCCGGATCGTGCGCAACGAATGCCTGCGGCAGGTGCGGTTGCTCTTCTCCCGGAGCGACGAGGTGGCGGCCGAACCGGAGGCGTGCGCCGAGCAGTCCGCCGAGGAAGCGGTGCTGCGCAGGTTGGAGGTGGAGCGGATCGCGGCCGCGGTCGGCGCCCTTCCCCGTGACCAGCGGCAGGTCCTGATCATGAGGGACGTCCAGGGCCTGCCGGGCAGTGCCGTCGCCCGGTCACTCGGTCTGAGCAACGCGGCGATGAAGTCGCGGCTGCACAGAGCCCGCGCGGCACTGCGCCATGCGCTGGCACTGACCGACCGAGCAGCCGATCCATCAGCCGGAGGGGAGTCACGCGCGTGAAGTCCACGCGGAGTACGAAGGTCCAGGCCGCGGCAGAACCCGCGGCGCCCGGGACGGGCTTCGCCGGCAAGTCCGTCCCGCGCCACCTGGCGCGCGGCGTCATCGGCTTCGGGCTGATCATCGGCTCGATCGCCCTGGTGCCCGTCGCCGGCCCGGCCACCCTGCTGGCGGCCCCGCTCGCGCTGATCGCCTTCCGCGGCTGCCCCACCTGTTGGATGGTCGGCCTGGCGCAGACCATCTCCCGGGGGCGTCTGGAGCGCAATTGTGCGGACGGCGTCTGCACCCTCACCACGGCGGACCCGGCGTCGATTGTTCGAACCCGTCGCCGCTAATCGCGCGGTGCTGCGCAAACAGCAGGCGGTCATTGATTCTTCTACAGTTGAATTCCAGGGAAATTCGTCCCGGTGTGCGATTTCATGCTGGCGCGGCCCGGTGTTCTCCTCGGGGGAATGCACGCAAGCGATGACCTCTGACCTGCGGAAACCGGTCGCAGTGGCGCGAGAACCCCTTCGTCTACCCCCAAGTCCCGGATGCATGGCCCTCGTCGGGGCACCTTCTGGTGCAAGGGGTCGCGTGAAGACGCATAATTCGCTTCTTCCGAGCTCTGATGCACCCGCCGCGCACTGTTGTGATGATCTGATCGACGCTCATAGGGTGACTTGTCGAATCAGCCGCCCGTGGCTCCGGAACCATGGTGAAAGCGGCTCGATTCGAACAGGCGCCTGTGCCGGAGTTCCTCTGTAGACGACAGAAACGACGGCAACTCATGTCGTCGTGGACGAAAGGAGTGTGGCCATGACGTACGAGCGCCCGACCCTCACCAAGAACGGCGGCTTCCGCAAGACGACGGGCCTGGCCGGCGGCACCGCCAAGGACCTCCTCGGCGGTCACCAGCTCATCTGACCCGATCCGATCGGCGGCGGAAGGCGGTCACCGGCCGTCCTCCGCCGCGCCACCCTCCCGCACCGGTGGACCGGTGGGCACGCCAACGACCGGAGGTACGCGCGTCCATGAACAGCCCTGTGTCGCTCGCCGTGGTCCCGACCTGGCTCGTGGTGCTGCCCGACACCGACGCGGCATCGGCTGCGGCGGCCAGGGCGCTTCCCCACGCCACCGGAAGCCACACGCATGTCTCCGGCCGGCCGTGGCTGATAGGCCGCTGGCGCCCAGGTGAGCTCACGGTCGGTGAGTGCGGCGGGGTGCGCCTGGCGGTGTGGGGCGAGCACGCCGTCACCCGCGAGGAAGCGGCCAAGGCGGCGGCCACCGTCACCGATCTCGCCTCCCTCGACCACTTCGCCCGCTCCTGGCACGGCAGTTACCACCTCCTGGCCAGCGTGCACGGCCGGGTGCGCGCTCAGGGCACGGTGACCGGCGTCCGCAGCCTGTTCCACGGCACGGCACACGCAGCCCATCTGGCGGCCGACCGCGCCGACGTCCTGGCCGACCTCATCGGGGCTTCCCTCGACGAGGGGCGGCTCGCCCTCCAGATGCTCAGTCTGGGCGTGCTGCACCCACTGTCCGCACGACCTGTGTGGCGTGGAGTGGAGGCCCTGCCCGGAACCGACTACCTCGTGCTGGAGCGCGACGGCCGGGCCCGCCAGAAGCGCTGGTGGAGGCTGCCGCGCCGCGACGTTCCGTTGGCCGAGGCAGCGCCGATGCTGCGCGACGCACTGCGCAGCGCCGTCGACATTCGCGTCCGCGGCCGGGACCTCGTCACGGCCGACCTGGGCGGCCTGGACTCGACGGCCGTGGTGTGCACCGCGGTGCGCGCCGGCGCCGACGTCGTCGCCTACACCGCGGCGACCCACGACGCTCGCGGCGATGACGTCCACTGGGCTCGCCGTACGGTCGAAGAGCTGTCGTCGGCCACCGGCGGACCAGGGCGCATCGAGCACCACGTCGTGCCCGCCGAGGAGTTCCCGCTCACCTACGACGGCATCGACGCCCTCACCGACGTACTGGACGCCCCCTCGCTGTACGCGGTGGACCGCAACCGGCGGATGACTCTGCTCACCGTCGCGGCGGAGCGGGGTTCCACCCTCCACCTGAGCGGTTTCGGAGGTGACGAACTGCTCGCCGGCGCCTCCGCACGCGTGCACGACCTGCTGCTGCGCCACCCGCGCACGGCCGTGCGCCACGCCCGTGGATACCTGGCCAAGTACCGCTGGTCACGGCGGCGTGCCCTGCGGCAACTGCTGGACCGGCGCCCCTACGGGGCGTGGCTGGAACAGATCGCCACCGACCTCACCAGCCCGTTGCCGCCCCTGGAGGAACCGCTGTTCCAGTGGTGTTCGCCCGCCAGGATGCCGCCCTGGGCCACCCCCGACGCCGTCGACGCCGTACGCACCCTCATCCGGCAGGAGGCCGCAGTGGCGCAGCCCCTCGGCCCCGGCCACGGGGAGCACCGAGAACTCGCCACCATGCAGGCGGTGTCCCGGTTCGCCAGACACCTGAACCAGATGACGAATCCGAGCGGTCTCCTCTTCGCCTCCCCCTTCTACGACGACCGTGTCATCGAAACCGGACTGGCGGTACGGCCGGCGGAACGCGTGACTCCGTGGCAGTACAAGCCGCTGATCGTGGAGGCCATGCGGGGCGTCGTCCCCGAGGCCGGCCGCACCCGCGCCACCAAGGCCAACGCCACGATGGAGGAGGAGGTCGGGCTGCGGCGCAACCGCAAGGCGCTGCTGGCCCTGTGCGAGGACTCCCGGCTGGCCGAGTTCGGCCTGATCGACGCGGACGTGTGGCGCACCTGGTGCTCCGGACCGATGTCGGCCGAGCTGGAGAACGTACTCCTCCACCCGACCGTCGGCTGTGAGGTGTGGCTGCGTTCGCGCGAGACCCTGCCCCACCACCGAGACGGCTGACACGTTCAGGCCCCGACGACCCCCTCGAAGTCTCCCGCCAGGAAGGTAGTGCGATGATGAACGTGAAACTGCGCGGCGGAGTCCTGATGGCCGAGACCGAGTACGGCCTCGCCCTGCTGGACGAGAAGAGCGGCGATTACTGGACCCTCAACCCCACCGCCGCCCTGGTCCTGGAGATCCTGCTGGCGGGCCGGGGCCCGGACGAGGCGGTGCAGGCGCTGACCGAGCGGTACGACGTCGGCGCCGACCTCGCCCAGCAGGACGTCGACCGCATCCTCACGGAGCTGCGATCGGCCGGGCTCGTCAACGGCGACTGACGCCATGTCGACGCCCGAAGCGGTTCCTTACCGGCCTCGTTCCGTACCGCTGGCCACCCGGTGGGCGGCCCGCCTCGCCGTGGGGTGCGCCCACCTGCTGGCCACCTTGCCGCCCGCCCGGATCCGCGCGGTGCTGCGCCAGGTGCGCCGCGGCGCACGGCCCGCCAGCGCGGCGCAGACCGCCGCCGCTCTGAACACCGTCCTGGCGGTCAGCCTGACCGCCGGCGGGCGCAAGGGGTGCCTGCCCAGGTCGCTGGCGACCGTCCTGCTGTGCCGGATGCGCGGTCAGTGGCCGACCTGGTGCGTGGGTGTGCGCAAGCAGCCACCGTTCGCCGCACACGCCTGGGTGGAGGCCGAGTCCGAACCTGTCGGCGAGGACTGCCCCGCGGACTACTTCCAGCGTTTCTTCGCGGTCGACTGACCATGGCCGGACGCCCACCCGTCACCACCCGGCCTGGCGCCGGGCCGCCACGCCGGACCGCCTCGGCCGTCGCGGCGGAGTCAGCGGGCAGCTCACCGACCGTCGTCGTCGCGGACGCACCCGCAGACCACCCCAGGGACGCCCGCACACCCTCCTCCGGCTACCGGGCCCTGGCGGCCTCGCTACGGCCCCACCGCCGGGCCTGCCTGGCCGGGGCGCTGCTCGGACTGGCCGGCAGCGCACTCGGGCTGGCCCAGCCCCTGGCCGCCAAGCGGTTGATCGACACCCTTGAGACCGGACGTACCACCATCGTCCCGGTCCTCGTCCTGGCCGCGCTCCTCCTCGGCGCCGCCGCTCTCTCGGCGCTGGGCCAGTACGTCCTGTACCGCACCGCCGAGGATGTCGTGTGTTCGGCCCGGCGGCGGATCACCAGGCGGCTGCTCCGGTTGACCGTGCCCGAACTGGACCGGCACGAACCGGGCGACCTGATCACCCGCGCCACCTCCGACACCATGCTGCTGCGCCAAGCCGCCACCCAGTCCACGGCGCCCGCCGTCACCGGGGCTGTCGTCCTGGTCATGACGGTGGTGCTGATGGGTCTGCTGGACCTGGTCCTGCTGGCCGTCACGCTCCTCGTCGTCGCGCTCCTGGGGGCGGTCGTGGCGGCCGCCGCGCCCGCCATCGGCCGTGCCACCCGCCAGGCACAGGAGTCGGTCGGTGAGATCGGCGCGGCTCTGGAGCGCACCCTCGGGGCGGTGCGCGCGGTCAAGGCCGCCGGGGCCGAACAGCAGGAGACAGAGGTTCTGGAGGACATGGCGCGCAGCGCTCGTCGCACCGGCGTGCGCGCCGCCGGCTGGCAGGCAGTGTCGGGGGCGGCTTCGGCCGTGGCCGGGCAGGCAGCCTTCCTGGCGGTGCTCGGCGTGGGCGGAGCCCGGGTCGCCTCCGGGGCGATCGACGTGTCCACCCTGGTCGCCTTCCTGCTGTACCTGTTCGCGCTGGCGCCGCGGATCAGCCAACTCGTCGACGCAGTGGGGCAGTTCCAGATCGGCGGTGCCGCGGCCCTGCGGATCGTGGCGGTCCAGCACATGGACGTGGAGGCCGTCGACACCCCGTCGCGGACAGGTACCGCGAGGACCGGCAAGCCGCCTCGGCAACCCCCGGCGGAAGTGCGTTTCGAGGACGTGGGCTTCCGCTACCAGCCCCGACTGCCGGCCGTGCATCAGCACGTGTCCTTCACCGTGCCCGCCGGAGGGGTGACCGCCCTCGTCGGTCCCTCGGGCGCGGGCAAGACCACCCTCTTCTCCCTGCTCGAACGCTTCCACACCCCGGACACCGGGCGCATCCTCCTGGACGGCCGCGACGTCCAGCGATGGCCACTGGCCGAGCTGCGTGCCGCGATCGGCTACGTCGAGCAGGACGCACCCGTCCTGTCCGGCTCCCTGCGCCACAACCTCACCCTCGGCGTCGCGGACTCCCCGGACGACGAGTTGCACGACGTCCTGCGCCGGACCCGGCTGGAAGCGGTCGTCGCCCGCCTTCCGCAGGGCCTGGACACCCTGGTCGGCCACCGGGGCAGCCGGCTCTCGGGAGGTGAACGCCAGCGCGTGGCCATCGCCCGCGCCCTCCTGCGCCGCCCCCGGCTGCTCCTCCTGGACGAGGCGACATCGCAGCTGGACGCCGACAACGAGGCGGCGCTGCGGGAGACCGTCGCGGAAGCCGCCCGCAACACCACCGTGCTGGTGGTGGCGCACCGGCTGTCGACCGTCACCACCGCCGACCGCATCGTCGTCCTGAAGGCGGGCCGCGTGCAGGCCGTGGGCACCCACACCGAACTGCTCGCCACGGACCCCCTCTATCGCCACCTGGCCACGACACAGATGCTCACCGCCGGCCCGGGCGGGATGGGGGAGGACCCGTAGCAGCCCTGCCCGCGCAGGGTCCTCGGCGCCGAAGGCCGGCCGGTGGCCGGGGTGAGACGGTGCGCTCCGACCGGGTTCAGGTCGCGGGACCGACGAAGTCCTGGGTCCCCAGGACGGTGAGCAGAGCGAGGCGCTCGGCGTCCTCGGTGCCCGGTTCGGCCGTGTACACCATGATGCGCAGGTCGCCGCCCTCCACGGTGAGGACATCGCAGTCCAGCACGACGGGCCCCACCTGCGGATGGTCGATCGTCTTCCGTGAGGCCCGGTGGCGGCCCACGGCGCCCGAGTTCCACAGCTCGGCGAACCGCTCGCTTCCATCGCGCAGTTCAGCTATCAGCCGCTGCAGCCGCCGGTCGGCCGGGTAGCGTTCGGCGGCCGCACGCAGATCGGCGACGAGCGCGGCCTCATGGTCGCGCTGCTCCTGCGGTGGGCGATGGGCCCCGGTCCCGGGACCGAGGAAGTGGCGCCACACCCCGTTGCGCTCGTTGCCGCGCCGGACGGACGGGTCGCCCATCAGGGCCGAGTAGGCCTCATTGGCCACGATCAGGGTCCAGCAGGCGTCGAAGACGGCCACCGGCGTCCCCGTCAGCCGGTCCAGCAGCCGCTGCACGCTCGGCGTGATGTACGCGGGCACGGTCTCGGGGCCCGGCGTGGCGAGCCCGGCGAGCCGGAAGAGATGCGCGCGC
Source organism: Streptomyces sp. Ru71 (assembly GCF_002920535.1). Lineage (GTDB taxonomy): Bacteria > Actinomycetota > Actinomycetes > Streptomycetales > Streptomycetaceae > Streptomyces. Next base: position 68,346 of record NZ_PQSS01000006.1, on the reverse strand, counting down.
TCCTCCTGCGACAGCCGCAGCGCCCGGGACAGGGCCTCCACGACCTGGTCCGAGGGGTTGGTGGCCCGCCCCTGCTCAAGCCGGGTGACGTAGTCGACGGAGATCCCGGCCAGCATGGCCAGCTCCTCGCGGCGCAGCCCGGCGGCACGCCGCTGGCCCCCGGCCGGCACCCCCGCGGCCTCGGGCGTGATCCGGTCGCGCCAGCGACGTACCGCCTTGCCGAACTCTGCCGTCGCCATGCCCCCAGTGTGCCCCGCCCATCGGGTGCCTGCCTGGTACCGCTGGTCCCAGGAAGACGGGTCCCCTGGCTGCGCGAGCGGGCGGGAAGGACGGTGGAGGCATGACGAACACACTGATCACCGGAGCGAACAAGGGCCTCGGCTACGAGACGGCCCGCCGCCTCATCGCCGCGGGTCACACGGTCTACGTCGGCAGCCGGGACCCGGAGCGCGGCCGCCACGCCGCAGCGCGGCTGGGGGTCGGAGCCAGGGCCGTACAGCTCGACGTCACCGACGACGCGTCCGTCGCGGCCGCGGTGAAGACCATCGAGGCCGAAGGCGGTCTCGACGTGCTGGTCAACAACGCCGGCATCGAGGCGCGCGGCCCGAACAACGAGGTGACCGGTGCGGCGGACCTCACCGCCGACGCCATGCGGGAGGTCTTCGCCACCAACGTCTTCGGCACGGTGCGGGTCACCCACGCGTTCCTGCCGCTCCTGCGGAAATCCGCGTCGCCGGTGGTGGTCAACGTCAGCAGCGGCCTCGCCTCGCTCACGCACGTCTCGGATCCGGCCCACCCGGCAGCCGCCTACCCGGGGGTCGCCTATCCGGCGTCGAAGACGGCGGTCAACATGATCACCGTCCAGTACGCGAAGGCCTTCCCGCAGATGCGGATCAACGCGGTGGAGCCCGGCTTCACCGCGACGGACCTGAACGGGAACACAGGCACCCAGACGGTCGAGGAGGGCGCCGAGATCATCGTCCGCATGGCACAGCTGGGCCCGGACGGCCCCACCGGTGGGTACTTCGACGTGGCGGGTCCTTTGCCCTGGTAGGCGGGCCGCCCGCCCGGCGACTTCAGCCGCCCGCGGCGTCCTCGGCCTCCCAGCGCAGCAGGTCGCCCGGCTGGCACTTGAGCACCTCGCAGAGCGCGGCGAGGGTCGTGAAGCGCACCGCCTTGGCGCGGCCGTTCTTCAGGACGGCCAGGTTGGCGGGCGTGATCCCCACGCGCTCCGCCAGCTCACCCACGGACATCTTCCGCCTGGCCAGCATCACGTCGATGTCGACGACGATCGGCATCAGATCACCTCGTCCAACTCGGCCTGCATCCGCGACGCTTCGACGTCGCGTGCGACGGCCTGGGCGAGGAGCATCCGCAGCACGAGGACGATGAGCGCGACCCCGAGGATGGCCACGCCAATTCCGCCCATGATGACGGTGACGCCCGGGTCGTCCCGCTGGCCCGGCGCGTTGATGCCCGTCACCGCGAACCACAGCAGGGCAGCCGCCACGATCGCTCCGATCACACCGTCCACGTACCGGAAGGCGGCGTGGGAGAACACGGTTCCGCGTCGCACCATCGACACCAGCCGCCATACGCAGACGAAGGCGACCTGCGCCGCCACCATGCCGAGGAAGGTGATCACGCGCAGCGGGGTCAGCGGGAGCGCCCCGTCCTCCGGGTCGGTGGCCAGCGCCCAGACCATCGATGCCTGTACGAACACGGTGCCGGCGAGCACCACCACGAGCACGGCGCGCAGCGCACCCACTGCCAGTTTTCCCATGACCCAGCCTTCCATCGAGTTGCGATGGGAATCTATCGAATTTCGATAGGTGTGGCAAGGTGCAGACCGGCAGCGGCGGTTCCAGTGCCGACGGCGGCCCTGGACGCTGACGGCAGTCCGGGGGCCTCAGTGGCCCTGGCGGGTGCCCATGCGTCGGCTCCCGCCGGCAAGCCGCCCCCACGACCCGGATGCGTCGGCGGCGCCGTCCCCGGTCCCCGGCGGGCGCAGGCGGCCCTCCTGTCGACGGTGCGCCGGGCCCCTCGCAGTCATGGCATGGCGGTAGTGCGGTATCTGGCGTCCGGCATGGTTGATGCGTGCCAGTTCGACGTCCGTTCGTGCGGCAAGATGGGGCCTCCGGCCGATGGAGGGGGCGTTGGGGTGGGTTATGAACTGCAGGCAGTCATCGCCAAAGACGAGCTGCTCCGTGGCGTCTCGCGGGACTTGCCTGCCGCTCGTCTGGCCTCTCTGGGCCAGGGCCTGTCACTGATACCGATGACGGACCAGCTATATGACGCAGCAATGGACGGCACTGAGGGCCCTCTGGGGTTCTGGCGGCTTCCAGGAGGGTTCGACAAGCGGCTTGCGGACTGGTCAGCGGCCGGACCGGTGGCCTACGTGGAAGCCGAGTATTTCGGCGGCGTCGGCGAGCAACACGCTGCCGTCTGGGCTTATGGAGCTGTGGTACTGGGACCACTTCATGCGCCGGACGGTCAGCCCTTCGGATCCGCCGGCAGTCCGATCTCACAGGCTCTCCGGAGGCTGGGTGTGGTGGTGGAAGCGGCGGCCACGGACGAGTTCGCAACCGTGAGACTGGATCGCCATCGGCGCACTGAGGACTGGATTGCCTAGGCGGCGCCTTGCCCATTGCTGCAGCAATGGGCGGATGTCGGATCCGCTCGCGGAATCTGCAGTCCGACATCACCTGACCTCGGCGCGTTCATCCGTCGGCGACGGCTCGGCCGACCCCGGGACGGTCGGGTACCGTTCTGGTCGAGGACGCCTACTGGCGTGCCAACCCGTGGCGGTCGGCCCAGGCGTGAATGGACGCGGCCAGTTCTTCGGGGCGGTCCTCCGGGGAGTGATGGCCGGCCAGGCCGTGGCGGGAGACCTCCAGGCCCGCGATGTTCGCCTCGCACCAGGCCACGGCGCCTGGGTCGGTCATCGCGCCCGGGCCCGGCTCGAACGCGACGAGCAGCTTGGGGACTTCGGGGCTGGCGGCCAGCCAAGCGTCGTAGTGCTCGATGCGGGCCACGACGTCAGCGGGCACGTCGTCCAGCGGCATCATCCGCGTCCACGCCAGCACCACGCGGCGGCTGTGCGGGGTCGGGAAGGGACGGCGGTAGATCTCCAGGTCGGCAGGGTCGAGCGGGGTGGCGAGCGTGTCCGGTAGTCCTTCGATGAACAGCGACTTCTCCAGGACCATTTCCTCGCCCACTCCGGGGGTGCGCAGGAGGGTGAACAACTCCCGCCCGGCCGCCGGGAACTCGTCGCCGACCAGCGGCTTGATGATCGTCTCGGTGAAAGCGAGACCGCGAACACGGCCCGGTAGACGGGCGGCTCGGTCGAAGGCGAGCGCGCCGCCCCAGTCGTGGCCGACGAGGACGGCCTCGGCAAGGCCCAGGGCGTCGAACCAGGCGTCGAGGTAGCGGGCGTGGTCGTCGAAGGAGTAGGCGATGTCGGGCTTGCCGGAGGCGCCCATGCCGATGAGGTCGGGGGCCAGAAGGCGACGGCCGGGCGCGGTCACCCCCGGCAGGACGTTCCGCCACAGATGGGAGGAGGTGGGATTGCCGTGGAGGAAGACGAACGGCAGCCCGTCGGGATCGCCCAACTCGCGGTAGTGGAGGGTGGAGTCGAGGACGGGGAGGGTGGGCATCGGTGTCACTTCACTTTCATGGCGGTGGAGTTCATCAGAGGTTGAGGCTCATGAGGCGGTCGACGGTGATTTCGATGACGACGATGTCCGACCGGGCCGGCGGGGCCGCGCGGTAGCGGTCGGTGTAGCGGCGGACCGCCTCAGCCAGGCGCGCGGGATCGTCGGTGACAATGGCCCGGCCTTCGAGGGTGACCCAGCGCAAGCCGTCCGCCTGACAGAGCGCGGTACGGGCTGCCGGGCCGCCCGCGACCACGTTGCGGGCCTTGCGGGCTCCCGCCCGGGTGGTCACCCGTGCCAGGCCGGTGTCCGCGTCGAAGGTGAAGCGGACCGGGGTGACGTGCGGGGTGCCGTCGGGACGCAGGGTGGTGAAGGTGGCCGTGCGGGGGCTGTTGAGGAACGCCCTTGCAGCAGCCGGGAGTTCGAGGGCCGCCCGGCTCACTTCTTCTTCACGCCCTCGTTCCAGATCAGCTTGGCGATGTTCGGCTTCACAGCCGTGGTGATGACGCCCATGGCCGTACGGACGTACCGCCGTTCCTCCAGCTCGCGCAGCATGCTCGCGGCGAGGTCGGCGCGGGCGGTGAAGACACCGTCGGCGCTGCTCCCAGCGGTGTGGTAGTCCGTGACGACCGGGTGCTCGAAGAGGCCCGAGGGACGCACGAGGGTCCAATCGAGGTCCGTCCGACGGATCACGGCCTCCATGCGGCGCATGTCCTCGTGGAGGGTACGGCCGAGGCGTCGGTTCACCAGCGGGTCGAGGACATGGTTGAAGAAGTGAGCGCCGGTGGGACGCCAGTTCGGGTCGGCGATGCTGGAGCTGATGGCGAGGAGCCGCTTGATGCCGTGGCGGGTCATGGCCCCGGTGATGGCCGTGGCGCTCGCCGAGTACGTCGTGATGGTCTCCTTGCTGAAGCGCGCACCCAGCGCGGACAGGACGGCGTCCGTCCCGGCGATCGCGGCGTCGACGGCCGCCGGATCGGTGGCGTCGGCGACGGCCACGGCGAGGCCGGGCCGCTCGGTGGGCACGGAGCCGGGACGGCGGGTCACGGCGACGACCTCGTGGCCGGCGGCGAGGGCCTGGTCGGTGAGGTGGCGGCCGGTCGGTCCGTTGGCGCCGAAGACTGCGATACGCATGGTGTCAGGTCATCCCTTCGTGTCGTTCCCGGAACGCCCTTGACTGTGCCGATCACGAAACGCAGGCTCAACGCTGATGAATAACGCCGCCCCTGCCCCCGCCCGCACCCGAGGCCGCCCCCGTGGCAACCCGCCGACCCGCGAGTCGATCGTCGCGGCGGCCCGTGCGCTGTTCCTGGAGCGCGGATACCGGCGCACCACGATGCGCGCGGTGGCCGGGGCCGCCGGCGTCGATCCGGCGCTGATCGCCTACCACTTCGGTTCGAAGAAGGGCCTGTTCGCGGACGTGATGCAGTTCCAGTGCGCCAACGCGCTGGCGGTGGACGACGTCCTCGGCGGCGACCCGGCCACCCTCCCCGACCGCCTGATCGACGCGGTGACGGGCCTGTGGGAGGACGCCGACTTCCGGCAGCTCACCGCCCAGGGCGACGAGGCCGCCGAGGTGATCCGCGAGTACCTGGAACGCGAGCTGCTGGTCCGGCTTGTTGAATTTCTCGGTGGCCGGGACGCGACTGCCCGCGCCACGGCCGTCGTGACGATCCTCGGTGGCCTGATCTACACCCGCTACCTCAACCCCCTCCCCACGCCCGCCGCCCTCACCCCGTCCGAGACCCGCCGCATCCTCACCCCCGCACTGCGCGCAGCTCTGGCCCCGAGGCCGCGCACCGCGACAGCCACCGGAACAGGCCGTCGAGGCTCGCTGGCCTCGGGCTGAGGCGACCGTCTTACGACTGGAACACCACCGAATGGCAACGGCGTATCAGTACGGCCGGGTCGTTCCGTCGAGGCGGACGACGACGATGGCGATGTCGTCGTTGGCGCCGCTGGCGAGGCCCAGTCGGGCGAGGAGGGCGTCGGCGAGGTGTTCCGCGCTGAACTCGGTGCAGGTGGCGAGCGTGGTGGTCAGGCGGGCCAGGCCGGCGTCGATGTCCTCATCGCGGCGTTCGATCAGGCCGTCGGTGTAGAGGATGAGGATGTCGCCGGGAGTGTAGGTCGCCGTGGCCTGGGGGCGGGGGACGTGTTCGGGGCGGGCGCCCAGCGGTGGGTCGGTGGCCTGGTCGAGCAGCTCGCAGGTGCCGTCCGGGTGCAGCAGTACGGGCGGGGGGTGGCCGGCGCTGCTGTAGATGAGCAGTTGGCTGTGGCAGTCGACGAGGACCTGGACGGCGGTGGCGGCCAGTGCTCCTTCGACCGAGCGGGCGTAGAGCCCAAGGACCTCCAGTGCCTGGGCGGGTCCGTGGACGGTGCGGGTGGCGGCGCTCAGCGCACTGCGGAGCCTGCCCATGACGGTGGCGGCCATCAGCCCGTGGCCGACCACGTCGCCGACCGTGACGGTGAAGCGGTCCGCGGGCAGGTCGACGGCGTCGTACCAGTCGCCGCACACGTTCAGTGATCCGGTGGCGGGCAGGTAGCGCACGGCGATGTTCGGGTGCCGGGCCAGGTCGGGGGAGTGGAGCATGGCTTCTTGCAAGGCGACGGCGACGCGCCGTTCACGGGCGTGGGCTTGTCGCAGCTCCTCGTTGAGCTGCTGCAGTTGTCGCGCCCGGGCGTACAGCTCGGCTTCCATGGCCGCTTCCCGGCCGGGCCTGACCGACGGCAGGTGCGCCGTGCGGCGGGAGCGGACGACGTCCGTCATGTCCTCGGACCGGTGGATGATCCAGGCGACCTTTCCGTCCGGGCCGAGGACGGGCACGTTGATCGCGGTCCACCAGCGCTCCTTGAACACCTCTGGGCTGCCGGGGACCGGGATGTCGTACTTCTGCAAAGCCATGTGATCGGTCTGGCCGGAGGACAGGACACGGTGCAGTGAGGCTTTCAGCGTCTCCACCCCGTCGGCCTCCGGGTCGGCGGGGTTGTCCGGGAAGGTGTCGAAGAGGTACTGCCCGAGCAGCTCGGCCTGGCTCCGTCCAGTCACCTCGCAGAAGGCCGGATTGGCGTCAGCGACCACCAGGTCCGTGCCGAGCACCAGGCACGGGCTCGGAAGGGCGGCGAACACCCCCGGGTAGTCGATCTTCGGTGTCACACGCGTTCCTGTCAGTCGCTGCTCTTAAATCTACTCCGCGTCCCGCGCCCGCCGAGCTTGCTCGTGGGCAGCGGGGTGGCAGCGGCGTTGCGCTCATCGGGCATCTGCCGTGATCGCGAGGTGCGCATCGAGTAGGGCGTTGACGTGCTGGAACGTCGCGAGGGCGGCACCCCCAGTGTGCCGGTGGCGTCGCCCGCCGGACGCGTGCGTACCGAAGAGATCCTCACGGAGCAGATTGGGCACAGCGGCTCAAGAGGCCTGGTGGAACGGCCGCAGTCGCGGGCTGACGCGCTGCAGGGAGAGTGCGGTCGCTGTCCTGGTCATCGCTACGCTCGGTAATCGCACGGCGTGCGAATCACCCACACCGGTGTAACGCTCGACGCCATGGACAACACGCAGATGGTCCCCCTCCGGGGCAGTGAGCGCAGCGCCCACGCGGATGCGCGCCCGGCCGGAGCGGTGAACGATTCGGAACGCATCGAGATCATGCTGGTGCTGCGCCGTCGCAGCGAGATCCCCGATGACCTGGTCGAAGGACCGAACACCATCACACGGGACGAACTGGCCGCCCGTTACGGCGCCGACCCGGCCGACATCGACATGGTGAAGCGGACAGCCGAGCAGCACGGACTGACGGTGACGCACATCGATCCTGCCTCACGCCGGATCAAGATATCCGGAACCCTCGGTGAGCTGCGGTCCGTGGTGCAGGCCGACTCGCTGACCAACGTCATGACCCCCGACCCGGCGGACCAGGGGCGCATGGTGGAGCACCGGCAGCGGACCGGCGACCTGCGCATCCTGCCCGAGTGGGACGGCGTGGTGATCGGCGTGACAGGCCTGGACAACAGACCGCAGGCCCGCCCGCACATGCAGCGCATGCAGCCCCATGCCGCGCACACGTCGTACTCGCCCGTCGACCTCGGCAAGATCTACCGCTTCCCTCCCGGTACGGACGGCAGCGGTCACACGATCGGCGTCATCGAACTCGGCGGAGGGATCCCGGAAGGCGACCTGGACGCGTACTTCACCAAGCTGGGCATCCCCACGCCACAGGTGGAGGTCGTCGAGGTGGGCAACGGCAGTAACGCACCGGGCGACCCCGCCGACGGCGAAGTGATGCTCGACATCGAGGTGATCGGCGCGCTGGCGCCCGGTGCCCGCCAAGTCGTGTACTTCGCGGAGAACAGCGCCCAGGGCTTCGCCGACGCCATCAGCACCGCGGTGTTCGCCGACCCCACGCCCACGGCAGTGAGCATCAGCTGGGGTCAGCGCGAGGACCGGTGGACGGCCCAGGGCCGCGCGATCCTCGACGCCACGCTGGCCGACGCCGCCGCCATGGGCGTCACCGTCTGTGTGGCTGCCGGTGACAACGGCAGCAGCGACGGCGACCCGACGGGCAAGCCGCACACCGACTTCCCCGCTTCGAGCCCTCGCGCCCTCGCCTGCGGCGGTACGCGCCTGGACGCCGACCCGGTCAGCGGCACCATCACCTCCGAGATCGTGTGGAACGACGGCGACGGGTCCGCCTCCGGCGGCGGCGTCAGCCGCGCGTTCAAGCAGCCCAGCTGGCAGGCGAACGTCGGCGTGCCCAACGGTGACGGCCAGGTCCGCCGGCGCGGCGTGCCCGACGTGGCGGGCGACGCCTCCCCGAGGAGCGGATACCAGGTACTCATCCACGGTCAGGACGAGGTCATCGGCGGCACCAGCGCCGTGGCCCCCCTCTGGGCCGCGCTGACCGTCCGTCTCGCCGAGGCACTCGGCCGCCCGCTCGGCATGCTCCAGCCCGTGCTGTACGACGGCGCGACACCCGGGGTGAGCCCGGCCGGCTTCCGTGACATCACGCAGGGCGACATCGGCGACTTCGCGGCCACGTCCGGCTGGGACGCCTGCACCGGCCTCGGTGTCCCCGACGGCCAGGCGCTGCTGGCCCGCCTCGCCACGGTCTGACAGGCGCACACCCGTCGAGGCACATCATCGAAACGACGAGGGTGGCGGTCACGCTCCGGCAGGAGCATGGCCGCCACCGGCACGAGCACCCGCTTGGTGACGTGATCGACGCCGATCACCAACCTTCCCTGGTCGGCACGGACGGGTGGAAGATCACCAGGCTCCGAAGCACCAGGTGATCGCCGCTAGGCTGTGGCGGTGCGTACGGTCGAGCTCCTGTTGGACGAGGAGGCAGACCTGGCGGTCCGGGAGGCCTGGCGGCGGCTCGCGGAAGCGGGGCTGCCCAGTCAGGCACGCCTCCGCTCACCGACCAACTGCCCGCATCTCACGCTGGCCTCCTGTCCGGAGCTGACCGCCCCGATTCGCTGGGAGCTCGCCGAGGCGGCTGCCGCCCTGCCCATGCCGGTTCGGTTCACCGGCGTGGTCCGCTTCGAGCGGCCCACCTCGGTGCTGGCCTGGGGGCTGGAACTCGACCCCGCCCTGGCCGGCTTGCACCGACGGGTATGGGAGGCGGTGGCCTCGGACAGCCGGCCCCGGACCCTCAACCCCTTTCACCACCCTGGGAACTGGAGCCCGCACATCACCCTCGGCCGGACTCAGCGGGCCGGTGCCTTCGCCGACCGGCGGATCCTTGAGCTGCTGCCGTCGCCACCGCTGTCGGCCCGGCTCACGACCCTTCGCAGCTACGACACCCAGACCGGCGCCCTGGAGGTGCTGGAGCCCCGCTGAGGCGCCCCCGACGTCGTGGCCGCGGGGGAGGTGGCCCGGGGATCACGGCAGGGTGCGGTGGGAGCCCCAGCAGGTGAAGCCGGCGCACCGCCGCCAGGCTGTCCTGTCCGACCGACCGTTTCCCTGCGGGACCGCGTCGGCCCGCCAGGAATGGATCACGCCCTCCCGTGGCTGTCGAGTGTGGGTCATGTCGGGTGCCGATCGCGGCACTCGGCTTCGCCGACAAGCATTTGAGGGAGTGTCATCACCATGTCCGTTACACAGCCTGCCGTCGAACGTGTGCGTGTTTCCGCGGAGTCCGACTGGTACGAGTCGGCTGGCATCTCGCTTGGCATCCAGGTCGGGAACCTGGTCTTCACATCGGGACAGGCTCCGATCGACGCCCAAGGGGCCACGGTCGGCGTGGGGGACTTCGAGGCCCAGGCCCGTCAGGCGCTCGCGAACCTGTCCACGGTGCTGACCAACGCGGGCTCCAGCCTCGCCGACACCGTCAAGGCGACGGTGTTCGTCACTGACATCACGCAGCAGGACGTCTTCGCCAGACTGCGCGCGGAGTACTTCCCGGACAAGCCGCATCCCGCGGAGTCGTTCGTCGAGGTCTCCTCACTCGCCGATCCCGAGTGGATGATCGAGATCGAGGCGATCGGTCTCATCCGCTGAGGCACGAGGCCCCCCAGCCTCGACCCTTCGTGACGGCCCGTTGGATTCCCCGGCGGGCTGTTCCGGTCGTTCGGTGCTGATCACGGGCAGGTCTGTGGCCCGGCTACCAGTTCGTGTCCGGTGCCACCGAACGTCTGCTAATCTTCCGGAGGCCGTGCGAGAGAACAAGGAGGTGGTACCCGTGAACGTATCGACGTGGGTGCTCTCCTCCGGGGTCACGGTCGGGCGATAGGTCGTCGTCCGGGAGCGCCGTTCTGTGCACTCCCGAAAGGCACGACCATGCACTTCACTTCTGAACAGCGCCTCGACGACGCTGTCCTTGAGCGCGAATTCACCCTCGGCGAGATCCCCGGCATCCTGTGGACGCCTGAATCCGCTTCCGCGTCCGCGCCGGCGCCGCTGATCCTGCTCAGCCCCCCTCCGCTCGGACTGCGCAAGGCGTACCCCCGGCTGGTGGCCCGAGCTCGGCACTCCGCGGCGGACGGCTTCGCCACGGCCACCATCGAGCTCCCTGGAAGCGGTGACCGGCCCAGTTGGGCCGCCCTCGACCAGGCCCGCGCCGACCTGCGCCGGGTGATGCAGGCCGGCGAGCCCGTCAGCGACGAGATTGTCGACGCCCTCATCCTCCCGCTGGTCGAGAAGGCGGTCCCGGAATGGCAGGCCGCGCTGGACGCCCTCCTGGCGCTGCCCGAAATCGGCGGCCCGGTCGGGTACTCGGGGGGAGTGATCTCCATCGGTACCCGGCTGGCGGCGGTCGAGCCGCGCATCTCGGCCGCTGTTCTGTTCGCCGGGAGTTTCGTCCCTCGCGTCATGTTCGAGGAGGCCCGCCAGGTCACCATTCCTCTGCACGTCCTGCTGCAGTGGGACGACGAAGGCAACGACCGGCAGGCGGCCCTGGACCTGTTCGACGCCTTCGGCTCCGAGGAGAAGACGCTGCACGCCAACATGGGCGGGCACACCGGCGTCCCGAAGTTCGCAGGCGACGAAGCGGGCAGATTCCTCGCCCGGCACCTGCGCTAGCCGCGACCGGACCCCGCCGCCAGGTCAATAGCCGCTAGGCGGTGCCGGCCGGCACGCCGCTCATCAAGGACGAGCACCCTCCTTGACGGCGGCGGCCAGCAGCTGCACAACCGCCCCGATCGCGACGGGACTGGCCATCATTGGTGTCGGCCGGTCGGGGCGGAGTTCGGGCCACAAGCGGTACGGCGCCGTACCAGTGCGCTCGTGGCCAGGGGCTGTGGCCGTCGTGGAGGGGACTTCACCGCAGCATCGACCGCTCGGTGGGTGCGAGCCGTAGGCGGTGCAGAGGTCTGGCCCACCGTTGTGAAAGTGTCGGCAGGACTTCCTTGTGCCAGCGTTCAGAACGCTCCAGGAGGTTCAGGTGGCGGTCGATGTGCCCCTCGTCGGTGAATCGCGCAAACCATACGAAGACCTCCTCGTTCGTCCGTACTGGCAGCGCCGGGAAGGTGTTCGCGGAGTGCTCCGACTGCAGGTACGCGATCGGTTCGGCGCCGGTCTCGGCCAGTACGGGTTGCACACGCTGCTCGAAGAACTCGACGAACGTCGTGTCAAATGGACTGTTGCCGTAGCAGATTGTGGCGAGGAGGAGCGACGGTGGCGATGGCGCCGGCTTGCCGGGGACTGGCCGGGCGCTGACCTGCACAGGGAACCCGCCGCGCACCGAGGCCGGCCGCAGCAGCAGTACGTCATCGGAGTCGATCATCGTCGCGTTCGCCGCGTCGCGGTGCGCCTGCCACACCGGCCCGCCGTAGAAGCTCTCCAGGGCACGGGCACGCCGCGGCATGTCGTCGAAGCCGCGGAGCCAGACGAACCGATCAGGGTCGTCCAGGTCACGGAATTGCCCGAGGACGCTCGCACCCACTGCCTCCTGGGATTCGACGAACTCACGGTCGAACAGATCGATCAGGACGTCGCGTTGTCCTGGGTGCAGCGTGTACTGCCGCAGTTCGACGACTGGACACCGTAGGGCTGTCACCGGTCTTACTCCTCGCACGGTCGATGGAACAAATTCTGTTACAACAAGCGGTATGGCGGCCGCCTGACTGACTACCGGTCTGTCGGCTAGTTCACCAGCGTCTCGCGCAGAACATCGGCGATCGACGTGTCAGCCAGCTCCCGCCGCATGGCCTGCTCGACCCGGCCGTAGACGCCGCTCAGGGCGGGCCGGATGCCTCGACCGACCGGACACTCCAGATTGGGCTCGGCGCGGTGCAGGCCGAACGGTGGCTGCGCATCGACGGCGTCATACACCTCAAGCAGGGTGATTCCCTCGGGCTCGCGGGCCAGACTCCAACCCGCACCGGCGCCGTGACGGACCTCCACCAGGCCGGCTCGTCGCAGGTCACCGAGGCTGCGTCGGATGATCACCGGGTTGGTGTTGACACTGGCCGCGATCTGCTCCGACGTGAGAACGTCCTGGCCGCGGCGCTGCGCCAGCGCCATCCAGGCCAGTGCATGCGTCGCGATGGTCAATCGACTGTTCGCCGCCATCGCCCCTCCTTATTGGTTGCAACAGCTTCTGTTACAGCCACCCTCGCAGTCAACCCACCGCCAGTCGGACGAAGTTCGCCACAGTGCGCCGGTTGTGCCGGCTCCGATAACGCACCCAAGTAACCAACCGCCCTGCCCCTCTTACCGGATGTCACAGCAAACAGCGACGCCAGGAGTCGCTGCACCGTGGCGAGGGGAGCTCCGTGATCAGTCGAACCAGACCACGAGGCGCACGTTCTCTGCGCCATGCAGCTCGGCCAGGGTCTTCATTACCTCCCAGACAGGCGCCCAGTGGGATCCCATCCCGGCCACGGTGCTTCGGCTGAGTGTGCCGGACCGATCGGTCTCGTCCCAGTCGGCGGCTGCCAACTCGGCCCAGCTGATCCACGTCGTGCCGTGTGCGTCTCGTGGCTCACCCCAGGCGTCGAACGCCTCTCGCAGTCCTTCGGAAGCGTCCTCCGGCAGGCCGCGGTCCTCGGACAGCGGCCGGAACCCAAAGGAGTTGCGGACGCCGAAGAGGCAGGCAAAGGCGTCATAAGCGTTGCCGGTATTGAGAAAGCTCGATCATTCCGCTCACGTCGGTGGACATGCGTCGCAGTCTGCCGAGCGCGGACAAGGTAGGACGTGCGTCGCGCCGCCCCGCCGGGAAGCCGGGCCGCCGCGGGTGCGAGGACGCAGGTTCGGACCCGTGATGAGGCGCGCGTCTTCAAGAAGACGGTCCTCGCACCCGCGTCCCCGGTCCTGCCCCCGCCCCGTCAAACCTTGGACGACGGGCGGATGTTCTGGTTGAGGCGGAAGAGGTTCGTCGGGTCGTAGGCGTCCTTGACCCGTACGAGCCGCTCGTGCACCGCACCGGGGTACGACGCCCGCACCCTGTCCTCGGAGGCGTCCCCGGTGAAGTTCACGTACATGGTTCCCTGGCCGTGGGCGGCGATCTCGTCGCGGGTCTGGCGGGCCCAGGCGACATGGGCGTCGAAGTCCGCCGCGGCGGGGGAGCGCGCGATCACGTTGACGAGCACGCTCGGATCACGCTGGCTGAACGCCGTGGCCTCCGCGGGCACACGGGCGAACGCACCGCCCAACTGGTGCATGTGCAGCTCGCTGAAGGGCGTGGGGGTCGTCGTGTGGCCTTGCAGCACGGCGTCGAGCGCGGCGTCGGTCGGCTCGATGAAGGCCGACGTGAAGTAGTTGTGGGCGCCGGGCGTCCACAGCGGGTCGAGCAGTGACTGCATTCCGGTGTACGGCATCGGCCCCATGAGGTCGGCGATGGGCGTGCCCAGCGTCCGCAACGGCGCGACGGCCGTCTCGCCGCTCGCGGGGTCGCCCGCGTACATGCCGGCCAGGACCACGATACGGGTGCCGTGGACCTCGGGCGGCAGGAACGGCAGCGGTGGTGCCGTGGTCAGGTTGATCAGCGTCGTCAGTTCGTCCGGCGCGTCCGCGATGAGCTCACGCCAACCGGTGATCACCTGGCGGGCCTGGGCCAGGGGGTAGACGATCAGACCGGCCAGGACCTGCGGCCCGACCGGGTGCAGCTGGTATTCGAGCGAGGTCACCACGCCGAAGTTCCCGCCGCCGCCCCGCAGGGCCCAGAACAGCTCGGAGTGCTCTTCAGGATCCGCGCGCACCACGCGGCCGTCCGCGGTGACGACCTCCGCCGCCGTGAGGTTGTCGGAGGCCAGGCCGTGACGGCGCAGCAGCCAGCCCACACCGCCGCCGAGGGTGAATCCGGAGATCCCGGTGGAGGACACCAGACCGCCGGTGGTGGCGAGGCCGAAGGCCTGCGTCTCGTGGTCGAGGTCCCCCCAGGTCATGCCGGCCTGGGCCACCACCTGCCGCTGCCGGGGGCGGACGACGGCTCCCTTCATGGCGGACAGGTCGATGACGATGCCGTCGTCGCAGGTGGAGAACCCGGCGATGCTGTGCGCGCCGCCGCGCACGGCGACGAGCAGATCCTGGCTGCGGGCGAACTCGACCGCGCGCAGGACATCCGCGGTTCCGGCGCATCGCACGACGAGCGCCGGGTGCTTGTCGTGCGCGCCGTTCCAGACGGCGCGGGCCTGGTCGTAGTCCGGGTCGCCGGGGCGGACGACGGTGCCGCGCAGGCCTGCCTGAAGTTCGGCGACGGTGGCGTCCCCCAGGATGCCCCTTGCCGTGTCGATCGACATGATCGGCTCCCTTGTTGTGAGTGTGCACCGACGTTCAGGACGCTAGGGGGCGGCTCTTAGCACTCACTCAGCAGCCGCTTTGCAGCCCGCCGTCACCCGGCACAGCACGCCGCAGCGCACCCGGCCCGCGGGTGTCGCCGAGCCGGGTGAACAGGGCATCGGCCTGAGCCGCCGCCTTCCTCGCGGCATCCGCATCACCGGCCCGCGACAACGAGTGCGCCAGCATGAGAGCGACCCATCCGGCGGCAGGCGCCGACCCGGGGACGTGCTCCAGCTGCTGGGCCCGTACCAGCAGGTCACGTGCCCGTGCCGCCTGTCCGTCGGCCCGCGCGACGAGAGCGAGGTGCAGCAGGCTGTTGACCATGCCCGGGATGTCATCGGTCTCCTGGAAGCCGGCGAGGACGCGGGCGATCGTGGCCTGCGCGCCGTCGAAGTCGCCGTCGGCCAACTGGAGCAGGCCCAGGCAGCCGAGGGCGATGCCCTCCTCCCGTCGGTCGCCGAGCCTCCGCCTGATCGACAGCGCCTCGTCCAGGTACTTGCGTGCCCGGGCGTGATCACCGCGGCTCCGGTGGATGTTGCCGAGGACGTTGAGCGCGAGGGACTCGCCGTGGGGATCGTCCAGCGCGCGGAAACAGTCGACACTCTGCTCGGCGGCGTCGACAGCGGCGGTGGCGGCGTGCGGGTCGCCATCGGTGCGCAGCGCCCATGCCAGGTTGGCCAGCGTGTAGCCGCGTGCCCGGGACCTGCCGACGGTACGGCCCGCCAGCACCGTCTCCTCGAAGAACAGCGACACCGTTCCCGCCCCGTCCTGCTCCAGCGCGTAGCCCGGCGTCATGACCGGGAAGAACGGGGCGCTCTGCGCTGCCACCTCCTCCAGCAGTCGCAGGCACCGGCGGCAGGCCGCACGCGCCACCGGGCCCTCGCCCCGGCAGACGGCCCAGACGCCTTCCAGGTGCGCCGCGACGGCCAGGGCCCTGGGGTCGCCGGCCTCCCGGGCCAGTGCACCGGCCAGGTCGAGAGCCGTGCGGGCGCGGTCCCCGACACCCCGCATCCAGAGCAGGACCGCTTGCTGACAGTGGGCGAACGCCGCCGCTGCCGCATCCGGCTGCCCTCGCTCGTGAATCCGGATGATCTGCTCCGCTATGTCCTCCAGCGGGGAGCCGTCCCCGAGACGGATCGCCAGCACCGCCCGCCCCATCAACGCCCGGGCGCGCTCCAGGGTGGGGTCCGGCGCCGCGGCCAGAGCGGCGTCCAGCCACCGTCGGCCCTCGGCGAGACGGCCCCGCTCGGGCCAGAACGACCGCAGGGCCACGGCCAGCCGCAGCGCCTTGTCCGGTTCGTGCCGCAGCAGGGAACGCAGGGCGGCACGGAGGTTGCCGTAGTCGGCCTCCAGCACCGAGGAGGCCGCCCCGGAGACGCCGGTGGGTGACTCCCGGTCCTGCGCCTCGGCGAGTGCGAGGTAGACGTGCCGGTGCCGGGCCTCGGTCACCGCCACCTCGCCCGCGGCACGCAGCCGGTCCATGGCGTACTGGCGGATCGTCTCCAGCAGCCGGTAGCGGACCTCGTCCTGGTGGGGTTCCACCCACACCAGCGACTTGTCGGCCAGCCGTCCGAGGAGGTCCAGGACCGAGGAGGCGCGCGGGGCGGGCACCGGGGAGGGATACGGGTCCAGCACAGGGGAGGCGCGCAGGTCCGGCACCGGGGAAGTATGCGCGCCCCGCACAGCGGAGCTATTCGCGTCCAGCCCACGGGAGCCACGCCCGTCCAGCCCAGCAGAGGTGTGCGGACCGTCCCCGCACACCTCCTCGGCCGCCGCGAGGGAAAAGCTGCCCAGGAACACCGCCAGCCGGCGCAGCAGACGCCGCTCCTCGGCGTCGAGGAGCCGGTGGCTCCACTCCAGGGTGGCCAGCAGCGTCTCCTGGCGGGTCGCTCCGCGTCTGCCGCCCTGGCCGAGGAGGGCCAGCGCGTCGTCGAGGCGTTCGGCGATCTGCTGCGGAGCCAGCACCCGCACCCGGGCCGCGGCCAGCTCCAGCGCCAGCGGCATGCCGTCGAGCCGGAAGCAGATCTGTGCCACGGCGGCCGCGTTCCCCGCGGAGAGCCGAAAGCCGGGCGCCGCGTCCGCGGCCCGTTCCACGAACAGTCGCACGGAGGCGAAGCGCCCCAGCTCCGCCACGGACGGCAATCGGTGCGGATCCGGCAGGCTCAGCGACGGCACCCGGAAGGTCCGCTCCCCGTATGCGCGCAACGCTTCCCGGCTGGTCGCGAGGACGAGGACGCCCGGGCACCGGGCGATGATCTCGGAGACCAGGGCGGCGCACGCGTCGATCAGGTGCTCGCAGTTGTCCAGGACGAGCAGCATCTCCCGCTCGCCGAGCTGGGCGATCAGAGCGTCCCGGCCGCCGCCGTACGGCGGAAGCTGCAGGTCCAGCGCCGTGGCGACGGCCTCCGGCACAAGGTCCGGTTCCGCCAGACCGGCGAGGTCCACGAACCACGCCCCGTCCCGGAAGTCGTCGGCCCGGCGTGCCGCCACGGCCAGAGCCAGCCGCGTCTTGCCGCACCCACCGGCCCCGGTGAGCGTGAACAGACCACTGCGAGCGAGCATCTGCTCCACCTCGGCCGTCTCGCGCTCCCTGCCGATGAGAGGTGTGGCCGGCGTCGGCAGACGGCGCCGCGACGACCCCGCATGCGGGCGCCCCGGTGACCGGGCCCGCCCTTCCGGCACCTCGACGGAGTCGGCCAGCAGCTCCCGGTACAGACGGCGCGTCTGCGGATCGGGGTCGGAGCCGCTCTCCCGACGGAACTGGTTCCGCAGACCTTCGTAGACAGCCAGTGCCTCCCCTCGTCGTCCGGCCTCGGCCAGCACACGCATCAACGCCCGGTACGCCGGCTCATGCAGTGGGTCATCAGTGATCAGCGTGCGCAGCACCTCGACGGCCTCACTCGCGCGACCGTCACGCTCCAGCGCCTCGCCCAACCCCAGCCGCAGCGTCGTACGCCGGGCCAGCAGCGCCTCGGCCGCCTCGCTCACCCATGTCTCGTAACGGTCCTCCGGCAGCAGATCTTTTTCACCCAGTGCCAGCGCGGTGCGGTAGTCCGCCGGCTCCCCGCTGTCGTACGCCCGCCGGGCCGCCGCCTCGAAGTCGTCGAGGTCGATCCGGACACCGTCGCCGGCACCGAGCAGTACCAGGTCGTCGCGGAGGAGGACGGCGTCGCCGGGTGTACCGACCGCGCCCAGCGCTCGTCGCAGGGCGTGCAGCGCCTGGTGCAGGTTGTTGGCCGCCGCCGTCCGGTCGAGGTCCGGCCACAGCAGTTCGTAGAGCTGGTCGCGGTGCATCCGGTGGCCCGGTGACAGGCAGAGCAGCTTCAGCAGAGTTCGGGCCTTGCGCAACCGCCACGCCCCGGCCGGCACCGGGCGGTCGGCCACCGCCACGGTGAAACCACCGAGGAGCCGGATGCGCACCTGGTCCGTCATGACTGCCTCACGAGCAGGCTACCGCCGCGCGCCGAACGCGCCCAGGCGGAGCAAGTGCCGCTCGGCGCCCACTCGGGCGGTCGGCCGGGTGGCCCCAGTGAGCCCGCCACGCACAGCACCTGAGACCGGAAATCTGCCTCTGCTCAAACGCTTGACCAAGGAATGGGGCGTCCTTACGCTCCTGGTCAAACGTTTGAGCAGAGGAGTCGCAGTGCCTCAAAGCGTGTTCTTCCGGCCGAGCGATGCCTGGGTCGGGGACGTCATCCCGTTCGAGCAGGACGGTGAGCTGTGGCTCTACTACCTGTACGAGCGGCGTGCCACGCCCAAGCCCGGTACCCCCTGGCACCTGGTCGTCACGCGGGACCTCGTGCACCTCCGGGACCACGGCGTCGCCCTCGCGCACGGGGCCGACACCGACGCCGACTTCAACGCCTACACCGGCAGCGTCGTACGCGACGCCGACGGTGTGCACCACCTCTTCTACACCGGTCAGAACCCGGCGAACACGGGCGCCGACGGCCTGCCGCTGCAACTGGTCATGCACGCCACGAGCGTCGACGGCATGCGGTCATGGCAGAAGCACCCCGCGCACACCTTCGGTGCTCCGGACGGCTACGAGAGTGCCGACTGGCGTGACCCGTTCGTCTTCCGCGACGAGCAGCGCGGAGTGTGGCGGATGCTGATCGCGGCCCGCCACCGCACCGGCCCGCGGCGGCGCCGCGGCGTCATCGCGCAGTGCGTGTCGAGCGACCTGGTCCACTGGGAGCCGACCGAGCCCTTCTGGGACCCCCGCCGGTACATCACCCACGAATGCCCGGAGGTCTTCCGGCTCGGCGACTGGTGGTACCTGGTGTACTCCGAGTTCTCCGACGCCTTCACCACCCGCTACCGCATGGCCAGGACCCCGGACGGGCCCTGGCTGGCGCCGGACCGCGACACCGTCGACGGGCGTGCCTTCTACGCCGCCAAGTCCGCGGAGCTCAACGGCCGCCGCGTCTTCGCCGGATGGATCGCCACCCGCGAGGGGGAGACGGACGACGGCGCCTGGCAGTGGGCCGGCACCCTGTCGCTGCTGGAGGCCGTACAGAACGACGACGGCACCCTGGCCTTCCGCGTCCCCGCGGAGATCGTCGCCACCTTCACCCAGGACGTCCCGGCCGGCCTGCCGCCGACCGCACTGGACGCCGCCGACGGGTTCGCCTGCGTGGTCGGCACCGCGCCGATGCCCGACCAGTACTACGTACGCGCGGAACTCGACATCGCCCCCGGCACCACCGAATGCGGACTGCTGCTGCGCGCGAGCGAGGACGGCGACCACGGCTACCTCGTCCGTCTGGAGCCGAAGCGGGGCCGCATGGTCCTCGACCGCTGGCCCCGCAGATCCACCGGCGAGGCGCAGTGGCAGATCTCCGGTGACGTGCCCTTCACGCTCGAACTCGAACGGCCCGCCGACCTCAGCGGTGCGTCGCACACGATCGAGGTGATCGTCGAGCACGACATCGCCGTGATCGTCCTCGACCGGCAGGTGTGCCTCAGCACCCGTCTGTACGACATGACGCACGACCGGCTCGGGATCTTCGCCGGCGAGGGCTCCGTGAAGGTCAGCGACCTCCAGGTGCGGCGACGCCCCTCCACCCCGTGACCCACCACACCGCGGAACTGTCCGAAGGGGGACAGCACATGACGAAGACGCGCAGGAATCGCTGGGCTGCGGGGCTGGCCGCTCTCGCCTTCACCGTCGCCGGATGCAGCGGCGGCGGCGGTGTCAGCCCCTCGCAGGTGGACCCCGAGGGGAAGGTCGAGCCGCGGGAGATCTCGTGGCTGCTGTCCCGGCCGGCGGACGGCGCGGTCATCAGGACCATGACCCGGATCGCCGACGAGTACGCCAGGACCCACCCCGGCTTCCGGCTGAAGCTGATCACGACCCCGGACCGGCCGTCGTACATCCAGAAGTACGAGACACTCGCCGCCGCGAACAAACTCCCCGAGCTGTTCGACACCGACGCCACGCCCTTCGCCCGCAAGCTCGCCGGCCAGGGCCGGATGATGGACGTCACGAAGCTGCTGCAGAGCCTCGGCCTGTACGGCACGTACCGCAAGGCCGCCCTGGACTACCAGCGCTTCGACGACGGATCGCTCTACATGATCCCCTTCGAGTACCAGCTGGAGTTCTTCTGGTACAACAAGGCCCTGTTCAAGAAGGCCGGCATCGACGTCCCGGCGTCGCTCGACGACTTCCCGGCCATGTGCACCGCGCTGCGCAAGGCGGGCGTCACCCCGATCGCCCTCGACGGGCAGGACCTGTGGCCGCTGGAGCGGTACGCGGCCTACCAGCCGTTCCGTGCCGTCGGCCAGTCCTATGTGCGGGACCTGAAGAGGAACAAGGCGAAGTTCAGCGACCCGGCCGGACAGAAGGCGGCGAACTGGCTGAGCGCACTGGGCAAGGCGGGCTGCTTCGCCCGGGGCTTCTCCTCCGTCGGCTACGCGGACGCCCAGAACCAGTTCACCTCCGGCAAGGCGGCCGTGTACAACATCGGCACCTGGGAGCTGGGCAGTCTCGCGACCACAAAACTGAACGCGGCCGTGCGCGAGGACATCGACTTCTTCACGCTGCCCACCACACGGGGTTCGGTCACCGCCGCCAACGAGTTCGTGTCCCCGTCCGGCATCGGGATGGCCGTCAACGCCCGCACCTACGACCCGCTCGTACGCGACTTCCTGAAGTTCGCGCTCACCACGTACCCGGCGGCGTACGCCGCGACCGGGGAACTGTCCCCGACCACGAACGCGAGGACGGCCGTACCGGCGAACGCCACCCCGTTGTACGCCCGCGCGGTCCAGGCGGCCGACGACATGGGATCCCGGTCGGCGATGCCCTGGGACACCCAGCTGGACCCCACCACGAACACCCGGCTCCAGCGCGAACTCGTCCTCCTCGTCCAAGGCGACGTCTCCCCGGTTGAGTTCACCTCGACGCTGGACGCCACCCTCGCCGAGAACGCGCCGAAGTACACCAAGTGACCCCAGCCGGCGGGCCCCGCAACGCTCGGACCTCCGCCCGGAAAGGCCGCCATGCTTCCCCACCGCTCCAAGACGTCGGTCGCCGTCTTTCTGCTCCCGCCGCTCCTCCTGTACGGCGCCGCGGTGCTGCTGCCGATCGCGCAGTCGCTGGTGCTCAGCCTGTTCTCCTGGGACGGCATCACCGACATGCAGTGCGTCGGGCTGTCGAACTACCGGCACCTGCTGGCCGGCGACCCGGTCTTCTGGACGACCTTCCTCAACCAACTCGGCTATCTGGCCGTCTGCCTGACCCTTCAGCTCGGCGGCGGCCTCGCCGCGGCCGCCCTGCTCGCCTCCCTCACCCGCGGCCGTGAAGTCCTCAAGGTCCTCTACCTGCTGCCCGCGGTGATCTCGACCCTCGCCATCGCTTTCCTGTTCCAGCGCATCTACGCGATGGAACCGGTCGGGCTGCTCAACGGCCTGCTGGGCGCCGTCGGCCTCGACTCCCTGGAACGCCCCTGGCTGTCCGACACGCACACCGTGCTCGCCGCGGTCTCCGCCCCGGAGGGCTGGCGGTTCGTCGGGCTCTACACGGTCATCCTGTACGCCGCCCTGCTCGCCGTACCGAAGGAGATCGAAGAGGCGGCAAGGCTCGACGGCGCGAACCGGTGGCAGGTCTTCGCCCGCATCCGCTTCCCGTACATCCGCCCGGTGTGGATCACCACCACCATCATGGCCGCCACCTACGCCCTGCGGGGCTTCGACATCCCCTATCTCCTCACCAACGGCGGTCCCGGGCAGGCCTCCGAGCTGGTCACCACGTACATGTACAAGACCGCCTTCACGAGCACGGACTTCGGCTACGCGAGCGCCATGTCGGTGTTCATCGTGATCGAGTGCCTGGTCGCCGTCGGTCTGATCCTGCTCGTCCTCAGGAGGAAGACCGTCTGATGTCCACGCAGACCTTCACCCGCACACGCCTCGCCCCCGTCCAGGAGGACCGCACGCCGGTGCCTTCCCGGGCGAGGCGCCGGCCCGACGTCCACCGGGTCCTCTCCCGGATCCTGGTCCTGGTCCTGGCCGTCGTCCAGGTCTACCCGCTGCTGTGGCTGTTCCTCACCAGCGTGCGCGACGAGCACGACTTCGCCACCGGCAATCCCTTCGGCCTGCCGACCTCGTTCACCCTCGACAACTTCGCGCGGGCGTTCGATCAGGGCGACCTCGGCGGGTACATCCTCAACAGCCTGATCGTCACCGCCGGGGCCGACGTACTGATCGTGGTGTGCGGCATGATGGGCGCCTACGCGATCGAGGTGCTCGGCTTCCGGTTCTCCCGCGCGGTGCGCGGCATGTTCCTGATCGGGATCATCGTGCCGGTGCAGATCGCGCTCGTGCCGCTGTTCATCGACTACACCAGGGTCGGCCTGCTGGACACCTACCCGTCGATGATCATCCCGCTGGCCGGCTTCTCGCTCCCGATGGCTCTCTACCTCTTCTCCTCGTTCTTCTCCTACATCCCGCGCGAGACCTACGAGGCTGCCTCGCTGGACGGCGCCGGCCCCTACCGGATCTTCACCAGGATCACGCTGCCCCTGTCCGTCAACACGGTCGTCACGGTGGTCATGGTCAACAGCATCTTCATCTGGAACGACTTCATCTTCGCGAATACGTTCGTCCTGTCCGAGGACCTCAAAACGATCCCCCTCGGCCTGCAGAACTACATCGGCGCCATGGGCAAGACCGACTGGACGGCGACCTTCGCCGCCGTATGCGTGACCGTGACCCCGCTCCTGCTTGTCTTCCTCGTGCTCAACAGGGCCATGATCTACGGGCTGGAGAGCGGCGCCAACAAGGGATGAGCGCCGGGCGGAGCGAAAGCGAGCGAGTGATGAACGAGCGGGACGACAGCACCCACCATGCCGTGACCATGAGAGACGTGGCCGAGGCCGCCGGCGTGTCGGTGTCCACCGTCTCGCACGTCGTGAACGACAAGAAGGGCGCACGCATCGGGAAGGAGGCCCGCGAGCGCGTCCTGCGTGCCGTGCGGGAACTGGGATACCGGCCCAACGCGATGGCCAAGGTGCTGGTGAAGGGGCATTCCCGGTTCCTGGGGCTCGTGGCCGACGCCATCGCCTCCACCCCGTTCGCGGGACAGATCATCCGCGGTGCGCAGGACGAGGCCTGGCGGCACGGCTATGTACTGCTCGTCGCCAACACCGAAGGCAACGAGGCGGCCGAGACGGAGGCCATCGCCATGATGCTGGAGCACAAGGTGCGCGGCGTGCTCTACTCGGCGTGGTACCACCGCGCGGTCGAGCCGCCGCCCGCGCTGGCCGAGACCGACTGCGTCCTGGTCAACTGCTTCGCCCCGGGCGGCGCACTGCCTGCCGTCGTACCGGACGAGGTCGCCGGCGGGCAGGAGGCGACGCGCATGCTGCTCGCCGCCGGCCATCGGCGGATCGCCTTCATCAACACCACGAGCCCCTCACCCGCCCACGACGGACGGCTGCAGGGCTACCGCCAGGCGCTCGCCGACGCCGGCGTGCCCTTCGACCCGAGCCTCGTCGTGGACGCGCAACCGGACCAGGAAGGCGGCTTCGAGGCGATCGGACCCCTGCTCGCCCAGGGCGCGACCGGCGTCTTCTGCCACAACGACCGGGTCGCCATGGGCGTGTACGACGGTGTGCGTGAGCGCGGCCTGCGCGTGCCGCAGGACCTGGCCGTCGTCGGCTTCGACAACCAAGACGTGATCTCCGCCCATCTGCGGCCCCCGCTGTCGACGGTGGCCCTCCCGCACTACGAACTCGGCCGGATGGGCGTTCGGGTCCTGCTCGGACTCGACCGCCCGGCGGACGACGGCCGCGTCGTCGTCGACTGCCCTCCCGTCCACCGCGCCTCGGTGACCGCCATCGCACCGGCGTGAACTTCTCCGCCCACCCCGTGGACGCAGCCCCGCACCAACGGGCCGTCCACCTGATCACACACGCGCCACCGCCCCCGCAGTCCGCCTTCGCTGTGCCCGAGCACCACCTGACAGGAAGGACCGCACCGTGCCCCACTCCCACCCGTCCCGTCGCACCGTCCTCCGGGCCCTGACCACCGCCGCGGTCATGGGCGCCACCGCACGTATCCCCGCCGCGGCGGCTGCCTCCCCCTCGCTGCGCGCCGTCTACCACATGACCCCGCCCTCGGGCTGGACCTGTGACCCGCAGCGGCCGGTCCACATCGGCGGCGCCTACCACCTCTACTACCTGCACAGCGACCAGAACAACGCCCCCGGCTGGTGGCAGCACGCGACGACGACCGACAACGTCACCTTCACCGACCACGGGGTCGCCATACCCCTGGGCCCCGACTTCCCCGTGTGGACCGGCTCAGGCGTGGTCGACACCGGCGACACCGCCGGCTTCGGCGCCGGCGCCGTCGTCGTCCTGGCGACCCAGCCCACCGGCGGCGACCGCTTCGACCAGGAGCAGTACCTGTACTACTCGACCGACGGCGGCTTCACCTTCACCGCCTACGGCCCACCCGTCATCGACAACCCCGACCACAGCGACTGGTTCCGGGACCCGAAGATCCACTGGGACGCGGCCAGGAACGAATGGATCGCCGCCATCGGCCGATGGCAGTCCATCTGGTTCTACACGTCGCCGAACCTGAAGAACTGGACGTACAGGTCGACGTTCACCTACGCCACCCCGAACATCGGCGGCATGGAATGCCCCGACCTGTTCGAGATGACCGCCGACGACGGCACCTCCCACTGGGTCCTCGCCGGCAGCACCCAGGGCGACTACAGCGGACTGCCCGACACCTACGCCTACTGGACCGGAACCTGGAACGGGACGACGTTCACCACCGACGGGGCGGACCCGCAGTGGCTCGACTGGGGCTGGGACTGGTACGCGGCCGTCACCTGGCCCGACGCCAACGCGCCGACCACCCGGCGGTTCGCCATCGCGTGGATGAACAACTGGCACTACGCAGCCCGCACGGTGCCCACCGACCTCACCGACGGCTACAACGGCCAGATGTCCGTCGTCCGTGAGCTGAGTCTCGCCAAGCAGCCGGGCGGCTGGTACACACTGCTCTCCCAGCCCGTGTCCACCCTGCACGACCATGTCGTCGACACCGTGCACCTCACCGACGTCACCACCTCCGGCAGAGTCGAACTGCCCTACCAGGGCTCGGCCTACGAACTCGAACTCGACATCAGCTGGCAGCAGCTCGACAACGTCGGCATCTCCGTCGGCAGGTCGGCCGACGGCACCCGCCACACCAACATCGGTGTCTTCCAGGGCAACGTCTACGTCGACCGGCGGCCCTCCGACCGCCCCGAGTACTCCTTCGGCGCCTACGGTCAGAGCAATGCGCCCATCGACCCCGCCGCGCGGTGGGTCCATCTGAAGATCCTGGTCGACAAGCAGAGCGTCGAGGTCTTCGTCAACGCCGGCCACACCGTGCTCTCCCACCAGGTGTACTTCGAGCCCACGGACACCGGCATCTCCGTCTACGCGGACGGCGGCAGCGCGACGTTCTCGAACATCACGGTCCGCGCCTTCACCTGACGCCCTTCCACACGTTCACGTGGTGATCAGCACCATGATCATGACGCCGTCGAGGGCGAGGCCCAAGCACAGGCGCGTCGACGGTGATGCCGTGCCGGGTCAGGTACCAGCCCCGGTACGCCACCCACAGCCCCGCGGCGCCGATCGCGGTGGCCACCGCGGCCACAGCGCCGTTGAACAGGGTGACGACCGCCAGGATGACGCCGCTCAGTCCGCCTTCGCGGATCCCGATGGTCAGGGCCAGGGCGGCGATCACCAAGGCGACGCTGAGGAGTCCCCACCTCAGGATGCTCCGCCTCCTCTCGGCCGGGGACTCGGTGAGGACGCGGGTGACGACCAGGCTTGAGCCGTCGACCACCGCGTCCTCCTCGCCGCGCTCGGGCAGGGCGCGGTTCACGGCTTCGGCGAAGACCCTGGCGGCTGCTTCGCTCACACCGCCGACCCTGCGGACGGCCGGCGTCGTCCCGGCCGCGGCGGTCAGCTCGACGGTGACGGACCGGCCGTCGGCGCGTACTCGTGCGATCGCCACCAGAGGAATGCGCAGCTCCTCGTTCGGGCGGCTCAGGATCAACGCCTCGCCGTTGGAACGGAGAACGGTTCCCCTGTTCCCCTGCAGGACGGGTATGGGCGATGTGATCGACATGAGCGTGATCGTAGAGCGTCTCCCGAGGCTCCGGCATCGCCGCAACCTGCGCCCGTAGCTGGATCAGACTACCGTCAGAACGATCTTGCCGGTGGTGCGGCCCCGTTCGCCGATCTCGTGCGCCTTCGCGGCGTCCGCCAGCGGCAGGACCGTCTCGACCACAGGCTTGAGCGCGCCGCGCTCCACGAGGGCGGCGATCTCTCGCAGTCCCAGGTGGTCCGGCTCGACCAGCATCCACGCCGCCCGCACTCCGTCCCGGGCGGCGGGGACGTCGTCCGGACCGGGCAGCGTGATCAGCCGGCCGCCGGTCCTGAGCACGTTCAGGGAGCGCTCGGCCGTCTCTCCGCCCAGGCCGTCCAGGACGACGTCGATGTCGCTCACGACATCCTCGAAGCGCACCGCGCGGTAGTCGATCATCTCGTCCGCGCCCAGCCGGCGCAGCAGGTCGTGCTTGCCGGCGCTGGCCGTGCCGATGACGTGGGCGCCGCGGGCCTTGGCGATCTGCACCGCGAGGTGGCCGACTCCGCCTGCCGCCGCGTGCACCAGCACGCGCACGCCGGGGCGCACGTCCGCCGTGTCCACCAGGGCCTGCCAGGCGGTGAGCGCGGCAAGGGGCAGCGCCGCCGCCTCGACATGCGTGAGTCGCGCCGGCTTGCGGGCGAGGTGCCGGGCCGGTGCCACCACATACTCGGCGTAGCCGCCGGCCTGGCGCGGGAACAGCGGCATGCCGAAGACCTCGTCACCGGGACGGAACACCCCCACGCCGGGCCCGACGGCCTCGACGATCCCGGACACGTCCCAGCCGACGGCCGGTACGGCGCCCCACTCGATGAGGCCGCCGCTGGCACGGGTCTTCCAGTCGACCGGGTTCACTCCGGCCGCGTGCACCCGCACCAGGACCTCACCGATCCCCGGCTCAGGGCGCTCGACCTCCCGCTCGACCAGGTTCTCGGGTCCGCCCCACTGCTCCACGACCACCGCACGCATGCTGTCTGTCTCTCTTTCCTACTCGATCGGCTCGACGCCGGGAGCTTCCCGGCGCGACGCAGACAACGATGGGACATGGGCAGCCGCCACAGCATTGGCCGTCTGGCCACTATGTGACAGGATCTGGCCATGACCGAGACACAGGGGATCGAGACGGACGCCGAGCGGGACCGGGCGCCGGGAGCGTCGCGGGCGCATCGGATCGCCGTACTCGCCCTGCCCGGCGTCCCGCCCTTCGAGCTAGGCATCCCCTCCCGCGTCTTCGGCAGTGCGCTGGACGCCGATGGCCGTCCGCTCTACGACGTCACCGTCTGCACCGCCGACGGTGCACCGGTTCCCAGCGACGCCGGCTTCACCGTGCATCCCGCGGAGGGACCGGAGGCCCTGACCCGGGCGGACACCGTGATCATCCCGCCCACGCACGCCATGCCCGAGCTCGGCCGAGGCGGCCCGCTGCCCCCGGAGGTCACCGCGGCCCTCGCCGGCATCCGGCCCGGCACCCGGCTCGTGTCCATCTGCACCGGCTCCTACGTGCTGGCGGCGGCCGGTCTGCTCGACGGCCGCCCGGCCACCACTCACTGGAACCTCGCCCCTCAGTTCCGCCGCGCCTATCCCAGGGTCAAGGTGGACGAGGACGTCCTGTTCGTGGACGACGGCGATGTGCTGACCTCCGCGGGCGTGGCCGCGGGTGTCGACCTGTGCCTGCACCTGATCCGGCGCGATCACGGCGCGGCCGCCGCCAACCGGGCCGCCCGCATGTGCGTCGTACCGCCGTGGCGGGACGGCGGGCAGGCCCAGTTCATCGACCGCCCGGTCCCCGAGCCCACCCTCGCCGGCACCAGTGCGACTCGTGCATGGGCAATGGAGCACCTCGGCGAGCCGCTCTCCCTCGCCCAGCTCGCCGCGCACGCCCGCATGAGCCTGCGCTCCTTCACCCGCCGCTTCCGCGACGAGGTCGGCATGACACCGGTGCAGTGGCTCACCGCCCAGCGCCTGGAACTGGCCAAGCAACTGCTGGAGACCACCGACCTGACGATCGACCTGGTCGCCCACCGCGCCGGCTTCGGCTCCGCGAACTCGCTGCGCGCGCACATGAGGACGGCCTTCGGGACCTCTCCCGCCGCCTACCGGCGCGCGTTCAACCCCCGCAGTGACCGCGGGATCGGTGGTTGATGCGCCGGGTGGGCGGCGTCCGTGCTCTGCAGCCGGAGCCTTCTCGGCCGGCGTGTGGGCGGGGGAGTGCGGGTCGGCGGCAATGCCGTCGCAGCGAGCCGGCGCGACCGCTCAGGCGAGCCGGGAGACGTCGGTGCACTATGGAGAGAGTCGCGCGTCGGTCGGTAGCTCGGTTCCGGCACCAGTGAAGGGACAGCCGAATGCAGCGAGACGACCTGCCCGCACCAGTCACCGGGATGCTCCTCACCCACTTCCTGACCGTGCGGGACGTGCCCCGTTCGCGCGCCTTCTACGCGGACGTCCTGGGCGGGACCGTGGTGCTGGAAGAGAATCCGTGCATCATCAAGCTCGCCAACGGCTGGATCATCATGAACCCCGGTGGCGGGCCGACGCCTGACAAACCCGATGTGACGCTGCAGCCACCCGAAGACGCCCACACCACATCGAGCTTCCTCAACATCCGCGTGGCCGACATTGACGCCTGCTACCGGGAGTGGAGCGCGAAGGGGGCCGAGTTTCTCACCCCGCCCATCGACCGGAAAGCCGAGCTGCGCTGCTATCTGCGCGATCCCGACGGATACCTCATCGAGGTCGGACAGGCCACCGGCATGCTGGAAGGGGTCTTCGCCGACCCGCCCGCCGGAACGACGTAGGCGGAGGCAGGCCCCGGCTCCCTGCGGGACACTGACCGGCGGACCGGGCTGACGGACTGCCGCAGTCAGCCATACGCTCCCCCTTTCCTTCAGTTCTTCGCCGGGACCAGCGGACCGAACGACGCCGCCGCGATGCGCTGGATCAGGGCCATCTCCGCGCCGTTGAGGTTCGTCGGGTCGACCGAGTAGACGATCTTGCGGGAGAGGTCCTTGGTGGCGAACACGCCGCTCGTCCAGCCGGGGCGGGAGCCCGTCTTGCCCCAGACCACGACGCCGTTGGACGCCGTGACCCGCATCAGCCCCATGGTCATGCAGGCCCGGCCGGCGTCGGCCTCCGTGCGGCACTGGCTGCTGTGACTGCTCGGGACGTCGGGGACCTCGAAGAGCTTGGCCTGCTGGGCCTGTGGGAGCAGACGCCCGCGGAAGAGTGCCGTGACGAAGCGGTCGAGGTCGGCGGGTGTGGAGATCATGCCGCCCTCGGCCCACGGCCAGGGGCTCTGCTCGGTGACGTCCACTCGCTGTATGGCGCCGTCCGGGGACTGGACCGTCAGATAGCCGTGGGAGTGTGGGCCGGGCAGGCGCGGGTCGTCGGCGTCGGGAACGTAGGTGTCGCGCAGGCCGAGCGGGCGCGTGATCCGGGTGCGCACTTCGTCGGCGAACGTGTGGCCCGTGACCCTCTCGATCAGCATGCCGGCGACGTAGTAGTTCATGCCGTTGTACTGCTGGGCCGTGCCTGGCGTGAACTGCATCGGCTGACCGGCCAACGTGTCGATCACCTGTTGCGGGGTGAAGCTCTTCAGCCGGTTGGCGGCGAACCACTCGGGGCTGCCGTCGCCGAACTCCGGGCTCGATCCGCCGCGCGGCAGGCCGCTGGTGTGGTTGAGCAGTTGGCCCACAGTGACGGGCGGCAGGTCGGCGGGCAGGACGCCCGGCAGGTACTGCTGGACGGGCCGGTCCAGGTCGATCCGGTGCTCGGCGGCGAGCTGAAGGACGATCGTGGCGGTGAACACCTTGGAGATGCTGCCGATCCGGATGAACGCGTTGGGCGGGACACCTTCCCCGGTCTCCAGGTCACCGACACCTGAAGTGCCCGACCAGTGGCCCGCTGAGCCGGTGATCCGCAGCAGCGCGCCGGTGACGTCCTCGTCCGGCAGGCCGCCGATGGCTGCCCGCAGCGCGGCCGGGTCCAGACGCGGCAACGGCGCGCTGGCGGCCGGCGGCGCCGATGTCACCCCAGGCCGCGACAGGGCGAGCGCGGGCGCGGCCGCCCCCGCGGCCAACGTCATGGCCAGGGCGCCGCAGGCGGCCGGGGTGATCCAACGGGTGCGACGGGTGGGACTGGTCACGTCGATGCCCTCCGGGTGCGTGGTAGTTCGGGCGGGTGATCACCCGCCCGACCACGAGTCTCCGCCACACGCCCGCTCCGGCTCATCGGGGAACGGCCCTGATCAAACCCCGGTCCGACCCTGAGAACCGGCGCTGAAACATCAGGGGCCGGGCGACGGATGGGCCGTCAGCTCAGCGGGGGCATCGACCTGTACCCGGGCATCCCGGTCTGCGACGGTTTGCTGAGCCCGCGTCACGGTCTCCGCAGCATTTTCCGGGAGCAGAGGAAGCCGTCGGCCCGCGCGCTCGGCGCCCGGGCGTGGCGGCGTCCCGGCTGCGGCCGCCGTCAGCCGGTGGCGAAGTCGCCCAGCTGAGTCCGGGTGCCGTTGAAGCGGTCGTGGTCGCCCACCGTCTTGCCGGTGGAGGTGTACTGCCACATGGTGTACGACGTCCAGCCCGCGGGGAGCGGTCCGGGCGTCGCGGCGTAGCGGGCGATCCACAGCGGGTTCTTCGCGCCGAAGCCCGAGTAGCCCCCGGTGCACTGGGTCCACCAGGCGGTGGCCGTGTAGATGACCGCGTCCCGGCCGGTGCGCGCCTTGTAGCGGGTCAGGAAGTCGCGGATCCAGCCGACCATCGCGCTCGGGGACTTGTCGTAGCAGGCGTCGCCGTACGGGTTCCACTCGATGTCGAGGACGCCGGGCAGGGTCCTGCCGTCCTTGGACCAGCCGCCGCCGTGGTCGACGAAGTAGTCGGCCTGGGCGGTGCCGCCGCCGGTGTCGGGGGTGGCGAAGTGGTAGGCGCCGCGGATCATGCCGGTGTCGTAGGAGCCGTTGTACTGCTGGGTGAAGTAGGGGTTGGTGTAGGAGGTCCCCTCCGTGGCTTTGGTGTACGCCCATCTGGCACCGCCGTCCCACAGGGCCGGCCAGTCGACGTCGCGCTGGTGGCTGGAGACGTCCACGCCCTCCGTCTGGGTGGTGCGGGCGGCGGGGGTGTCGTCGGAGGAGGCGTTGCCGCCGTCGTGCGCGAGGACGCCCATGCCCATGAAGGCGCTGCCTCGCTCGGGTGTCACCGGGTCGGCCAAGGGCAGCGCCGCCGGGGTGGACAGGGTCAGCAGCAGGCCGGTCAGCACGGTGGTGACGGCCAGGCGCGGGCCGCGGGGGCCGGCGGATATGGAAGGTCGCACGGCATCCATCTGACCCGCAGCCGGGCGGTACCGCATTCCGGATACCGCCCAACGATGCCGCGCCGGCGCGTGGTTGGTCCATATGGGTGGCCCGGTCACGGGGTGCGGCGGCCGTGACCGGGCCGGTGCGGGGTCGACCCTCGGTGGTGCCGGGTCAGCCCTCGATGCGGTGCTGGGACCAGAAGGAGGTCAGGTCCGTGCTCGTAGCGGCCTGGGCGGCGGCCTTGAACTCGGCCGTGGTGGACACGCCGTACCAGTGCGCCGCCGCGTAGTCCTTCAGCAGCTTGGCCATGGCGGTGTCACCGAGGACGCGGCGCAGGTCGTGCAGGGCGCACTTGCCGTAGCCGTAGACGACGGTGGAGTAGCGGGAGGAGTGCGTGTCCCAGTAGGCCATGGAGTTGGTGATCTTCTCGCTGCTGGATGCCCAGGAGACGCCGCTCCAGCAGTTGCTGCCCGTCTTGCCGAGGGCGAGGTCGGTGGCGTAGTCGGTGAACGACTCGTCCAGCCAGGGGCTGTTGTACTCGTCGTCGCCGACGATGCCGTACCACCACTGGTGGCCGATCTCGTGGGTGAGGGCGGTGGTGCTGACCAGGTCGAGGACGAAGCCGGGGTACTCCATTCCGCCGAACCAGTAGTTGTTGTCGATCACCGCGTCCAGCTCGCCGTAGGGGTAGGCGCCGAACCGGGAGGCGTGGGCGTCCACGGCCGACTTGGCCGTGCTGAGCATCGACTGGGCACTGGAGGAGCTGATGCCCGAGACGGAGTAGACGTTGATGGGGACACCGGCCGCGGAGGTGCCGGAGATCTTCGTGAAGGGCCCGGCGGCCCAGGCGAAGTCACGGACCTTGGCCGCGGTCGCGGTGGTGACCGTACGGCCGCTGGAGCCGGGGGTGTCGGTGGAGGTGCCGGTGGCCGGGACCAGCAGGCTGCTGGGGTGGTCCAGGGTCACCTTGAAGTCGGCGGCCAGGGAGTAGAAGGACTCGCCGTTGTTCGTGTACGGGTCCAGGTGCCAGCCGGCACTGTCGCGGACCGCGAGGACCGGCAGGGCGTTGCCGATGAAGCTGTAGGCGCCGTCGTGGCCGAAACGGTCGGCGCCGCTGGGCACGGTGATGCCGAGGTCGAAGCCTATGGTGGCGCTCTGGCCCTGGTTCAGCGGGCTCGGCAGGTCGATCTTCAGGGCGGTGCAGCCCACCGAGAGGGCGCCCGCGGTGCCGCCGGTGACATTGCTGACCCGGATGGGCATCGCGTCACAGGTGCCGTGGTAGTTGTCCCACAGTCGCAGATACACCTCGGTGAGCGCGGTGGCCGAGGCATTGGTGAAGCTGACGCTCTCGTGCCCGCTCCAGACGGTGCCGCTCGTGTCGCTGCTGAGGTTCGCCGTGTAGGAGGGGGCCGCGGGGGTGCGGGTGGCGTCGGTCGTGGGCGGGGTGGTGTCGCCGGAGGTGGCGAGGGCGATGTCGTCCAGGACGAAGCTGGTCTGGAGGCTGGAGTCCTCGGTGCCGGTGAAGGACAGGCTCACGGTCTGGCCGGCGTACGCGGAGACGTCGAGCGACTTCTGCACATAGCCGGTGGTGGCCTGGAGGTTGGAGTATGTGGCCAGCGTGGTGGCGCCGATCTTGGCGGTGAGCTTGTCGTAGGCGACGGACGAGGTCGTCTCGTCCGTGTCGATGTGCAGCCAGAAGGTGAGGGTGGCGGTGGCGCAGCCGGCGGGGATGGTGACGCTCTGGCTGAGGGTGTCGGTGTGGGTGCTGCCGACTCCGTCCAGCCAGGCGTAGCTGCTGCCGCCGTGGGCGCTCTGGCCGGAACGGCTGGTGATCACCGTGGACGAGGACTGACTCCACGGTGAAGTGCCGCTCTCGAAGCCGCCGTTGGTGACCACCTGGGTGGGAGTGCAGGTGGCTGCCGCGCTGTGCCGCGCGGTCGGCTGGGCGGCGGCGGGGGTGGTGGGGAGGGAGAGGGCGGTCAGCGCGGCGACAGTGAGCGCGCCGGCGCCGAGGGCTCTGTGGGGGGTCGGTCTCACACGCTACTCCTTTGTGGCGGCCGGGATTCCGGCCTGCTCGAAGACCGCCCGGCCGGCTGGGGTATGCCGGGGCGGCCACGGACGGTGCTTGCGTGGTCGGTACGGTCAGCCGGCGGCACCCTCCTGGGTCAGGGGCGCACGCCGGCTGCCGAAAGAGTGACAGATTTGACTGGTCCATGCCAGGAGTGCGCCGTGGGCAGAACCGGTGGAGCCGTGCCGGTGCCCGTCGGGTCGACCCCGCGAACAACCCGTCCCGTAGCGCCCCTTCGCGTCCACCACATGAGCCTCGCCCCCATGGCTCAAGCGGGGCGGTGTCAGTGGCCGGGGCTACTGTGCTGTCGCATGAAGATCGAATCCCTTCTCGACGACCTGGAGAGCGGCGATCCCGCGCGCGTGGCGGCTGCTGCGGCACGGCTGTCGGAGCAGGCCGACACCGTGGTACCCACGCTGTTGCGGAGTCTGGCCGATGTCCGGCGGACAGCTGAAATGGAACCGGTCATGCGGGTGCTGCGGCATATCGGGCCGCCCGCCTTCGACGCCGTGGTGACGGCCTGGCGGCGCAAAGAGGTGTCGGACTGGCAGGCGGGGCGTCTCCTGGGTGTGTTCGACGAGCGCTCCGCCGACCAGTACGCGGCCCTGGCGGCCGATCCGGACTACGGAAAGTCGAGCAACGGCTTCCAGGGGCTCCTCAGACTGCGGACGGACTCCGATGCCGGACTACGGGCCCTGGTGGACAGCTACTCCCGCAGCCGTCTCGTCCCCTACAAGGCGTCCGACTACGCCCGCCTGCTGCACGCCTCCTTCCGGCCGCGGCTGCACGCCCTGCGCCGCGACCCGGCCGTCTCCCCGAGGACACGACGGGGCGCGATGGCGGCGCTGGTGGCGGGCGGCGGCGTCGACGCGCTCGACGACCGCGACCGCGCCGCGATCGACCGGCTGATACGGGTGAAGATCCCGCACGAGACCCCGAGGCTGCCGTCGTCGACCCTCAGCGGCTGGTGGATGGCCGTGCCCGGCGCGTCGTACGAGGGCGTCTTCGAGGCACTGGGGCTACACGACCGACGGCCCATCACGGTCGCCGCCGGCGTCGAGGCGGCGGAGAGCCGGGAGATCCGGGTCCCCGGGCCGGACGGCGTCGACCGCGCTGTGGGACGGGTCTTCGTCACCCCGGAACTGGACGGCTGGCGCCTGGTCTTCGGTGCTTTCGACCTGCTCGTCGGCGACCCCTGGGACGGCATGGTCGAGACGGTCGAGCGGGTCAGCGTCCACTGTGGCCAGGCCCAGTTCTTCTTCCTCGACGACGCCGGCGGCTCCGATGTGTGGATGGTCGCCGAGAACGGCCAGGTGATCCGTCAGTACGTCGCCGAGGGAGACCCCGAATGGGAAGGGGACCCGCTGCCGTGGGAGACCCTCGCGGTGGACGACCCCGATTTCGACCCCGAGTACGACGAGGCCCCGTCCAACGCGGGCACCACGGGCGCCCGCTCGGCCTGCGGATACCTCTCGGTCGACCCCGGCGAGGTCGGTCCGGACACCGAGGTGCGGCACCACGGCTGGCTGGCCATCACCGCACCGGGCGTCGGCCATGGCGCGTTCCCCGGAACACTCCGCATCTGAGACCCACGGACGTGTCCGGCGAGCCGCAGGCGGGCGGGGCCGGGAGTGAGGGCCCGAACCGCGGGAGGAGGTCCGGGCCCTCACCGGATGAACGCATCTGCGGCCGGGGACACCGCAGTTGGCCCGTTCCATCAGGGCCGTGCTCAGCTCCTGGAGAGGTGGCGGCGCCGGAGCCCCGACCGCCAAGCGCGGTCGAGGGCACAGCCATGTCCGGTCACTGCAGATGCGTGGGGCCGCAGCACTTGGGGCAGAGCAGGGGGTCGCACGGGCAGGAGAGGTCCGGCCCGCAGCTCTGGGGGCAGCGCTCGTCGCCCGCCGTGGCCGGCAACCACACCGTCTCGTGGATGTCGCGGCGGACGCGGGCGAGTTCGGCACTGTGCAGGATCTCGCTGAGCGATTGGCTGAGGATGTCTCCGACCGGCCAGTCCCGGGCCATGACGCACGTGAAGACCTTTCCGTCCGGGGCGACGGCCAGCTTTCCGCTCCAGCAGTAACCGCACAGGCCGGACATGCTCGATTCCTGCCCGAGGAGTTCCTTCGCCCGCCCGAACTCCCGTACCTCGGAGGACCGGGTGGATCCGCTGACTCCCAGGTCGGTCAGGAATTTCACGGTGCGTTCGGCGGCTTCCGCGTCCTGGTTCACATCGATGACGGCAGCTCGGGTGCTGACGCCGCGCTGGACGAGCCTTCGCAGATTCTCGACGGTGCGTCGATGGCTGCCTCGTACGGTGGTCACGGCATCGTGTGCGGCCGGTTCGTCGGCGTAGACCGAGGTGGCGAAATGCACTCCGTTCTCGGACGAGAACGTGATGGTGTCCTCGTCGAGCATCGTGAGGTTGCTGAACACTTCGACGAACTCGAATCCGAGTTCCACGCTGGTGCGCAGCAGACGCCCGAATTCCGGGTTGAGCTGTGGTTCGCCGCCGATCAGCTGGACCTTGCGGCAGCCGAGGTCGTGGGCCTGGGCCATCACCGCCTCGTAGTCGTCGGCAGTCAGCACGTCGCGGTCGCCGCTGTGCGGATGTGACTCGGTGTAGCAGTGGACGCACTTCAGATTGCAGCGGTTCGTCAGTTCGAGCCAGAGGAATTCCAGGACGCCGTCGACATCATCGGGCGTTCTGGTTTCCGTGAGGTGCGTGGTCTCGGTGGCGTGCACGTGATTCCTTCCGGCCTTGTCGGGGGAGCAGGTCAGGCAGTCAGTCCTGTGAATCGGTCCGGAGATCTTCCGGGATGGGGACCAGAAGCAGGTCGCCGTCCCAGTTCACCGGCGTCATCGTCATGCTGATCGCGTAGGCCGGGCCGTCTTCGGAGTCGTACTCCCACGCCTGTCCGCAGGTGAACCAGACCTCGCCGCCCGGCAGCGTCCGTGACCGGACGGCGAACTTCGGGGGACCGGAGGTGACGGGGAGAACACCCTTCTTCGCGCCTGGAGCCACGGTGGTCCTTCCTCTCGTGTCGTACATGCCAGTGGCAAGTGCACACCGAAGGGGCGCCGTTTCAGTGCCGCGAAACGTGCAGGGCATCCGAATGGAGCAGGACTCGAAGCACTCGTGCCCAGTCGTCGTGCCATCACCGGCCTCTTCGAGCAGGCTGTGGCGGCGCTGGCGGCGCCGACGCTCGTGCTAAGCGGACCTCGCCTTCCTACTACCGGGCTCTGCCGCAGAGCTCGGTCCAGATCGAGGAGGCGGTCGCCACGGCGCGGCTGACGGTGCCGACGATGGCGGTCGGCGCACACCCGGTCGGCAGGGCACTGGAACACCAGCTGCGTCCGATCGCCGACGACCTCACCGGGCATCTCATCGAGGACGGCGGCCACATCATCCCCCTGCACTGCCTTGACGCACTGCTCGCCCTGCTGCGGCCCTTTCTGTCCGGCCACCGCCCCGCGCCCGGCGCAGCGTTGTCAGTCACGGAGGGCACACTGACGGCGTGAGCGCCTCCCCATCCACATCGAGCGATGCTTCCCACATCTCCTCCGTCTGGGTGGAGTCGATGGGCGGCCCGTTGGCCGTCGTCCCCGTCTCCGCGCTGGGCGCATGGAGCGGGTGCACGCAAACCGGGACGGTCGTGGGGGACGCAACCGCTCCGGACGACTACGACCGGGCCTGCGCCGTGGATGGTCTGGCTGGAGTGATCGACGTGGGTGAGGACGGCGCCCAGGTCCTGGTGCTGGCGGACGAGCCGGCCACCACCTGCTATGTGCCCGAGCGCAGGGCTTTCCTGCGCTGGCTCGCCGGGCGGATCCCGGCGCCGAGTGGGAGGAGTGCGGCACGTGGGTGACGGACGGCCCTACCGTGCTCATGGACTCAGTCGAGGCAGGCGCTGAACTGAACACCCAGTACCCCGGTGGCGGAATGCCCGCCCAAGCAGTGGTTCCCCTGCCGGCCGGCGGCTGGAAGATCCGCGCCATCCACACGGAAACGGAAGAGGGGCCCTGGGTCGGTCTGGTCCAGCTCATGCCCGTCGACGATTGACCCTGATCAAGGGCCCTCTCCGAGACGGTGCGCAAGGTGGAGCAGGTCCGCCAGGTGCAGGACCCGTCCATCGAATCCCGGGAGCGGCACATGGAGCGGCTGGATCCAGTGGGCGGGGATGGCATCCAGCCCGTAGTACGCCCCCGCCAGACCTCCGGTCACCGCGGCGACGGTGTCCGTGTCGCCGCCGAGGTCGATCGCCGCGCGTATCGCGCCTTCGTAGCCGGTGGTGGTGCGCAGGGCCCAGACGGCGGAGCCCAGGCAGGGCCAGACGGCACCGTTGAACTCAGTGGCCTGATCCGGCTGCCAGTCGGGCGCGAGGACGGTGGCGTAGCGGTCGCGGTGGTCGGGGTGGACGAGGGTCAGGATGTCCGGGAGCGCGGTGAGGGGATCGGCGCCCCTGAGGATGAGCCGGATGAGTTCGTGGAAGATCGCGGTCCCTTCCCAGGCCGCGCGGTCACCATGGGTGAGGGCAGCGATGCGGCGGGCCGCGTCCATGGTGGCTTCCTGGCCGGCGGCGGCGAAGTGGACCGCGGAGGTGGATGCCCGCATCAAGGCGCCGTTTCCCGCTGCTCGTCGGTTGACCCGGAAATGGGTCGCGGCGGCGAGGTCCCAGGGCATGCCGTTGGTCAGGACGTCCTCGGTCTGCAGGCCGATGTCCTTCGGTCCTGATACGGCCCACCGCTGGAAGCGGGCGAAGATGTCCGGCAGATCCAGTCCGCCCCGCTCCAGCAGCGACTCCGCGACCAGGACGGCCATTTGCGTGTCGTCAGTGGCCTCGCCGGGGTCCCAGCCACCGCCCCCGCACATCTCGCCTCCGGCGCCAGGCACGGGAAACCGCGCGGAGAACGCGCCCTGGGGGCCGAACTCGAAGGGGCCGCCCAGGGCATCACCCACTGCCGAGCCGACGACCGCACCGGCGGCCCGCTGAATCCGTTTCACGCCCGCAGGTTACAAGTGCCGCGTTGAGTACGACGATCAGCAGCGTTCGTTCGGAGTCCTGCCGCGAGAACAACCGGACGGCGCTTCAGAAGGCCGCAGGATGGCTCCTCCAGCGGCCGGAGTCTGCTGGGCGGTGGCGGCTCTAGCCGTGGTAGGTGATGTAGCCGTTGCCATCGCGGTCGTTGTCACGCTTGGTGTAGGAGTGGACGTCGGCGCGGGCTCCGCCCGGCTTGTATAGGTAGATGGTGTCCTTGTCGTT
Organism: Streptomyces sp. Ru71; assembly: GCF_002920535.1. Lineage (GTDB taxonomy): Bacteria > Actinomycetota > Actinomycetes > Streptomycetales > Streptomycetaceae > Streptomyces. Next base: position 29,204 of record NZ_PQSS01000006.1, on the reverse strand, counting down.
GTTCCATATGAAGTTGCAGTTCTGACGGTAGACCACGTTGTCGCGGTCGGAGTCGGTGCCGCGGCCGCCGCGCAGTTGGACGTAGTCGCCGGGTTCGAGGGTGTGGTTGGCGGTGAAGGTGAACTTGTTGCCGGCGGCGTCCTTGACGACGTAGCCCTTGAGGTTCACGTTCGTACGCGAGTAGTTCTTGATCGTCAGGTATTCGTTCTTGGTGTTGCCGCCGTTGCAGCGGTTGTCGTCGCGGCCGGGTGCGTCGTACTGGATGCCCTTGATCTTCAGGGCCGAGGAGTACTCGGCGGCCTGGGCGGGCGCGGCGGCGAGTGCGGCCAGAAGTCCGGTGGAAGCGGCGGTGGCCAGGGCCGCGTAGCGCATGCGCATGAGGATCCCCCCTCAGTGGTGCCTGTAGTTGATGCTTGTAGTGCAGTGAGGAGACTAGCGGTTGTGGTGGCTTGGTGATGGAGATGTGAGTGAAAAGTGAAGGCTACGGTGGTGGAGGTGCCTGTCTCCGGCTGCTCACCTCACCGTTTCCCGGTGAAGCCTCCGACCGCCTGCCACCAGCTTCATCGACCGCGCGCCTGAGCTCCGCTCCACCCTGAGGCCAGACGGGTGGTAGCGCGGTGAAGGACAGGATGGCCACCGCAAAGGAAGTCATGTTTGCGGCTCAACGTCCAACAAAACGGCGGCATTTACATGCGAGCTGCTGCTTTGGTCCTTGTGCCGGCCGTGTTTCTTCGGTGCGCCCATCACGACCCGTTCCGCCGTCGCGGTGCCCGCCCCGCAGGCGGTGGCGACGGTGTTGTAAACGTCTGGCAGCAGCGTATGGTCCGGCGGTAGTTCGTCGGCTAAGCCGAAGCCCGGCAACGGCCGCAGCAAGAACGGGGGCGAGAGGATCGGTGGCGACCGCGGACTGAGCCTCCTCTTCCATATGCACGAGGACCGCTCCTTGTCCGTGGCCGTCGACGACCCCGACCGCCTCACCGCCGATCTCTGGCTACGGCCGCACGAGAACTGGATTCAGGGGCACCACCAGCGACTTGAGCACGTTCGAGAAGTCTGGCCGAGTGAAGTCACAGACCCACGCCTCTCAACAGGCCCTTACCGCAGAAGGGGATAGCCGATCTGGGCGATGTCCTTCTCAAGACTGAGGAGGTCGACGTCGGGGTTCAGCGCTGACACGACGCTTTGTGTGAGAGGCCGCAAGGCATAGACATGACGCACGGCCTCAAGGCTCACCGCCACCTCGTAGTACTCCTCGGCGAACTGCTGATATGCGTCGGGTCGGCCGTCCAGGAGGACGTCGAACAGCCACTCCGCGCCGCCGTCGTCCTCAGCCCCCGCTGGCGGAGCCTCGACCGCACCGCACTTCCACGCGGTGTCGGAGTGTCCGCGCCAGAAGCACACCGTCGCTCGCGGCGTCCTGTCGACATCGCTGAAGGCGGGCTCCGTGACCTGGGGCAGAAATGCTTCGGGAATTCCGTCGAACAGTCCGGGCCACGGCGCCGGGGGCGTCACCCGGTAGGGGCTCATGGGCGACTCGTGATCGAAGCCGCGGGCGTAAGCGCCCGCCGCGGAGAAGACGATCGAATACTCATTGCCGCAGCCGTCGCGCATGGAGGCCATTTCCTCCGTCGGCGACCACTGGGAGTCGAACGAGAAGAACCGTGACTCCCACTCCGGGCTCATGATGGCATCCAGCGTGGCCATGGCTCGGGAGCGATCTCGAACAATCGAGATCTCGGGCAGCTGGCGGATCACTTCATAGACAGACACGGTCACATCTAAGCCGAACCCACGGACAACCCCCGCACCGCACCCACCGCCGCAAAGAACGCCAGGTCAGAGCGGACGTCCTCGGGTCGGGCTCGGGGAGTCCGTGTACCCCCTGCGCGCAGCGCCCTCCACCTGTGTCAGCTCCCGCTTGGGCCAGGGTCCCGGGGCCGGGGGCGGGGCGTCAGCTGAAGATGACCGAGCGCACCTTCAGCCGCTCGGAGGCGCCGCCGGTGAGCGGACGGAGGCGGAAGGAGTCGTCCTCGCAGTTGGGCTCGGTGAAGACCGTTGCCCAGGCGTCCGTGCGGTTCTTCGGTGAATGGCCCGGCTCGGGGTTCTCCTGGCCGACGCCGGGGAGGTTCAGGCACTGTCCGTTTACGCGGCGGCTGCGGAAGCGGGGAAGGAGGTGAGGAGCAGGCCGGCGCCGAGAACAGCGGTGAACGCGGAGCGAAGACGCATCGATGGACCTTTCTGCTGGTGAGAGCGTTGCCGCGGCCATCCCTGCCCGTTGAGCCGACCCGGCACCCGTGCATCACACGGACGGGTGGCGACGAAACGACCCTGCACTTCCGCGAACGGCGAGCACCGTGCTCGTCCCCGGTGACGGAGGGGCCCCGATCACTGACTTCCTGCTCCGCATCTCTGGGGAGACTGGGCACTGTCGGTCCGAGAGGTGTGGTGGGCCGGGGCGCGGACGTCATTGTTACGGTCGTGGGATGGCGAACTGGGACGAGGACGGCGTCCGCGCACGGCTACGGGAGATGGCCGCACGGGACCCGGAGCTGAGGCGTTTCGGCGCGCGTACGCATCGGTACGTGCTGGCGCCACACCTGCCGGAGACGGACATCCGGGCGTTCGAGGAATCCCATGGCATCGCTCTGCCGGCTGAGTACCGGTCCTTCGTCGCGGAGGTGGGCAACGGCCCGGCCGGGCCCGGGCACGGCGTGATGCCCTTGACCACCCCACGCCCTGAAGCCGACGAGGAGTGGGCTGCGGACGACGAGTGGAAGGAAGACCGGCTGCCCGGCCGCCTCGCCGAGCCGTTCCCGCTCGCCGAACCCCTGCCCGGCCCGATCGGGGCACCCGCCGATCTGACCCGAGGCACGCTCATGCTCGCCGAACACGGCTGCGGTATCTACACCCGGCTCATCCTGAACGGCGCACACGCAGGAGAAATCTGGCAGATCGATCCGGAGTGGGGCGGCTTCGCACCGGTGAGCCCCGGCTTCCGATCCTGGTACACCGATTGGCTGGCGAGCCCGTAAACGCGCGTCATGTCAGCCGGAGCAACCGGCTGCCCTCCGGCGTATGGGGGCTTGCGATCGAGCGACTCACGCCACTCAGATGTGACGACCGCTGCATCCAGGGCCCGCGCGGCCTGGACGTCGTCCCCGTCCTCCGGCTCGTCGAGGCCTGGGCTCCGCGCCCGCGTCTGGGGTCGGCTGCGGAGCGGGATGCCTGAGCCAACGACCTCTGCGACGATCGCGCGCTGATCGCTGTCTCGCCCGCGTCGAACGGGGGCGGGAACATCCGCTGGGCGGGTCGTGTTGTGCAGGACGTGGTTGTGGAGGGGACAGTGTCCCCGGGCCTCACCTATCGCCTGCAGGGAAGATCGTTCGGCTGAAGCCCTGCAGAGCCTTTCGCCGCGTAGGCGACCGCCCTTCACGATCACACTCTCGTCCGCGGCCCCAGCTTGGCTTCCCAGCCGGCCAGGCCGCGCCGTATGCCTTCGTGACTGAGCACCGTAGACGGCCATGACCGACCGAACACCTCGGTTCGATGGGGGAGGGTCTCCTCCGGTCCTGTCCTGGGAGTCCGTGCTGGCCTGGGTGGTTGGCGGTGAAGGTGAACTAGTTCTTGATCGTCAGGGGAGCAGAGCCGGGTGAACCCACCGGGCAGATATGGAAGGAATACGTCCGCGTGATCCTCGGCTGCGGCGACGGGACAACTCAGACCTGTCCCGGATCCACTCGCCCGCGGAGGAGGTGACGGGCGCGGCGCTCGCCCACGGTGACGCCCGCACCACTTCCCCGCCGTCCCGACGACACGAAGGCTTCAGATGAATCAGCGACTGCGGCGCCTGTTGACCGTAGCCTCCGCCACCTTATCCGCGATCGCCACGGTGGCGGGATGTTCGAACGACGCCACCTCCGACACGCCAACTGCGCATGCGTCGGGGCCTGGACGGTTCGCCTCGCCCAACCCCGGTTCCGTTAACACCTACTGGATCCAGGCCCCGCACGGCTTGGTCCTGGTGGACACCCTGCGCACGCCGGACGACGCCCAGAAGGCGATCGCGGAGATCAGGAAGACCGGCGAACCCGTCGTCGGGATTCTGCTGACCCACTCCCACCCGGACCACGTGGGCGGAGCGAGCGCCTTCCACGACGCCTTCCCCAAGGCCACCGTCCTCGCGTCCAGGGCGACCGACCAGGCGATGCGGCAGGACAAGCGCGGCTTCTATCCGCTCGCCCGTTCGGCGAACCCGAGATTCCCCGCCCGCCTCACCTACGCGGACCGGACGTTCGCTGACGGCAGCGCCGTGCAGGTCGGCGGACTCCGCTTCGAGACCATCGGATTCTCCGAGGGCGAGTCGGACAGGGCGACTGTCTACTACCGCCCCGACACCGGCGACCTGTTCTCCGGCGACCTGGCGACCGGCAAGGTCACACCGGCGCTGATCGAGGGCAACAGCTGCGGATGGCTGCAGATCCTCACCCAGCTCGACCGGCGCTTCCCCAAGGCCAGGACGATGTATCCGGGGCATGGGGCCCCCGGCCCGGCACGGGCGCTCATCGACGAACAGCGCGGCTACCTCCGGCACTTCCGTGGCCTCGTGCGACCAGCAGTGGCGTCGGCCTCGCCTGGGGGACCTGCGGTTACCCCGGAGGAGCAGAAGTCGATCACCGCCGCGATGGACCGCACCTACCCCGGCTATCCACCGGTGGCCGACCTCCCGACCATCGTGCAGGAGAACATCAAGGCGGTCGCACGGGAGCTGACCGCGGAGGCGACCACCCGGGTTCCCGCTCCCTGCGCGGACCAGACGCAGGCGGGCACGGGAGGGTCAGCGTCCCCGACGAGCACCTGAGTCGGGCACTCGTTCGACATGAAGCCGTCCGTCCGCCTCGGTGCCTTCGGGGGGCGGGCGGACGGACCAATGCACGTGATCAAGCCACCCGGCCGCTCGGCTGCTGCCAGTGGGGCCGCTCACAGCAGCACCGGGGCCGAGCCCGGCCCGCTCGGCCTCGGCGAGGAACGCGGACAGCGGTGAACGCATCACCGTGTAGTCGCCGTAGTGGACTGGCAGGATCTTTTCGGGAGCGAGCTGCCGGGCGAGTTCCGCGCCCTGCGCGCCGTCCATGGTGACCACGAACCCGCCGGGAAGACGCGTGCCGCCCAGGTGCAGCACGGCCAGATCGGCGGCGGGGAAGCGGGTGGCGATCTCGGCCAGGCCCTCGTACGGGAGGGTGTCGCCGGAGACGTACAGCCGCAGCCGCGCGGGCCGGTGTGGCGGGCCGAACTCCAGCATGCTGCCCATCACCGGTGGCAGCAGACCGCGCACCACCGGGTGACCGGCGTGCCGCAATGATCGCCCGCCCTTCGCCGAGGTCGCGGGGGTGCCCGCACACGCGGCCCCCGCGTCAGGTCTGTCTCTTCCGATCCGTCGCGGTTTCCCTGGCATGCCGCCCGGGAACGGCCGCCCGCACCCGCGCCCGCCCCGAAACGGCCGCTCACACCCGCGCCCTCCCGGTGCGGGCGACCGTACCCGCGACCTCCCGAAAACGGCCGGCCGCATCAGGGAGCGGCCCCGGCGCGTGGCGGCGTCCGCGGCGGGTACCCAGCACAACCGTGCGGGGCCGCTTGCGACGGCCGCTTCCCGCACGAAGCGAAGGAGTCCCCATGACCGGCGACAGACCCCGTACCGGCGCGCGGCGGGCCGGGCGTCTGCGACAGACCGCCGCCGAGGTGTTCGGCTGGGACGAGCTGCGGCCCGAGCAACTCACCGCGATGGAGTGGGTGCTCCAGGGACAGGACACCCTCGTCGTCATGCCGACCGGAGCCGGCAAGTCCGCCGTGTACCAGGTCCCCGCCCTGCTGCTGCCGGGACCGGTGGTGGTCGTCTCACCGCTGCTGGCCCTGCAACGGGACCAGATCGCCGGACTGCCCGGCGGCGAAGGAAGCCCGCGAGCCGTCGCCGTGAACTCGGACCTGACCGCGGCCGAGACCGAAGCGGCCTGGGAGGCGGTGTGCGACGGCGGGTCCACGTACGTCTACCTGTCCCCGGAGCAACTGGCCAAGGACGAGGTGGTGCGGCGGCTGACCGACGCACGCCCCGCGTTGTTCGTGGTGGACGAGGCCCAGTGCGTGTCGTCCTGGGGCCACGACTTCAGGCCCGACTACCTCCGCCTCGCCCAGGCCGTACGGCGCCTGGGCCGGCCCCCCGTCCTCGCACTCACCGCGACCGCCGCGCCGCCGGTCCGCCAGGACATCGTCGAACGGCTCGGTATGGACCGGCCCCGCCACCTGGTCACCGGCTTCGACCGCCCCGAGATCCGCCTTGAGGTCCACCGCCACCTTGAGGACGACGAACGCCGCCGCCGCATCGTCGAGCGGGCGGCGGCCGAGGCCAAGCCCGGCATCGTCTACGCCGCCACCCGCAAGGACACCGAGTTCTACGCCGCCGAGCTGGCCTCCCTGGGACTCGCTGCCGAGGCCTACCACGCGGGTCAGCGTGCCGCCGAACGCCGACGCGTCCACGCGGCATTCCTGGCGGGCGAGACGGACGTCGTGGTGGCGACCACGGCCTTCGGGATGGGCATCGACAAGGAGGACGTGCGGTTCGTGCTGCACGCCGCGCTGCCGGGCTCCCTGGACGCCTACTACCAGGAGATCGGCCGCTGCGGCCGGGACGGGCGGCCGGCCGTGGCCGTACTGCATTTCCGTCCCGAGGACACCGGGATGCAGGCCTACTTCAGCGGCCGGGCCCCCGGCTCGGACACCGTCGGCGCGGTCGTACACGCCGTCCACGAGCACGCCAACGCGGTGGGACTCGACGAACTGCGCCGGGACACCGGTCTGTCCCGTGCACGGGTCACCACCGCGGTGAACCTGCTGCAGGAGGCCGAGGCCGTCGTCACGGACGCCTCGGGAGCCGTGCGGCCCGCCCCGGACACAGGCCCGGACCGGGCGGTCGAGCGGGCGAGGGACAGCGCCGAGGCGCATCAGCGCATGGAACGCTCACGGGTGGACATGGCCCGGGCCTACGCGGAGACGACCGGTTGCCGGAGGCGCTTCCTGCTGGGGTATTTCGGCGAGGAGTACGAAGCGCCTTGCGGGAACTGCGACGTCTGTGACGCCCGGGAGGCCGAGGGCGGCGACGGCTCGCGGGACGACCGGCAGGCGGTGCACCCGGACGCCGGCGCCTATCCCGTCGGTACGGCGGTGCGGCACGGCCAGTGGGGGAGGGGCACCGTGCTGAGCGAAGACGGGGACCGCATCACCGTCCTCTTCGACGACGTCGGCTACCGCACCCTCTCCCTCCAAGCCCTGGCCGACCGGGACGACCTGCTCACGGTGACGGGCGAGCCGGGCGGCGAAGGGGCCGACCACTGAGCCGGGAGCACCCCTCCGCTCCGGGGCCTGCACCGTAAGCCGCCCTGCCCCACAGGGCCCCTGCGGGGCAGGGCGTCGAAGGCCGGGTTCTCGGTGAGGTGGTGGCCGCCCGTGAGGAACCCCTTGGCCCGGATGAAGACCTGAAAGATCCTCAGCGACTGTCGCCTCAGGGACGACGGCGTCCTCACGCCATGCTCGGCGTGGCCGACCTGTACAACCTCTTGCAGGCCACCACCGACGCCGACGGGGCCATCACCGTCGCGCCCCCGCGTCTCGCGGGCTGCCCTCGGACTGGCGCACCCGCCTGGTCGGCTACAGGTGCGTCGCTGCAAGCAGGTCACTGACTGGATCGCCGAGAAGATGCGCTGGAGGCGGACGCCGACGAGCGGGTGCGTTTGGCTGACCAGCTCGACACGGCACCCCCGTCGTGACGGGGCCGGCTCTCGCTCAGCTCAGTAAAACCCTGCCACAGGTGGGGTTGAGGTCCCGTAGGGGGAGGTTTGTATGCTCCGGCGGATGAACACACGTGATCACGAACGGCGCCGCGCTACGCGCGCGTGGAGAGCTGCGGTCGCTGGACTGCTGCTTCTCGCCGGCCTGTGTGTCGGGGGGACCGGCACGGCATACGCGGCCAGTGGCATCATCCCCGTCGCCAGCGACAAGTTCGTTCTGAGCCGTCAGGCCGACTACAGCACTGCGGTCGACAAGACCCTGACAGGCAGCCGCGTCGGCGACACACTGTTGCACGGTCTGACCGGAGGCAGGTCGGGCAAGGCCGGTCTGTGCTATCCCACGCCGTTCAACCCGGGCGTCGACGCCGACGGCTACTGCTGGGGCGAACCCACCGACGCCGACGAGAGCGGCACCAACGGCTGGGCTCCCCAGGGCTTCTCGGTCCCTCACACATCGGCCGGGGACGGCTACTGGGCGGGAGAGCGCTGGGAGGTGACCTCCTGGCACCTCGGTTCGGACAACCGTCAGTCCCGGCTGCGTTTCGTCGACCGCACGTCGGCCACACCGCGCTACTACGACGTCGCGCTGGTCGACTTCGGCGGCGGCACCAGCGTGACCCCGCACATGAGCCACGCCGACGGAGTCGTCTGGTACGAGAACAGGCTCTTCGTCGCGAACGGCGGCACCCTCGACGTCGTCGAACTGCGCGACCTGACGCGCTACTCGGGTATCAGCGGCTTCGACTACGTCCTGCCCGTCCGCGCCAGGTACACGACGACCGTCGGGACATCGGACGGCAAATGCGTGCCGGCCGCCGGCACGTGGCCTTGCATGAACGGTCTCAGCTTCGACCGCGAGCACAGCGCGCTGGTCTCCAACGAGTACTACAACGTGGACGGTTCGGGCGGCCGCATCGTCCAGTGGCCCTTCGACCTCGGCACGGGCTACTTCCCGGGCACCGCCAACACGGCGGAGGCGGCATGGGTCTCCCCGGTGTGGCGCATGCAGGGCGTGGTCCGAGCGGAGGGCTCCTTCTTCATCAGCGGCCAATGCCCCTCCAGCTTCGACGTCAGCTACCGCGAACCCGCGTGCGTGCACAAGGGTGCGCCAGGTGACAGTACCCACGTCCTCACCGCCGTGCCCGACATGGCGCAGAACCTCGACTGGGACGCCTCGACGGGTCGGATCCGCGGGGTCAACGAGGTCGCGCAGGCCGACCAGGCCTATCCTCAGCGGCTCGTCTACGACTTCTACCCGACTGCGCGCCCCATCACCACCGTGCGCTTCAGGAACGTCAAGAGCGGCAAGTGCCTGATCCCGTACGGCAGCAGCCTCAACAACGGCGCCAACGTGGTGCAGTGGGACTGCAACGGAAAGTCCGGCGAGAACTGGTTCTGGAACGGCTCCGAGATCCGGAACTTCCAGAGCAACCGCTGCCTGACGGTCTACGGCTCCAGCACCGCCAACGGGGCCTACGCCGTCCAGTGGGAGTGCAACGGCAGCACGGCACAGCGATGGAGCGGGGTGACGGGCGCCGCCGGCGGCGGATCGCTCCTGGTCAACGGCAACAGCGGCTTGTGCCTGACGATCTACGGCGGTGGCACGTCCAACGGCACCGTGGCCACCCAGTGGACCTGCGACAAGACCGAAACGGCGCACTCCTGGATCGGCTACACCCCCTGACGCGCGTCGGACCGCGGGCAAAAGGCGATTTCCTCACGGTCGTTCCGGCCCGTGCGCGCATCGGCGTACGGGCCGAAACGACCTCCGGGGGCGAACGGGACGATCCGGTCCCCTTGTCGGTGCGTCGTTGCTGGTCAAGGCCGGGGTCGGTGCACAGCCCTTCCACCGAAGTGGCGGTGAAGCTCGTTCTCGTTGACGGTGACGACATACGCCTCGACGAGGTGTGCCAGCAGATCCACCCAGCAGTGCCTGTCAATTGGGCATGTCCCCTTCACAGTTAACTCTTGGACATGAGTGGCGTCCTGCTGTTTCGCTGTCCCCGTCGAAGATCCACCAAGCCGACACCCGATCACCGACGACCTGGGAGAACTCCGCACATGACCAGTGCCGACCCGTTGCCGCGCCGCCGTCTGTTCAAGACCAGTCTCGCCTTCACCACCGCCGCTGCGGTGACCCCCGCCCTGGCCTCCGCCCCAGCCTCGGCGGCCCCCGCTGCCAAACTCGTCGACCTCGACGCGGAGCTCGGCAGGCTTGAGCAGCGTTACGGCGCGCGGCTCGGTGTCTACGCCCGGAACGTGCGCACCCGCCGGACCGTCGCGTATCGCGCCGGGGAGCCGTTCGCGATGTGCTCGACGTTCAAGGCGTTCGCCGCCGCGGCCGTGCTGCGCGATCACGGCGACTGTGCACCCTTGGACAAGGTGATCCACTACCCGCCGAGGGACATCCTCAGCAACTCGCAGCACTCCGAGGACCATCTGGCCACGGGGATGACGGTGGGCGAAGCGTGTGCCGCCGCCATCCAGTACAGCGACAACACCGCAGGGAACCTGTTGCTGCGTCAGGTGGGTGGTCCGCAGGGCCTCACCCGGTTCTTCCGTTCGCTCGGAGACAAAGTGAGCCGGCTCGACCGCTGGGAGACCGATTTGAACGCCGCCGTCCCCGGCGACCCGCAGGACACCAGTACGCCGGAGGCCCTCGGCAAGAGCTTCGAACGACTGACCCTCGGACGGGCCCTGGCCCGCCCCGACCGCGAACGGCTCGTCACCTGGCTGAAGGGCAACACCACCAGTGCTGAGCGGTTCGGCGCCGGGCTGCCGCGGGACTGGGTCCTCGCGGACAAGACGGGCACCGGCAGCTACGCCACCGCCAACGACATCGGCGTCGCCTGGACGACGCGGCAGACGCCCCTGCTGCTCACCGTGCTGTCCACCAAGGACGCCAAGGACGCGCCCGTCGACAATCGGCTGATCCGCGACGCGGCCGCCGTTCTGGCCGCCACCCTCGCCCCCGGCGAGTGACGTCCCCGGAGCATCGCAGATCGCTTCCCATTATGTGGCCGCTGAGGGGGAGACCCAGACCGGCGCGACCCGCGCAGATCACACCACCCGCATGCTGATGGGCGACGTAGGCGGTAAAGGCCCCGGCATGATCGCCCACCGTCGCCGTCCTCCGCCGCGCCCTCTGACCGGTCCGCCTCAGGCGTGAAGGGGGCGTCCATGGTCGCCCTGGAGAGGCAGGGGCCACCACCCAGCGGCTCACTCCCCGTCGGGCGCTATGCCACAGACCAGATCAAGCGCCCGCGTCCGGGCCTCGCGCTGCGCCTCGCCGACGCCGTACGTGCCCACCGCAGCCCTGTGCGGGTCCAGGTCAGGTCAGGCCGCCCTTTTCGCAGACCTGGCGCGCGACCTCGCGCAGCTTGACGTTGTTCTCCTGTGAGTAGCGGCGCAGGACGTCGAAGGCCTGCTGCTCGGTGAGGTGGTGGCCGCCCATGAGGATGCCCATGGCTTCGCCGATGGTGTGCCGGGTGGCGACGGCCTGTTCCATCTGAGCGTGGGTGCGGGCGCTGGAGAAGGCCACTGCGGCGTGGGAGGCCAGGAGCCAGCCGGCCGTCTCGCTGACGTCGTTGAAGGCGCCGGGCCGGTGGGAGTACAGGTTCAGCGCGCCCAGGTCTTCGTCGTCCGTGTACAGCAGGAACCCCATCATGCTGCCCAGGTGCAGTCTTCTGGCCTGGGGCACGAAGTCGGGCCAGCGGTGCTGTTCGGCGGTGAAGTCCGCGATGCGGAAGACTCGGTCGCCATGGTGCTGGTGAGCCGCGTCGAAGCACGGACCCTGCTGCAGACGTTCCTGGAGCCGGTCGCTTTCCGTGACGATCGGGTCGGTCGGGGCGAGTGACTGCACGCTCGTGCCGCGAAGGATCAGCACACCGGCGGCGTCACAGCCCTCGACCAGTTCGGTGGCCGAGGAGGTGATCCGCTGCAGCGTCGCCTCCACCGAGTCCTGAGCCAGCAGATCACGGGCCATGGTGGCCATGTCCTGAGCGAACGCACGCCAGTCCACCCGAGTCCTCCCTCTCCCGTCCAGCACTTCTCAGGTGCTGCCAACCCAGCTTCTCACCGGCCAAGGCTCTCGGAGCGCACCGCCGCAACGGTGGCCCTGCTCCTGGCCGCCTACGTGTCTGAATCTTGGGTGAGCGTTTGCTCAGGTCAGGAATCGAGCAGGGCTGGATCAGAGGTGGCTGACCTCGCCGTCGGACCAGTCAGGCCGCCGGGTCGGCGGTTGGTCAGCCGGTAGGTGTCGAGGAGCAGTCCTCGATGAAGATCGGTCGGCGGGGTGCGGCTGGGATGATCAGGCCGGGCCGCTGGTCGGGCACCGGCTCCGACCAGGGCCGGCCGTGCAGCTCGGCTGCTGATCATCTCCCCGCCCGCCCCCTTTCCCCTTCGGGCCGCTCACCCGGCTGGGCGCTGACGTAACCGTGAGAACGATCAGTCCCGCTGGTGTCATCCATTTGCGTGCGAGCCCCATCAAAGCCTGCGCGGACTCTCGACGACCCGACGATGCCGGCCCAGCCGCTGTGGGGACTCGACGCCCAGCTCCGGAGGCGGCGGATCTGCCGCCTCCGGGGCGTCGTGTGTCAGGCGACGCCGGGGATGCCCCGGGCCTGGAACGCGGCGCGGACCGCGTCTGCCGCGCTCTTGCCGTACATCTTCTGCGCCGTCGCGACCGTCGTGTTCGCAGCCGCCGCGAAGCTGGTGTCGGGGGCGAAGCCGAACTGGGCGTTGACGATGATCCGGTCGGCGACGCGCGCGCCGAGGGCGCTGCGGATGTCGAACAGGGCGCGCGACCAGATCTCGCCGTCCGCGTGGACTTCCCCGACCCGGTCCGCGTACGTCTTGTCGGAGTCGATCCGGCGCAGACAGTGCGGGGCGTCGCTGTACATGACGGAGTCCCAGTCGGCGACGCAGGCGAGGTCGGTCTTCAGCGGCCAGCCGTATCGTGCCGCGGCGTGCTCGCCGACGGCGACGGCGAGATAGTCGCCGAAGGCCTCGCCGATGGAGCCGGCCTCCAGGGAGCTGCCGAAGCCGGGTACCTGGGCGTTGTGCACGGCGTGACCGTACTCGTGCACGATGACCTCGGCGTCCTCGGCGTCGTCCACACCGCCCTTGCCGAATCGGATCTCCGCCTTCTTGTCGGTGAAGAAGGAGTTGTCGGCGCCCCATTGGTTGATACGAACGGGCTGGACGCGGTTGTTGGCGCCGGGCAGTTCGCTGCCGAAGCCGAGGCCCTGCAGGTACTCCTGTGCCTCGTTGACCCAGAAGTACGCCATGACCTGCTCGAACTGGTCGTCGTGCCGGTTGTAGGAGGTGGCGTCGGCAACCCGCGCGGAGGCACCGGTGTCGGAGCGGACTGCGGCCCAGCGGCCGGAGAGGCCGCCGCTGCCGTCCAGGTTGCGCAACGCGACGGTCGCGTAGGCGGTGGCGGGGACGGCGTCGGCGGCGTCCTTGGCGTCGGTGAGGGTCTGGTCGCCCGACGACTGGACGGGGTTGACCATGAAGACGCGGGCCTGCGGGCCGGCCGCGCCGGGGGCGGTCCCTACCGCGGAGGCCGAGGCGGCCGTCATGAGCAGGGCCACGGTGGCGGTGGCCCCAGCGAGCAGACCGCGGGGTGTGCGGTGAGCCATGTACATCCTCCCGTTGCGGATGGCGTGGGTACGGTGGTGCAGTGTGGGCGCGATCTTCGCGCACCGCCCGGCTCTTGAACAGGTCCATGACCAAAGCGTGTCCTTTGGTGGGCTCATCAGGTGATCGGATGTGCCCGGGTGGCATGCCCAAGGCGCGGGAAGCGCCGGCGCCTCCACCCGATGGCGGTGAACGAGACAGTCATCGCGCTGATCCGCCCGAAACCCGATCTGGGCATGGTCACGGGGAAACCGGCCGAAGCGGTCGCCGCCGCCGGGGCCGTCGTCGACGCCCCCGAGGGGATCGGCATCCTCGCCTCCTATGCCACCGAGGTTGCGCTTCGGTGAAGGGCGCCCGGAAGAACCCCGCGATCAGCGGAGTCCGAGCCGACGTCGTCCTCACCACCCCGGAAGCCGACGGGCCGCTGATGTTATCGAGGCCGACAACTGCACCGAGGGCGTCGCCCACCGGCAGATGAAGTAGGTCGACAACCTCATCCGCCGTTCTGGCGCTTCGGCCGTCAAGGAGGGCAGTCGCTGCTGGACGCGATCAGCAACCCCCGCCAGAACGCCGCCATCGCCGCCGCCGCGCAGCTGAGCGGACGCGGGAACGGCGCGGCGCGAAGCGGGAAGCCGCGGCGTGCGAGGCGCGGCGGCCAGTATGCGGCCACTGTCGACGGAAGTTCACCGACGAGCGGTGGGGGCGCGTCGGCTGGCCGCAGCCGCGCCAGTCGCACCTGGACTTATGCGAGGACTAGCAGAGCCCTGCCGCGGCAGCATAAGCGCAGGCCGAAGCCGACGAACGCGAGCGCCAGGAGCAAGAGCGCCGCCGCCAGGCACAGGAAGCCGAGCAGGCCGCGCAGAAGGCTGGCGGCCGGTTCTCCCGCTGCCGCACTTGACCCAGGCAAGCCACGGCGACCGATCACGCGCCCTGTCCACCGAACCCGGACGGTGACCCGGCGACCGCGCCCTGCACGACCCGTGCCCCGGCGAGCCCCGCGCACCGGGGCCCGGCGTCATACGCTCAAAGGTCCTGCCCCCACACGCCGGCGGGTGTGCGTCGGGGCACAGGTCCAACCTGGGTTGGCGGCTCAAACGGCCTTCGCCACCGATCTGTGAGGGGACTCCGGCGGGGCCCGCCAGACGACCCGCGGGACCGGGAACAGCGGCCTGCGGTAACGGGATCGGGCCCCTCAACATGAGGGAACCGACCCATTACATGCGTTCAATCCTGACAAGCGCACGCCTACGCGGCCCTGGCTTCCGGCATGGTGAGGCTGGGGCGGCCGACGGAGGCCATGTCCGGCCCGTCGACGCCGCAGCAGGCACGGCCGCGGGCTGTCACTCGGCGTGCAGGACGTGGGCGATGGTCTGCCGGGCCGCCGCACGCGCCGGCAGCACCGCACCCAGTGCGGCATTGCCACCCCGGCCAGCACCAGCAACGGCATCAACCCCGGGTACCACACGTCCAGCATCCGAGGAGGAAAGGTGAGTTGGGCCCCGTGCTCGGTAATCGGGGTCACCACGTGGTACGCGAACTGCCGGTCAACTCCGCCCAGCGGCCGGCTGGCGAGGAGCCTCAGCGGCTGGGTGGTAGTAGGGCGACTCCGTGAGCAGCTTGCCGAGGAACTGGCGGCCATTGTCTGTCAGGCCGGCGCGATACCTCTCGAACTCAGCGGGATTCGCCTCGGCCGCGTAAGTGACGAGGTTGGCGTAGCGATTGACCATGTGCGGACCCGCTTGGAACATTTCTGCAAAGTGCGCCAAGGGACTATCGGCCACTTGACAGGCCTGCTCGACAATTCCTGTCGGTGAGACCGATTGGGCGAGCTCTTTTCCGACGGTGAGCCGGGACAGAACCTTGAGCGACGCGTCCAGGTCTTCAGCACACAGATAGCCGATGTGATCGCAGGTGTACTCGGCGGAACGCCGATAGGGCAACATCCATGGGTCGATGAATACGGCCCAATTCATCTGGTCCAGGATGATCACCAGGAGCGCTAGTTGGCCGTGCCGGGCCTTGAGGGAGCCGATGAAGTTGCCCAGAAGGAAGCGGAGTGGCGCGGGACCTTCTGCCTGGAGATCGGCCAGCCACCCGCCCTCGATGAGCAATACACGCGTCCCCAGCAGACTGGTGATCGTCACTTTCCCGTCGACCTGGTCGGCCACGTAGACGTTGATGGGCCGATAATAGTCGAGCCTTCGTTGAGTCCGGGTGATCTCGGCGTGCAGCTCCGGAAAGCTCTCGGGCGTCACTTTGACAGCGCGCCCGAGGAGGCGGGCGTTCCAGAACCGCATGAGGAACCAGTACGTTACTACGGCGGCTGCGGCGAGGAGGACGAGCACAAGCACAGCTGTGGGGCCCGTCGACGCGGCTGCCCATAGAGCAACGGCGAAGAGGAGCGCCAACCAACACACGGCCCCCACCAGCCGTGAACGTTCGTACGGGTGCCTGGCGGCGCGGAGCCGAAGATGCAGATCATGGTCGGGGATGTCAGGGGCCATCACGATCCTTCCCCTCTCTCTCCCTCCCCCTTTCCCTCCTGATTCTGCTCCAGTTTTACTGGTCCCGCGCTTCGAGCAGGCGTGGTTTCCTCCCCGTAGCAGATCTACCGGGTGGGGCGCCCATGCTTCAAATGATCAAGGCATCGAGGCAGGGAACTCTCGGCTTTTTTGGAGTCCTGACCCTTTCTCAGCTGCGGGTGGGGGGTGTGGTGGCGGGGTTTGTCGTCAGCGGGTGATGGGGTGTCTGGCTGTGGGGCAGGGGGCTTGTAGGCCGGGATGTGAGGTTTAGCCGCTGTCCGGTGACGGGGTGGCCTCGGCTGTCATGTGGTGACGAAACTGCTGCCATCCGGGAGCCACCACGGTGGTGGCTGGCTGTCATGGGGTTGGCCATTCCTGTGTGTGGTCCGCCGGGATGCAGGTGTGCTGGCGTGTATACGTGAGGAGTTGCAGCTACCGCGGGGTGTGGTGGTGCGCCGGGATCCGCGTGCGGGGCGGGCGTTGGAGGTGGCGAGGCCGCCCCGGAATCGAGGAGGCCAACGCGGTCGGGTCGGCGACGGGCCATGACTCGGCTGGCCCGGCCGATGGACGACGCAGATCATCGGACAGCTCCGAAACGGTCAGGGGAAAGGCGGGCCGCCTCCCGATTTCGAAGGCGGCACCAGCTGCAGCAGCGCATGTGCTGCGGATCGCACGGCGATGGCTACGGCACGACGATGGTGCCTGGCGAGCAATACGCGAACACGGTCAGAATCACGTCGCTGTCAGTGGTGTTGCGGCCTACGACATACCATTCGGTGCCGGTCGTCGAGTCGAGGGTGGCGTTGTACCCCACTGGAATTGCCACGATGGCGCCCTCCGCGTTCCTGGCCACCCAGCCGCCGGAGACGGCGATCTGGCCTTCTGGGCACGAAGCGACGGCCCCAAGCGTCAGGCCGGGTGGGATCGTACGGGGTTCACTTGGGATTTCCGTGATGGTGACGGACCCGGTTCCCGTCGCTCCGGTGGCACCGGTCGCTCCGGTGGCGCCCGTCGCTCCGGTGGCTCCGTCGCCGGTACCGGCCGGACCAGTTGCGCCCGTTGCCCCTGTGGCTCCGGTCGCGCCCGTGGCTCCGGTCGCGCCCGTGGCTCCGGTGGCTCCCGTAGCGCCGACGGCGCCCGGCAGGCCAGGCCCGCAGTCATCGTCGTCGTCGCCGCCCAGGACCTGCGGCCAGTAGTGATCCGGCCAGTGGTGTTCTGGCCGGCACTCGTCGCCGCCGCCCTTGGGGCCCGCCGCGCGGACCGCTTTTGTGGCCTGAAAGGTCTGCGCGGTGGCCATGCCTGGGCTGGCGATTCCCACCATGACCAGGGCGAGGGACGCCAGGGTGCCACCAGTCAGCCAGCTGCTGCGCCTGGGCAGCGGCCCAAGGGTTGACCGGGCCTTGTACTCGGGACTCATGTAGCGCCGCTCCTTCTCGAAACCGGACCGCACGATGTGGGGTGGGGCCTGGGTCGGGCCACCTCGACCATCGTGGGATTCGCGATGCCAAGTGGTGGGACGCCTCGCTGCAACGTCAGCAGATCAGACCACTGGTGCGCCCAGTGTGTGGTCCGCTGGGGTGCGAGTGAGCTGGCCTGTACGGGTGAGGAGTTGCGGCTGGCACGGAATGCGGTGGCCGCGAGTGTGACGCCACGGACCGTGTGGCGGTGGTTATCCGAGGCGCGCGCGGGCTCGTTGGAGCCGGTGCCGAGGCATGCCGGGCTCCCGCTGGATGACGTCGACTCAAGCCGATCAGAGACGAACATGTCGCGATCGTCGAGGTCGCTCTCCATGAGGCGCCCGCCGAACGCTGGGCGACGGTGGCAGGCCCCGGACCTAACCGGTCCCCTGAGCCCCTCAGCCGTCAGACAGCCGCGTCGGGTCATGGTGGCCGCGGTCGGGTCGTAGACGGTACATATGGTGCTGCGACCGCCGGTGGAGCCAATGCCTGCGCATGGCCGTGACACTCTTCGCCAACAAACGGAAGGCTGGACGGTTGGCGAGGTCGCGGCCTCGGCCCCGCCGAGCTGACCAGCCTCATCGAGCGACGTCGCATTCCGATCGTCATGGCGAAGGGTGAGTGCCCCCGGTCAGTAGGCCAATGCGGTCATGTGGTCGGGGTCGTGGGCGGCGACGTCATGGGCGGCTTGGACGAAGGCGGCGACGGCTGCGGATCGCGACGTCTCCGGCCAGGCGACCATGACCGCGCTGGGGCTGAGGCCGGTGACCGGCCGGTATGCGATGTCCGGGCGCTGGTGCCGCTTGGTGGTGGAGAGTGACAGGAACGCCACCGCCTGGCCCAGCGCGACCACCTCCAGGAGTTGCTCGACGCTGGCCACGAGCGGCCCCTCAGGAGTGTCGGCCGGCGCCAAGCCTGTGTGGCCATCGCCCGCTTCCGCTCCGTCGCACCCTGTGTAGTAGGCGGTGGCGGAGGGAGCGGCCCCTTTCCAGCGTGGGATCGGTTCGCCCTTGAGGTCGGTCAGCCGCAGTCGCCGGCGTCCGGCCAGGCGGTGCGCGGCGGGGAGAACGGCCAGTCGCGGCTCGACCACGAGCGTCTGGGAATCCAGCCCTTGACCGTCGAACGGGCTGCGCAGGAGCGCTACATCGGCACGGCCGTCCCGCAACATGGCGATCGGCTCTCCGCTGCCGCCGACGACGACTTCAGGCGGCGGCAGATGCGAACCCGTTCCCCGGTAGGCGGCGAGGATCTCCCGCAGCAGCCCGGCATCGCCTCCCGGCTTGACCGCCACGACGAGCTGGGGTGTCGGCTGACCGGCCCGTCGTGCACGCCGGGCCGCCGCGTGCACCGCGTCGACCGCGATCCTGGCCTGGTCGAGCAGCACCTGACCGGCGTTGGTCAGCCTCACCTGCCGGGTGGTGCGCTCCAGCAGGCGTACACCGAGCCGGGACTCCATCTGAGCGATCGCCTTCGACAGCGGGGGCTGCGCCATCCCCAGGCGTTGCGCGGCCCGGCTGAAGTTCAGTTCCTCGGCGACCGCGATGAAGTACCTCAGCTCCCGCACCTCCAGCTCACTCATACCTGTGGACTATAGATCCAGAGTCTTCTGGTCTTTCCCTGCCGCCCGTGGGTGAGGGGAGGCTGGGCGCCATGACGACTTCGCAGAAGACTGCTCTGATCACCGGCGCGAACAAGGGCATCGGCAAGGAAACGGCGCGCAGGCTCGCAGCCCTCGGCATCACCGTACTGATCGGCGCCCGCAACGCCGAGCGTGGCGAGGCGGCGGCCGAGGAGCTTCGCGCCGATGGTTCCGACGTACGGTTCGTACCGCTGGACGTCACCGACGAGAGCTCGGTCCAGGCCGCCGCCAAGCACATCGACGCCACGTTCGGCCGCCTCGACATCCTCGTCAACAACGCCGCGATCGCCGCCGGACAGCAACAACCGAGTGAAACACCCGCCGCAACCGTCCGGCAGGTCTACGAGACCAACGTGTTCGGCGTCATCGCGGTGACCCACGCCATGCTGCCCCTCCTGCGCCGCTCCGCCGCCGCACGCATCGTCAACATGTCCAGCGAACTGGGCTCCCTCACCCACCTGGCCGACCCGGGCAGCCCGTGGTCCGCCTACTCCTCGATTCTCCTCCCTTACTGCACCTCGAAGAGCGCGCTGAACGCGATCACCGTGCTCTACGCCAATGAACTGCGCGCCGAAGGCATCCTGGTCAACGCGGTGAGTCCCGGCTACTGCGCGACCGACCTCAACCGCCACACCGGGATACGCACGGCGGAGGAGGGCGCGGCCGTCGCGGTTGACCTGGCGACGGCGGGCGAGGACGGCCCGACGGGCGCCTTTCTGGCCGAGGACGGGCCGATTCCCTGGTGAGACCATGCCGCGCCGTCTCCGCGCGAAGCCCGCCGGGGTGTTTTTTCAGCCCCGCCGTGACGATCACTGTTCCTCTTCCGCGGCGCCCATCTCCACGGGCATTACTCGTAGTTGATGGGGCGCACAAGCCAAGGCGGGCACGAGGTGATCACTCATCTCGCGGAGTCAGAATCAAGGGCTCGGCCGCGGGGCCAGCCGGGTTTCCCATGCGTGTGCTCGCCATGTTCACGCAGAATGCGCATGATGGTGGCCGGTGAGGGGTGCTGGTTCTTCATGCCGGTGGTGGGCCGAGCCGGCGGCCCGCAGCTCTCGTACCAGAGCGCGCACGGCGGCGGAGGCGGCCAGTTCCGGGGTGGTGACGTAGCCGACACGGCGCGTCGGGCGCTCCGGACCGAGATCGGTGATCTCGATCGAGTCCGGTGCGCCGATCAGTGAGAGCGCGGGCATGATCGCCATTCCGTGGCCCCCGTTCACGAGCGAGAGCACGGCTCCGTCGTCCTCGGCCTCGATCGTGGCCTTGGGGATCCAGTCCTGTGCCTCCCACCAGGCGCGGGTGTACGAGCCGCAGTTCTCGGCCCAGTCGACCAGCGGCAGCGAGCGCGGAGCCGGGTGTCCGGCGGGATGCACCAGGGAGTAGCTCTCTTCGAAGAGTCCGCTCGCCACCAGCCCCGCCGGCAACTGCGCTCCGTCCAAGGTGACAATGGCGAGATCCGACCGTCCGTCGGCCACCTCGCCTGCCCCGCCACGTCCGAGCTCGCGGACGATCCGCACCTGCGGCTCGATCCGGGGATACCGTGCGCGCAGCCGCTGCAGGACCGGCGGCAGCACATGCAGCGCGATGCTGCGGAAGGCCGCGATCCGCAGCGTGCCTTCCGGCTCCTGCATCGTCTCGGAGCGGGCAGCTTCCCGCACCTCGGCGACGAACACGTCCAGCAGCCGCAGGATTCGGCGCGCATATGCCACAGCCTTCTCCCCGGCCGGAGTGGGTCTCGCACCGCTGCGGCCGCGTTCGAAGAGAACGGCGCCGATCTTGCGCTCGCTGCCGCGCACCGAGTGGGAGACCGCGGACTGTGTCAGATCGAGCACCTCGGCCCCGGCCGAGAAGCCGCCCGCGTCCGCAACCGCCACCAGGATGCGCAGTTCGTGCGGGGCGAGATCGGTGTCGGTCATGCGGGCCACAGGGCGCTCACCTCAGGGTATGAGAACGGCTCATGGAACGGGGTGTCACATGAGCCCAACGACCTGCCCGAAGTCTCCATTCCCGACCTACGGTCCCGTCATGACCGAGAACGCGATCACCGTCCACCAGACCGCCCGCCCCCACGGCTTCCCCACCACGAAGGATTTCACCTTCGTCGAGTCCGCGATCCCCGATCCTGCGGTCGGCACCGCCCTCGTGGAGAACCTCTACTGGTCCGTCGACCCGTACCACCGCGAAATGATGGACGACGTGCCCGGCGGCTTCGCGCTCCACACACCGCTTGAGGGCCGGACCCTCGGGCGCGTCATCGCCTCGCGGACACCGGGGCTGCCCGAGGGCGAGATCGTGTTCCACCGGCAGGGCTGGCGCACGCACTCCGTGGTCCGACCCGAGGAGATCCGCAGACTTCCCCGCTTCGACGGGGTCCCCTTGACGGCCTACCTGAGCGTCCTCGGCGGCACCGGACTGACCGCATATGTGGGCCTCACCCGCATCGCCCGGCTCCAGGAGGGCGACGACCTCTTCGTCTCCGCCGCGGCCGGCGGCGTCGGCACGGCCACCGGCCGCTTCGCCCGGCTGCTGGGCGCCGGCCGCATCGTGGGCAGCGCGGGCTCGGCGGCCAAGGTCGACTACCTGACCCGGGAGGTGGGCTACGACGCGGCGTTCGACTACCACGACGGCCTCGCCGCTGAACTGCTCGCCAAGGCTGCGCCGGACGGCATCGACGTCTTCGTCGACAACGTGGGCGGCGAACAACTGGCCGCCGCGGTGGGCGCACTGCGCGAGTTCGGGCGCATCGTCCGGATCGGCACGATCAGCCGGTACAACACCCCGGACGCACCCCCGCCGCACGTTAACTACTCGGACATCGTGGAGAAGAGCCTGCGCATGGAGGGCTTCCTGGTCAGCAACTACCGTGATCTGCAAGAGGAGTTGTACGAGTTCGCGGTCCCCCATCTGCAGAGCGGCCGGCTGGCGCTGGACCAGACGGTGGTGAACGGGTTCGAGCACATCGTGGACGCATTCCTGGACATGCTGCACGGCAAGAACACCGGAAAGATCATCCTGGCCCGGCACCCGGAACGGACCTGACGGCGTGGGAGGTGGCGCGCGGACTCCCATTACCTTGGAGGTAATCGCGCCGTCATGGGCCTGACCTGCATGGTTGTCGTACGCAAGCGGCAACGAGGAGAAACAGGTGGGGGACATGTTCGGGTTCACGGGTCGGCGTGGTGCGGTCGGTATCGCCGTGGCGGTGCTCGCGGTGGGGGCCTCCACCGCGGCGGCGGCGCTGTCGGGTGGCGGGGCGGCCGCTTCGGGCGACTGCCCCGAGGTCCGCGCGAAGGTGGACCGCCTGGAGGGCGGATCACCCCGAATGCCTGCGCGTTCATGAAGCGGCAGATCGCCTTCGGCGAGATGCCCACCGGTACGCCGCCGGTCCTGGGCGACCTGAGCCACCCCCGCGTGCAGGCGTACCTCGACATCTTCGACGAGGACGCCACGCTCTGGGAGGCGGGGGGCGACGCGCAGCGCGGCCGCACCACCATCGGCACCTCCATCACCAACTCGCTCCGGCTCGCCCCGGACCTGAAGTACCGCGGGACCGACGTGGTGGCCGACGGCGGCGTGATGATGTTCGGCCAGTGGAACGAGGTCACGCTCAAGGGCCGTACGGTGGCGTACCCGCAGATCGCCCGCAACGTACTGGGCGACGACGGCAAGACCCTTCAGGCACGCCGCTACTATGACCGCTACGTCCTTTTCCGGGACACCGTCCCGACCGTGCCGAAGGGCCTGTTCGACGGCGTGGCCGACCCGGCCGCAGGCGATACGCCGGCCGGCGCGGCGGTCACGGAGCCTGGCCCGGCCGGTACGGCCGAAGGCCGCCACGCCGGACGGTTCCGGGCAGACGAAATCCCGGCGCGGCTGGCGATGTGGAACGGCGAGGACGTAGCCGGGCTCGTGGCACGCTCCGGCAACGACAAGCTCTCCGGCCCCGGCCTGGACGCCCCGCTGCGGACCGCCGCCGGCAAGCGGTCGTACTTGAAGCGGTTCTTCGCCACCGCCGACGTCCGGTTCCAGGCGGGCCAGGTGGCCTTCGGTCACACCACCACCTACGTCGAGTGGCACGGCACCGCCACCACCGAGAAGGGCGGCACCGTCCGGTTCGGCATCGTGGAACGCTTCGGCCCGGACGGCGAGTGGGAGCTGTACTTCGACACCTTGCCGCTGATCGCCGACTCGGACCGGATCAAGTCGCTGTTCAGGGAGCTGGCCCAGCCGTAACAGCCGCAAGGCCGGACCACGAGGCCGGCCCGGGCAACACATGCCCGGACCGGCCTCGGGTGCGATCCGAAAGATCCAGCCAATCTCAGGCTGCCTGGTGCCGATCACGGTGCCTGGCCGGTTGGTGCTGCAGGCCGCGCGATCAGGCGGTGAAGCCCCTTGTGGTCGTAGTAGAGGGTCATGGCGAATCCGAACAGCAGGGCGAGGGCGAAGCCGATGGCGACCATGGTCCATCCGCGGGTCAGCCCGGCATCGGCCCGGGCGTCGAAGTAGAGGATGGACCGCACGCCGTCAGTCAGTTGCCGCATGGGTTCGAACAGGGCCAGGAAGCGGTAGAAGCCCGGAACGGCTTCCAGGGGAATGGTCGCGCCCGAGGACGGCAGGGCCAGGGCGATGAACACGAACATGGACACCACCTGGCCGATCCCGCCGAAGGCCGCGTTGATGGCCTGCACTCCCAGGCCCACGGCCAGGCTCGCGCAGTAGGAGAAGATCCACAGCAGCGGTAGATGTGAAGCGTCCATGCCGAGAATCGCGATCGCGGCGATCATCAGCAGGCTGGTGGTCAGCACCATGATCCCCGCGGTCATGAGCATCTTCAACAGCAGCGTCTGCGTGCGGCTGATCGGCACCGTTGGCCGCCGGGTGTGCCAGGGGCCGATCTCGGTGTCGGTGTAACCCAGGCCCGAGTCCACGCCGCTGTTGATGATGTTTCCGCCCACGAACCCGGTGAGCACCAGGAGCAGGGTGAAGTAGAAGGCGGTCAGGCCGAGGCCGCTGTGTCGGCCGATGGGGTGGCCCACTCGGGTGGTGACGGTGATCGGGTCGCCCAGGAGCGCGCGGGTCGTCGCGTCGACGCCCTGGCTGGAAGCCTGCTTCATCAGCTGTCGGCCGATCGTCAGGGATGCCTGGTGAGCCGCACGCTGGCTGATCTGACTGGCCAGGGAGGAGCCGAGGCTGCCCAGCCCGGGGTTGGTCAGGACCGTGAGGGCGGGCCGCGCCGAGGCCCGGGGGGTCGTCAGCGCCGCTACCGAGGTGGTGAAGTCGGCTGGGATGACCAGGGCGCCGTAGACCTTGCCCGACGCCAACTGGTCCCGCAGCTGCGTCGGGCTGAGCCGGCGCCACTGCACGGTGCCCGCGGGCGTCGCAGCGACGACCGATCGGCTCACCTGCGCTCCCAAGGTCTGTTGCTGCCCTGGCAGCGGCGGCCCCTGGTCCGTGTCGACCAGGGCGATCGGCAGCCGGCGCAGGTTTCCGTTCGGGTCCAGGATGCCGCCCATATAGAGCAGCGTCAGGAAGAGCGCCACCAGCGCGCACAGGGCTGTCGGCACGAGCCAGAGCCTGCCATGACGTGCCACGGCAAACGCGCGCACAAGCCCTTGCTGCTGCTCGGAATCCGCCGAGGTCATGGAACTCCCATGGGGACACGGTCCTGCGCTGTCTGGATCTGCCGGCGGCACTCGCGGTTGTGCAGGAGCCGCGCCTGTGCCTCAGCTGCCCACATTCTCGAAAGCAGGCATGTGCAGCGGAGCCTCCAGGACGATAACCATCTGTCGTCCAGGTATCACTCATCGACACAGAATCGGCTCCCGGGCCTGCACGTCGCCTGGCATGCGATGCTCCGCGGATCGCCGGATACTCGATGCGCGCCCACTGTCACGCAACCGCAGTGCGAGTGCTGAAGGACATCGGCCTTCGCGGCCCTGACCGATGAGGAGATCGCGTCATGCGCTTCCGAAGGAACCCGCTGACTCCCCTCGCCGCGGTGACGGCGGGCCTGCTGGCCGGGGTAGTGGGAACCGTGTGTCTGGATGCCGTCCATTATCTGAAGTACCGTCGCGCAGGCGGGACGGACAGCCCGCTCGCCTGGGAATTTGCGCCGGTCGAGAGTTGGGAGAAGGCCCCTGACCCAGGGCAGGTGGCGAAGCGGGTGATCGAGGGCTTCACCCAGCGCCGGCTTCCTGATGGTTCCGCCTGGCTCACGAGCACTGTCGCGCACTGGGCCTACGGATCAGCGGCGGGCGCGGCGTACGGCATCGTGGCCGGATCACTGCCCAGGCCCTCCCCGGGGTATGGCGTTCCCTTCGGTGCCGCGGTCTTCGCCGGTGACTACGTCACCTTGCCCATTGCAGGGCTCTACAAGCCGATCTGGCAGTACGACGCCAAGAGCGTGGCCTGGGATCTCGGGGCGCACGTCGCCTACGGAACGGGCACCGCACTCACCTTCTGGCTGCTCACCCGACTCGGCACCTGCGCCGCCGGCCACAGACCGTAGCCGCGTGTCGGCCACGGCCGACGCCTATGCGCGCCACGGTCTCCTCCTGATCGGTGCAGGTTGCCTCTGGATCGCTCCCTGAGCCTGGTACCGGACAACGACCACCCTTCGGGCCGGCCACTTGCTGGTGCGCAGTGCTGGGCGGAGGTGCATCCTGAAAACTGGAGCGTTCCGGTCAGTGCGCCTGCCAGGAGGCCCCCAAGAAGCCAAGGTGCCGCACCGCAGCAGGGCGGGTCTGTGCAGCGGCGTCGGTGACGCGAGCCGCGCACCCCGCGGGACGCCTCCAGAAGGCCGCCGAGACATAGCGGTCATCTCGAACCACGGAGTAGACCATGCCATCCCTGCACTTCCACGTGAACTCCTCGTTGAGCCCAGATGAGGTGATGGGCGTACTGACGAACTTCAGCCCCTCCCGTGTCGAGGAGTGGCCCTCCATCGACGCCGAGCACTTCCGGGTCCACGAGCGGGGCGATACCTGGGCAGAGGTGACCGAGGGGAACGACAAGTCATGGGAGCGTGCACGCTACGAATGGGATCCCTCGACGAAGCGGGTCACCGTCACCACCCGTGACTCGGTGCCCTTCGGCTCAGGGGGCTGGCAGTTTCAGATGACTCCCACGGATGACGGCACCCGCGTCGACGTCAGACTCGAACGGCATCCCACTTCGTTCAAGTCGAAGATGTTGTCCTCGATCATTCCCTTCGCCGGGCCGGTGTTCCGAAGGTCCTTCAAGGAACCCCTGCACACCACGTAGGCGCACCCGATAGATGCCTCGACCATGTCCCACACGGCTGTCGCAGTGACGCTTTGACACGAAGTCAGCGTTCGTGCGGCACACACGGCACCCGCCCGTACAAGCAGTGGGCGGCGATGCGGGGTTGATGGGCATCCAACAGTGAGGTGCATGGCAGTGCGGGCCCGATGGATGGATGAAGATCAGAACAGTCCCTGGCTGGTGTTCATCCCAGTCGCCCTCATCGTGCTGATCACGATCGTCGACGTCCATTCCCCCACCAGTGTCCATCTGGGGCCGCTGCTGGTGATCGCTCCGGCTCTCGCGCCGTCTTTCGCCGGACCCAAGACCACCGCGGCGGTCGGTGCGCTCGCGGTCGCGGCGCAGGTGCTCATCGCTGCCCTGCACGGTGGGCTGACGACGAGCAACCATCTGGCTCAGATCGCTGCGCTGTCTGCGCTGTCGGTGATGATCGTGCTGTTCACCGTGGTCCGCGAACGTCACCGCCGTCAGCTCAGCCGCGCTCAGTCGGTGGCCGAGGCGGCCCAGCGAGCGCTGCTGCGCCCGCTGCCGGACCGTATCGGAGCGTTGCAGATCGCTTCCCACTACGTGGCCGCTGAGGAGGAGACCCAGATCGGCGGTGACCTCTACACCGCGACCCGCGCCGACCACACCACCCGCTTGCTGATCGGGGACGTACGCGGAAAGGGCCTGGCTGCTGTCGGTGAGGCCGCCCTGCTGCTCAGCGCCTTCCGTCTGACCGCCGCGCGCATGCCGACCCTGCCCGACCTCGCCACCGCCCTGGACGCCCACGTTCAGCGTTACCTCACCGATTTCTCCGTCACTGACGATGAGAGCGGCGAGCACTTCATCACCGCCTTGTTCCTGGACCTGCCCGACGACAGACCCGTCGCCCATCTCACCAACTGCGGGCACCCACCACCCCTGCTCTTGCGGCCAGGCCAAGCGCCCCAGCCGGTCGCCACCGACGCAGCTCCGCCCTTGGGTGTCCACCCAGTGCCGGCAGACGCCCATACCGAGAGCACCGTGCCTTTCGACGTCGGCGACACCTTGCTGCTGTACACCGACGGCTTCATCGAGGCCCGCAACGCCTCCGGCACCTTCTACCCGCTGGCGGAGCGGGTCGCCCGCTGGGCCGCATGCCCTCCGGCCACACTGGTCCGACATCTGCGCCGCGATCTGCTTGCCCACACCGGCGGCCGTCTGGGTGACGACGCCGCCCTGGTCGCGATCCACCGCACCCCACACCTCAGCGTGGTCTCGCGCGTCTGATCAGCGCGGCCGCGCACTGGGGGGCGAGACCTCTCTCCTTCAATCCGGGACAGACGTCGACGGAGTGGAGCCAGGATCATCCTGGCTCCACTCCGTGGTGCGGGCGTGTCACTGGAACTGTGCGAAGAACCTCCAGATCTCTGCTTTGGTCCAGGTGGCGACGCCGCTTTCGGCGGGGGAGCCGTCGACGGGACCGGGTATGTGGCCTCCGTCGAACGCGGCCCATTGGACCGGGTAGCCGGCACGGCAGCCCGAGTAGGTGGTGGTGATGTGCGTTCGGCTGCCCGGCGCGGGCTCGCGCGGGCTCTGGGGGGTGCAGCCGTTGTTGCTGACGAATCTGTCGCGCAGGGACCGTCCTTGGCTGATGTCGAGGACGGAGTCGCTGACGCCGTGGATTCCGAAGTAGGCGATGGGCTGGGTGCCGCCGCTGCACCCGCTGATCTGGGCACCGGACATGACCGCGACGGCCCTGAAGACGTTGGCCCGGCTGCATGCGAGTGCGTAGCTCATACCGCCGCCCCAACTGAATCCCGTGGCGAAACGCTGTGCCGGGTTGACACAGAGGCCGCCCTCGATGTGCCGGATCATGTCGTCGACGAAGGTGACGTCCTCACCGCCGGAATTGGCCCAGCCGTTGCCGAGGCCCTGTGGCGCGACAAGGATCGCGCTGTTGTTCGACTGTTCCTGTTGGCCGTAGTAGGACCAGGCGGTCCCGCTCGTGCCGCCCGTGGCGACGTCGCCGGCGGTTCCGCCCCGCCAGTGGAATGCGAAGATCAGCCGGTAGGGGTGGCTGTTGTCGTAGTTGTCGGGAACCCTGAGGATGAAGCTGCGGCTCTTACCGCCGCTCTGAATCGTGTGCGTACCGCTCGCCAGAGTCGGGGCGCTACCGCATCCACCGCCACCGGACGACAGCTTGATCATCCGCCACTGCTGGTTGGCGCCGCCCCAGTCCGTGTACTGGACGACGTTGCCGCCGTCGGCGGTGGAGGCACCCTGCACCTCCACCGCCTTGCCGCTGTTGCGGTTGATCAGCCGGACGTGACCCGCGTCGGAGTCTGCCAGGCGGAACTGCTGGTTGGCCCCGTTGGCGTCGGCCCACTGCTGGATCGCGGCGCCGTCGGCGGTCGAGGCGCCGGCCACGTCGAGAACCTTGCCCGAATGCCGGGCCCTGAGCCGGTAGAAGCCGCCTCCCGAGTCCACGAACTGCCACTGCTGGTTGGCTCCGTCGTTGCGCGTCCACTGGCTGACCCGCGCGCCGTCGGCGGTGGACGCGCCAGAGACGTCCAGCGCCTTGCCGCTGTTGCGGTTGACCAGGACGTACCAGGCATTGGTGTCCACGGTCGCCGCCTCGGCGGGTGCCGGATTCACCACGGAGAGCATGCCGATCGCGAGGATCGCCGCCACCACGGCGGCCACCCGGGACCACCACTGATGTCTTTCCGGAGGGACGAGGGAAGCCGCACCGTAGGCCGTCATCGATTCACCCTTTCGGTTGCAGGTCCATCAGGTGCGGGTCCAGCGTTGGTTGGTGCCGCCCGAGCAGGTGTAGAGCTGGATCTGGGTGCCGTTGGCGGTT